>CAYZJP010000115.1:0-15796 GCA_964478755.1 uncultured Klebsiella sp.
GTCGTCAGACAGCGTTTCGCTTTTCACGTTCAAGGGTTTTGGGATAGCCTCTAGCCTCGACGTTAGGAATGCCCGTTTCAAGATACTTGGGATAGCAACGGAGTGGCAATTCTTGTATGCGAATCTTATCGTTCTCGTTGACTTGAACATTGCATTTAAGAAGGTCAGGGAGCGGTTGTCCGTCGGTGAACATGAGCGCGTTGAACCAATCGATTTTACTCCTGAGTCTTGTCTTCCATTGGTATTGCGTGGCCGATTCCAGTCAAATATCAAGGACAACAGTGCCCTTCTCGTTCCTGTATCACGCGTCGCATTGTTGATGGCTCTGATGAGCCGTTTTGGATACGAGGACATTCTTAACCGCATCGGTGTTCACCCGGATTGAAATTCTTTGCGCCTCCACGTCGTTGCGTTGAAACGAATCAGCGCCCATCAGCGATTGAACCGGGATTTGATTGAGCGAGCAGGTGGTTTTCGATTGAAAGGATTTGGATGACGAGCGGAAGTTTTTTTCTCTAAGTTGACCTGAACTTGAAAACATTTTACCCGAATAGAAAATCGTTTTGCCAAGCGCCACCATCGTCGGCATTCCGCCGATGGAAGACTTCTGGGTCGGCAGCGCGCACGGAGTGACGCGCCCTGCCGTTCCGTCCGGTGGGATACTGCGCTACATGCAGCGGGATTTCAGGCGAAAGTCCCTTGCGCGCTGCCGGAAGTTGTGCAACCTTGCCTCGACTCCAACCCAAAACAAACTATGAGCACCCCCCAATGTAGCCGTGGCGTTCCCGCAGACTGCGCGGGACAACATCACCACAAAAGTCAACGCGGGCATGGCCCTCTTCCCCGTGCTGGCCACGGTCAGCGATGCGGACCGCAAGAAGCTCTCCAGCATCGCCGGGGGCCGCGAGCCGTATGTGGCGGATGCCTATTCCGATGCCCGGGCCAACCCCGCCACGGTCCCCGGCACGGTGAACGTGACTGAGTGGGGCTTGCTCGAGGAACAGCACGCGGGGCTGGCGCAGTTGGAGTCCTACCTGACAGTGCAACTGGAACTGGTGCAGGACACCAAGGCGCTCGTGGCGGATGCGCGCTACACCAAGACCCGCAAATACTACGATTACATGGGCGGCAATCTGGACGTGCTGCCCGGCGCGGACCCGATTTACGCCCGGATTGCCCGGCTCTTCGCCGGACAGGGCAATCGCGGCACCCCGCCCGCCGGCGGGACGCCTCCGCCGGCCTGATGCCAATTCTCACCGGCAACCGGTGGCATGCATATAGCACCACGGTGCGGGCCTTCGCCCTTCGCGCAGCGAGGGGAGAAGGTGGCCGCAGGCCGGATGAGGGGTCGGCCACCCACGCCGACGCACGCAACCCCTCACCCCGACCCTGCCCATGAACCGGAGCGCCGATTTCCCAATCGGCACGGGCCAGATGCGCCGTTGCCTGCCGATTTGGAAATCGGCGCTCCGCTCCGGTTCAGGGGCACAAAGCGCGGCGCTCAGGCCGTGGGTTCTCTCCCCTCATCCGATGAAGGGAGAGGGAGTGGAAGCGCAAACACTCCCGGCGTTTCTACCAATTCCCACTGGGAAATGGCATGAGGTTGGTTGCCAATGGCTTGCAATGTGGAAGCGAGGGCCGCGCGGCCGCGCGGCCTTTCCTTTTCCGATAGAGAAGTGACGCGGCGCGTAAGTGATTTCACTGAAAATGTGAATTGAGTCGCATCACGCGTGAATTGAGTCACGTTTTTTGTAAATCCAGTCACGTTATTTGTATTACGAGTCACGAATTGTGTGAATTGATTCATCCATTTTGTATTATGAGTCACGTTTTTTGTGATATGACTCATCAAAAGTGTGGCTCGTTTCACGTTTAAGGTGAGTCATTTCACCCAGTTTGTGAATTGAGTCGCGTTTTCTCCGTGCTCGTTGGCGGCGGAATGATGCCGGGACGGCTCAGGGCTTGAGATGCTGGGTGAACCACTGGACCGAGTTGGTCAGCATCAGGGGCGTGAAGCGATGGGGCACGTCGGGTTCCAAGTTCACAACCAGCCGGCCGGCTTGTTCGCCGTAGAGCGGTTTCAACGCGGCCACGAAGCGCGTCGCGCCATCGGGCGGAACTTGCTGGTCCACCGCGCCGCATTGGAAGGCGATGGCGGGCCGATGCCGGTAGAGGTTCAGATGGGTCAGGGGATTGCGCCGGTCGTAGTCGGCCTGCGCCGCCGCATCCGGCTCGCCCGGCGGTTCAAAGGAGCCGGGACGCAGCCAGTCCGGCGTGGCAACGCAGGCGGACACCGCGACAATGCGCGGATCCACGCTGGCGGCGGCCACGGAGATGTCGCCGCCCATCGAGATGCCGCCGATGCCCGCTTCGCGCCGGACGGCCAGTGTCTGGATGGCCCAGTCAATGACCTTGGGCGTCTCCTCCGCGGACTTGGCGAGGATGGGCCAGAAGAACCGCCGGATGTTTCCGCGCACGCGTTTGACGAGTTCCGCGTTTGGCTCGATGCGCCGTTCGCCGTGCTGGAAGGGATCGAAGCTCAACGCGACGAAGCCGTGCCTCGCGAACTCACGGAGCTGGACTTCCACGGATTCCTTCTGGCCGCTGAAGCCGGTGAGCCAGATCACAAGCGGACGGCCCTTGGTTTCCGGCGGGGCGATGACGAGGACGGGGAGGTCGTCCACTTTGGCGCGGATCGTTCGGAAGTCGGCGGCCTGCTCCTGCGCGATGACCGGCGGTGGGCACAGAGTCACCGTCGCAAGCATCTGCCCCACGAGCCAGCAGCGCAGCCAGGGCGCAACCGGTTTGCGATCCAAAGCTGATGGGTGCGTGGTCGAAGGTGATTTCACGCCGCGATGCTGGCCGGTTGGCTGCTCCGGCTCAAGCCTCCTCGTGGCAGGCATCGCCGGGCGCGAAGTCATCGGCTGCGGCGCGGAATTTTAGCGTCCGCCAGCCCGTTGCGCGGGCCGGCGAAAGCAGGCCGGTTATGACTGCACCAAGACGGCTTTCTTGGCCTTCAAATGTTTGGCCAGGACTTCCTTGTTGCCCAGCGTGGGCGCGATGCGGGTGGGTTTGCCCTTGAACATCTTGTAGTGGACGAGCCGCTTGCCCACCTCGCCGATGTGACAGGTGGTGTCGTTCATCCGCCACACTTGACCGGTTGCAATCGCCGGCCAAGGAACTGAACTCTTTGCCTTCATGGAAACTCGGACTGAAAGCGGGCCGGAATGTTCAATCATTGGCGAACAGAGAGACTTGTAAGGCCCGGCCCGGCCCCTTACGCTCGCCCCATGAAAACTGACATCAGCAAATATCTGGCCCTCAAAACCGCGCTCGAGAACGAGAAAGCCCGCATCGAAGCCCGGTTGAAAGCCATCAACAGCGTGCTGGGTGGCGCAGGCGGCGGCGGCACGGCAGCGAGCAGCCAGGCCACCCCAGGCAAACGTCATTTCAGCGCCGCGACCAAGGCGAAGATGGCCGTCGCCCAAAGGGCCAGATGGGCGAAGTTGAGGGGCCACACCACGAGCGGCCAGGCTGCGGCGGCTCCAAAGAAGCAGCGGAAGATGAGCGCGGCGGGCCGCGCCGCCATTGTCGCCGCCGCCAAGGCCAGATGGGCAAGGGTGCATGCGCAGCAGGCTGGCACGACCGCGCCACCGAAGGCCAAGCGCATCATCAGCCCGGAGGCGAAAGCGAGAATGGTGGCGGGCGCGAAGCGGCGGTGGGCCAACGCGGCGAAGCAGGGCGCGAAGGCTTAAGCGGAGAAGGAGCCGTCAAAATCGAGCTTGCCGTTTGGAGCGGGCAGGCCGAAGGATGCCGGTGATGCGCCCAACGAACATGACTGCTTACAGTTTCGGCGAAGCGGCCCATTGCAATCCCCTGTCAGTTTAGAAAGGAATCAACCCATGTCATCCTGCACCCGTCGTGAATTCACGAAGCTGGCCCTCGGCGCTCTGCCGGCGGCCGGCCTCATCACCGCCGCGCATCCGCTGCTCGCCGCCGCGGCCGCGAAGCCGAACTCCAAGTTCGCCGGCGTCCAGATCGGACTCAACGTCCCCTACAGCTTCGCCAACATGGCGATGAGCGGCGACGACGTGCTCAAGAACTGCGTGCAACTCGGCGTCAGCGCCCTCGAGCTGCGCACGCAACCGGTCGAGGCGTTTCTCGGCGCACCGGCCAAACTGGTCAGCCCCAAGAACGCGGTCGTCCCCGCCGGCGCCGCCGAGGCCAACGCCAAGGACCTCCGCCATTGGCGTGAATCCGTCTCCATGGATCGCGCCCGTGAGTTCCGCAAGAAATACGACGAAGCCGGTGTTCTCATCGAGATTGTCAAGGTGGACGGCATCTTCAAGATGACCGAGAAGGAATTGGATTATGTCTTCACGCTGGCCAAGACACTCGGCGCGCGGGCCATCTCCACGGAGATTTCCAAGAGCGATGACGATCACAAACGGGTCGGCCAGTTCGCGGACAAGCACAAGCTCATGGTCGGCTACCACGGCCACGCCGCCACCGGGCCGGACCATTGGGAGAAGGCGTTCGCGCTCGCGGAACACAACGGCGCCAACGTGGACATCGGGCATTTCGTCGCGGGCGATCACGGCTCGCCGGTTCCGTTCATCACGAAGCACCACGACCGCATCACGCACGTCCACATCAAGGACCGCAAGAAAGGCAACGGCCCGAACACCCCGTTCGGCGAGGGCGACACGCCCATCACCGAGGTGCTGCGGCTGATCCGCGACAACCAGTGGCCCATCCAGGCCACCATCGAGTTCGAATACAAAATTCCCGCCGGCTCCGACCGGATGACGGAGATCGCCCGCGCTGTGAAATACTGCCACGACGCATTGGTGTGAGGCGCGAAGCGGGTTGTGACCGGCTGGCCCGCATTGATCTGGAACAACGCAGTTGAGCCACGGATTGAACACAAACGGCCGCCCCGTTGGTTTCAAGGATTTCTGCCGGACGAGCCGACGGTTTGTCTGTGTTTCATCTGTGTTTCATCTGTGGCTGAAGAATAGTTCTGCGTAAGCTCCCGTCATGCGACCAGTGGACATGCAGCCGGTTGGCGCGGAACTCGCCATCAAGTGGGACGACGGCACGGAGAGCTTCGTGCGGCTGGAGACGCTGCGCCGCGCGTGCCCGTGCGCCGGCTGCAAGGGCGAGGTGGACATCATGGGCAACCTCTACAAGAACCCGGACAAACCTTACACACCCGCCGCGTTCCAGCTCACGCGCATCGGGCTGGTCGGCGGCTACGGGATGCAGCCGCTCTGGGCCGACGGCCACGGCACGGGGATTTACGCCTTCGACTACCTCAAGCGCGTGGCCGACGCGGCGGTGAACTGACCGCCACAAAATTCGCGCTTCCCGCCTTCCCGCCCGCTGCTACTTTGCTGCTGTGCCTCTGCTCCGCATTCTCGTGGACGGCTACAGCCTCCTGCACGCCTGGCCGGAACTGGCCGAGGGCTGCGCGCGTCATTCCGCCGCCGCGCGCGAGGCGCTCATCCAGCAGCTCACGCAATATCACGACGCCACGCACACACCAGTCACGATTTTCTTCGACGGCGGTGGCGCGCCCAAGGGCACACCGCAGACGCACTCGACGCGCGAGGTCGAGGTGCTCTACTCGCGCGCCGGCCAGACGGCGGACGAGATGATTGAGCGCGCCGCTTACCGTTTGAGCCAGCTCGGCGAAGTGCTCGTCATCACGAACGACTTTGCCGAGCGCGACACGGTGAATTCCTTTGGCGGCATGGCCCAAAGCTGCGAGAATTTCCTGCGCATGACGGGTGAGGCGAATCGTGACATGGCTCTCGACTTGAAGGAACACAATCGGCGCGAGCGCTCCCGGTTCAAGCAACCGCACTGATGGCCCGGCTCAAAACAATCGGCTGCCTGCTCGCACTGACGTTTCTCGCGTCCGCCGGCTTCGCGGCCGCGCCGAGGCCGGCCAGCCCGGTCGTCAACAAGCTCGTGCCCATCCCGCCCGTCGGCCCCTCGCCCATCACGCCGGACTGCCGCTACCTTTTCGTCGTGGACACTTCCGCCGCGATGCAGCGCTACGCGGACGGCCTCCATCGCACCACACACCGGCTCGTTGTCACCGGCCTCGGCGGGCGGATGCAGGAGGGCGATGTCTTCACCGTCTGGACTTACGCCGACACGGTGCTGACGCGGGAGTTTCCGCTGAACGCCTGGACGCCGGACTTGAACATCGCGCTGGCGAACCGCGCCTACGAATTCCTCGCGCAGCAAAAGTTCCGCGGCAAATCCAACCTCCGCCCTGTTTTCGCCGAGCTAGGCCAGGCGCTCGCCATTGCGACAAATCTCACCATCGTGCTCATCTCCGATGGCACCGACGTGATCGTGGGCACGCCCTTCGACCGCCCCATCAACGTCACCTACGGCAAACGCGCCAGTGAGATGCGCTCCACGAAGATGCCGTTCGTCACGGCGCTCGTGACGCAGCGCGGCGAGTTCACTCACTGGGCGGTGCGCGGCGGCTTGGAGGACATCGGCCTGCCGATGCCGGAGATAATTGCCGCGCCCGCACCGCTGCTGGTGCAAACGCCCGCCGTCGTGCCGCCCGCTCCAACTCCCCCGCCGCCCGCTGTCCCCGCACCGAAAGTTGTTGTGCCGACCAATGCGCCGACTTCTGTCGTCACCGCACCAACACCGAAACCTTCCGCGCTCACTCCGCCGGCCACCGTCAGCACGAACCTCGTCGCCAGCAAACCACCGGAAGTCGCCGCGCCGAAAACAACTCCTCCGCCGCCGACTACCTTGCCCACTCCGGCTCCTAAGCCGCAGACGAACACCATCGCGACGCTCGCTCCCGCGCCGAAGCCCACGCCGCCAACGCCAAAGCCATCAGAACCCGTGCCGATTGTCACGACCGCGAAGAAACCTGAACCCGCGACGCCGCCAACTGCGACGCCTGCAAAGCCAGACGCAACAGCAAGCCTTCCCGCACTGCCGCTGCCCGTGCCCTCGCCGAAACCGGAAACCAAAGTCACTTCGTCACCTTCGCCCAAGCCGGTGATAGAAACTCCGAAGCCTCCGGCTCCCGCGCCGCAGCCTGTCGTGTCGAAGCCGAAGGAAGTGTTGGTGACACCGGCGATTCCTCCGGTGATTCCGCCCGCGCTGCGTCAGCCCAAGAGCGTTGTGGACGCGTCCAACGCACTCGCGAAAGTCGAGCTGCTCCGTCCGCCCGCCGGGACTTCCGCCCCGCCCGCCAAGCCGCTCGAAGCGCGTGTTATTGAAACCAAACCCGCCCTGCCCAAGCCGACGAACACAACCGTCGTCGCAACGAAGCCGGCTCCCCCTGTCCCGACCGCGGCCACCAACCCGCCCGCCGTGAAGCCCGCCACAAACACGACGGCCACCGCGACCACGAAACCCAAAAACATTCCCATCCTCGTCCCGACCAACGCGCCACCGAGGCTGTTCACCACGAAGTCACCCGCTCCCAAAGTCGCCGTCACCAAGGCCGCGACGAACGCACCGCCACGCATCACCAACGCGCCCGCCGCCGTCACCGCCCCGGCTGTGCCTGCCCCGAAGCTAGCCCAGCCCGAAACGAAGAAAGTTCCGCCCGTGCCTGAAACGAAGGCTTCCGCTGTTGCCCCGCAGCCGACCAAGCCCGTCGGTCAGCTCGCCGTCGCGTCGCCCGCAGCGCGCAAGGGCGGCTGGGCTTATCTCGCCGCCGCCGTGGCGTTGCTCGTCGTGGCGGGCAGCATCATCGCCCATCTCCTCCGGCCCCGGCCCAACCCGAGCGTCATCTCGCAGTCGCTGGACGACAAGCGCGTGTGAGCCGGACCGCGCAATTCAGCCAAGGATGCAACACGGACTGAACACGGATGAGCACAAAGACTTTTGTCAGGGGGCAGCAGGGATGACGCAGTGGACGCAGATTTCCTTCCTGCACTCCTGTCTTCCTTATGAAGTTCTTTGTCTGTGTTCAATCTGTGTTTCATCTGTGGCCAAAGAAAGATTCCGGCTTAATCGGCAGTGGCGGCTTGGCAGCGGCTTGGTTGACGTGACTTGAGCGCGCCTCTACCTTCGCGCCCTATGATGGCTGGACCCGCAACCACACCCGCCGCCGCCGCGCAACCAAGCTTCCGCGTCGGCGATGAACGGCTCATCAAGCTCACCGCCAACGCCGCGAAGAAAGTCTCGACGCTCCTCACCAAGCAAGGCCGGCCCGACGGCGTGCTGCGCGTGGCCGTGATGGGCGGCGGCTGCTCCGGCCTGCAATACAAGATGGACTTGCAGGACCGTCCGCAGAACCGCGACTTCCTCGTCGAGAGCGCCGGCGTGAAGGTGGTCGTGGACCCGAAGAGCGCGCTCTACGTGACCGGCAGCGAGCTGGACTACGTGGACGCGCTGACCGACGGCGGGTTCAAGGTGAAGAATCCCAACGCCGCCACGAGCTGCTCGTGCGGCGAGAGTTTTAGCGCGTGACACCGTGAAATGGCGGTTCCTCAAAGTGAGCCTTGGGATGCTCGCGTGTTTCCTCGGGATAAACTTGCTGTCGTATTTCTATTGGTCGTCGCCTCACGGATTTCAGGACGGCATTCGCGCCGTGGGGTTTCCATGGATGTTCTGGGAAGAAGGTGGCTTCGCTTACCGAAATGAACTTCATTTCCATTCACTTCTGGCAGACATGGCGGTGGCGGTTGTGTTTAGTATTGCCGGAGGTCTGCTGGCATCGAGGCAAACGTCATGACCGACTGCTTCGCCCTGCTCGACGAGCCGCGCCGTCCGTGGCTGGACGCAGAAGCTCTAAAGGCCAAGTTCCATGCGCGCTCCGCCGAGGTGCATCCCGACCGCGTGCATGGCGCGCCGGAGGCCGAGCGTGCCGCCGCGCAGGAGCGTTACACCGCGCTGAACGCCGCGTTCACCACGCTGCGCGAGCCGAAGGACCGCTTGCAGCACCTGCTTGAACTGGAGTCCGGCGCGAAGCCCGGCAACATCCAGTCCACGCCCGCCGAACTCACAGATTTGTTTTTTGCCGTCGGCCAGCTCTGCCGTGACGTGGATTTCTTCCTGCTCGAAAAGGGTCGCGCCAGCTCGCCGCTGCTCAAGGTGAAGATGTTCCAGCGCGCGATGGACTGGACGAGCCAAGTCAACACGCTGCAAGCGCGGCTCGACACAAAGCGCGGCGAGCTGGAGACAGAGTTGCAGGCAATGAACGCGACATGGACCGGCGCGCCGTCGGAGCCTTCGGTGCGGCGAACGGCACTACCGCTGGCGCGGCTGGAGCAGCTTTATCGCACGTTCAGCTTCCTAAGCCGCTGGGCTGGCCAGTTGCAAGAGCGCGTGGTCCAGCTCGCGTTTTGACCTCGCCGTGGGGCAGGGCGGCGAGGCCGCCCGGCTTGTTTGCGGCCACGTTTACAACCCGATCACCGTCGCACCGCGCTCACACTGCTCACGTCGTAAACGCGTGTCATGTGCTCCTGGCCGTCCACCATGAGGAGCTTGCCGTTCGGACTGAAGGAGAGCGTGACCGGATTTCCGGCGAGGCCGAGGAAGTAATCGAGCAGCTTCCCATTCCGGTCGTCCCACACTTTCACCGAGCCGTCCGCCGAGGCGGTGGCGATGATTGGCTGCGTGGGGTGGAAGGTCAGCGCGCCGATCTCGCCGTCGTGCGCGCGGAAGCCGGGGCGCTCGCGCAGGGTCTCCGCGTCAAACAGATGCACGGAGCGGTCACTGCCGCCGAGGGCGACGAGCTTGCCGTCTGGGGAGACATCGAAGGCCCCGACTTGGAAACGGTTCGTGGCGGTGGCGAGCACCGCGCCGGTCGAGCCGTCAAGCTGGCGCAGGTGGAACTCGACCGCGTCGGCCTTGAGCGTCTGCGACGCGAGAGCCACGAGGCGCCCGCCGGGGCCGGCGAAGGCGGCGCGCTCGAACCGGCCCGCGACCTTGAGGAGCGATGCGCCATTCGTCACAGAGAAAACTTCGAGGTTGCCATTGCGCAGCGTGATGGCGAGGCGCTCGCCCTTGGCGTCGAAGGCCAGGTCATTCACGAGCACGGGCAGCGGCTGCGTGAGCTTTTCGACGGCGGTGGTGCCTTCGGTGGCGAAGACCTTGAAAGAGTAAGGAATGTTGCCGATCCGCGGGCCGATGGCGAACAGGCCGGACGCCGGATGCGTGGCGACGCCGGTGGCCAGCAGCCGGGGGCCGACGATTTCCACCATGCGGCCGGGCGTCGAGACATCGTAGCGGGCCAGTTCAAAGCTCTTGCGCGCAATGAGCACGCTGTCTGAAAGAAACGCGCCCGCCCAAGCCTGCTCGGAGGAATGCGCCATCCGCACCACTTCCCGCCCGGCGGGAATGCGCCAGAGGCGCGGCGGGTTTTCGTGGGTGATCAAATGACCGCTGTCGGGGTTCAGGCTCCAGCGAGGTGTGGCTCCTGGTTTCAGGCCGGCGAAGGTGGCACGGGGCGCGAGGAACTCGGGATCCCAGAGCCGGAAGAGCCACCGCCCGTCGTTGATCCGCCCCTCGCTGCCCATGGTGAGGAGATGGCCATCGGCGGTCCAGGCGAGCGAGATCAGTGCGCCGGAGTGGAGCTTGCCCTGTTGCAGCACCCCACCGGTGCTGGTGCTGACCAGCAGCACCTCGCCCTGCTGCGTTCCCACGGCGACGGATTTGCCGTCAGGATGCAGAGCCTGGCAAAGCGCATAGACGGGAAACTTGGCCATGTCGCGTCCGTCCGAGGCGTTGATGAGCCAGAACATCCGCATGCGTCCGCCACTGACTGCCGTGAGGCGGTTGCCATCGGGGTGGAAGAGGACATTGCCGTAACCGGGAGCCTGCCGCTGCCAGCGAATGGTCCCGGTGCCTGCGTCCATCAGGAGGAGGTTCATGTCCGCGCTCTGCGTTCCCGTGATGGCCGCGAGCAGATTGCCGTCCTGGCTGAGAGTGATTTGATGGACGGCGGTGGTGGTCAGCGTCAGCGTCTTGCGCCGCGTGCCGGTGGCGGTGTCGTGCAAGTCCACTTCCTTGCCACCGGCGCGGACAGCGAATGTGCGGCCATCGCCGGAGAAGACCAGATCCCGCAAGCCTGTGCGACTCGTCTTGACTGTGCGGAGCAACTTGCCAGTGGCCGCGTCCACAAAGCCGATGTCCCCTTTCGCGGTGGCCAACGCGAACCGGCCGGGCTGGCCGGGGACCGCGAAGATGCTGACCGGATTCTCAAAGCCCGTGAGCCGCAGGTTTCCGATGGAGGCGTCGCTCTTGGCGGCGAGGTAGTGCCAGTTCGGGTCACGCAATTCCTTCGGACACGCCTCCAGCGCCAGCACCATACCGGGGTAGTCGCCCGCGCGGAAGGCCGCATCCGCTGCGGCGATTTGCGCCAGCGCAAACGACGTCTTCGCGACCTTCTCCGCCCGGAGCGCCTTTTCCTTTTCTTCAATCGCCTTTTCCGCCGCCTGGGTGGCGACGCGCTCCTTGGACTGCAAGCTGAGCACGAACAGACAAGTCAGAACCGCGATCACCCCCAAAGCTGCCAGTGCCGCGATGGTCACGCCCTTGTGCCGCTTCATCAACAGGACGAACTGCCCGAGCGCGGTCACATTCTCCGCACTCGTGGCGAAGCCGCCTTGATACGCCTCGATGTCTGACACGAGCTGGCCGACGTTGGCGTAGCGGTCTGCGGGCTTGAACGCCATCGCCCGCATCGTCACCGCTGAGAGCGACGCGGGCACTTTTCCCTCCGGGCAATGTGGCAGGCCGGCGAGCGAGCGAGCGTCCGCGACTTCTCCGCCCAGCAGCTTTGCCGATTCCGCTCCCGCGTTGCTGTAGTGCGTGGGCGGCGTGATGCTGCCGGTGCGGACTTTCTCCAACACTTCCTCCACCTTCCGTCCTTCGACCGGGTGCCGCAGCGTCAGGAGCGCGTAGAGGACGCCGCCCAGCGCGTAGATGTCTGAGTGCGTGCCGATGTCCATGAGCCGCCCTTCGGCCTGCTCGGGCGGCATATATTGCGGTGAACCCATCACCGCGCCCTCCAGCGTAAGTCCGTCGGCCCCCGCCGCCAGTTGCGCATCGCTCAGTTCCTGAAATCCGGCGATGGTCGTGGCCTGCGTCGCTTCGCTTTTGGCGTGCTGTTGGTCATCCAAGTGCTTGGCCAAGCCCCAGTCCATCACCAGCACTTCACCGAACTCGCCCACCATCACATTCTCCGGCTTTAGGTCGCGATGGATGATCCGCTGATGATGCGCGAACGCGATGGCGTCGCAAACCTTCCGGTAAATCGTCAGCAACCGGTCCAGCGTGTAGTGCTGGATCGTGAGCGCGTCGCCGCTGCGAATGGCCTTGATGACCGCCTGCAAGGTCCGGCCCTTCACCAGCTTCATCGTGTAGAAAAGCTGTCCGTCCGTGTTGCGGCCCATCTCGTGGATGGGAACAATGTTCGGATGTTCCAGGCGCGCCAGCACGAGCGCTTCGCGCACGAACCGCTGCCGCGAAGTTTCCGGGGCACCGACCTGCAGCAGCATGACCTTCATCGCCACATCGCGATCGAGCGACTGGTCCTTGGCCTCAAGGATCGCGCCCATGCCGCCCTTGGCGATCTCCCGACCCACCGCGTAATGCCCGCCGGTGCTGGCAGGCGCGGAGAACTGACCCCATGAGCACTCCCTTCCCCTCACCGCGTAATGCCCGCCGGTGCTGGCAGGCGCGGAGGGTGTGGCTGCTCGCGCTGCGAAGGCTGGGGAGGGCGGAGCCATCGTGGAACCCATGTCTGCGGCTTCCTCAACCGCCGCCACCGAAACGACGACCGGGCCAACCATGAAGGTGGCCGGGCAGGTCAGCGGGATCGGAGCCGAGACGGCTTGCTCGCCCACGAATGTTCCCGCCGTGCTGTCGAGATCTTCCAACGTCGCGGCGGATTCGTTCAGCGTCAGCCGGGCGTGGTTGCGGGAGACGGAGTCCGAGGGCAGGCAGATCGCACAAGCGGGATCACGCCCGACCACGAACGCGCCCGCCCCCAGAAGGAAAGCCACCTGCCGCCCCGAGTCCAAAGTGGCGGTGATGCGATATTGGGTCATGGGACGGGCAAGTTTAACCGCCGCGACGCTCCATCATAACTTGGTGGACCGGGGCGGATGAGTTCATCGGGACGCGGAGCTTTCTAATTGAGTTGCGTTGCAAAGTCCACAGGACTCTTGACGCGCAAGGCGTGGCGGGAACAGGCAAGGCGAACTGGAGATCGAGCCGATGCGCGACGAAAGCGGTTGGCCGACGTGCGCCACGGTGCCTGCTCTCCGGGCGCGGACGCGCCCAAACCTAAGAAGACACTGAACAATGACTCAAACCACAGAGACACAGAGAACGCAGAGGTTGTTTTATTGGGCTTTCCCTCGGTGTCCTCTGTGCCTCTGTGGTTAAATCAGCGTTTCCCTAACAGTGGGGGCACGACCTGCACAACTCTTCCTGACCAGCAACGAGTTTCAGATTGAACGCACCCGCGTGGCAAATTACGCTGCGCTCAAGCAATGGTTTCCTCTTGCGATCCGCGGCGTCGGCCGGATGCGGGGTCGGTTTGCATCCGGCTGGCGGGCAAGCGGGGTGGACGCAGGCCCGGTTAAACACGGCATGAATGCAGCCCTCACCAAACCGCCCTCATCGGCATCTTCAGCCAGCCCCGCGCCCGCTGCCGCGAAACGCGTTCTGCTGATCGAAGACAGTGCCGCCGACGCGATGCTCATCGGTGCGCTCCTGGGCGACGAGTTCAGCGTGATCCAAATGCCCAGCCTGCGCGAGGGCATCGCCGCCGCACAGGCGCCCTTCGACATCGTGCTGCTGGACCTGTTCCTCGCGGACAGCCGCGGGCTGGACACGTTCGCGCAGTTCCAGTCGCTGCACCCGGAGCTGCCCATCGTCGTGATGAGCGGGCTGGACGATGAGAAGGTCGCCGAGGCCGCCGTGCATGACGGCGCGCAGGATTATCTTGTGAAGGGCCAGATGGACGAGGTGCTGCTGCACCGCGCCGTCCACTACGCCATGGAGCGCAAGCGCGTGGAGCGTGCGCTGCGGGAGTCGGAGGCGTTTTATCAGTCGCTGGTGGAAAACCTCCCGCAGTTCATTTACCGCAAGGACGCGCAGGGTCGCTTCACGTTCGCCAACCGCCGCTTCTGCGCGGAGCTGGGCAAGACGCTCAAGGAAATCGTCGGGCGCACGGACTATGATTTTTTCCCGGCCGAACTGGCCGGGAAATACCAGGCCGATGACCAGCGCGTGATCAAGGCGGGAAAATTGTTCGAGACCGTCGAGGAGCACACCCCGCCCAGCGGTGAAAAGGAATACGTGCAGGTGGTGAAGTCGCCGGTCTTCGACGCGCACGGGAAAATCATCGGCACGCAGGGGATTTTCTGGGATGTCACGGCGCGCGTGCGCGGCGAGGAGAAGCTGAGGAAGGCGCACGCGGACCTCGCCCGCAGCCGCGAGGATCTGCTGCGCACGCTCGCGGACTTGCAGCGCTCCCACAACCAGCTCAAGGAGGCGCAGCTCCAGATCATCGAGATGGAGAAAATGCAGTCCATCGGCCAGTTGGCGGCGGGCATCGCCCACGAGGTGAAGAACCCGCTGGCGGTCATCCGCATGGGCATAGATTTTCTCAGTGAAACCGCCGTGGCCGGCGAGGAGCCGGGCGCAACCGTGCTGAAGGACATGAACGACGCGCTGCACCGCGCCGACGGGATCATCATGGGCCTGCTGGATTTCTCCGCGCCGGGCAAGGTGGACCTGCGGCCCGGCGACTTGAACACGTTGTTGCGCAGCTCGCTCAACCTGGTGAAGCATGAATTGAAGAGCGCGCAAATCGCCGTGGAAACCGAGCTCTGCGACAACCTGCCGCCCGTGTTGGTGGACGCCAACAAGATCAAGCAGGTCTTCGTGAACGCGCTGACCAACGCCGTGCATGCCATGACCGAGGGCGGCAGACTGACGGTGCGGACTTACATCAAGAAGCTCACGCCCGAGGAGGCCCGGCCCAGCCCCGGTGCGCGGCAGGCGCACGAATTCCGTGCCGGCGAGCGCGTGCTGGTCACAGAAATTGACGACACCGGGACGGGCGTCCCCGACGACAAGCTGGGCCGCGTGTTTGAACCTTTTTTCACCACGAAGGCCACCGGCAAGGGCACGGGCCTCGGACTGACAGTGTCGCGAAAGATCGTCGAGCTGCACGAAGGCAGCATCCAGCTTCAGAACCTCGACCCCAGCGGCGTGCGAGTGACCATCACCCTGAGAACCGAAAGGAACTGAACATGGAACCCAAACGCATCCTCATCATTGACGACGAGCCGGCCATGACGCGCATGATCCGGCTGACTCTCGAGATGACCAGGCGTTATCAGGTGCGCGAGGAAAACCAGGCCCTCCACGCGCTGACCACGGCGCGCGAGTTCAAGCCCGACCTCATCCTGCTGGACGTCATCATGCCCGGCGTGGATGGCGGCGAGCTGGCCCGGCGCATCAAGACCGACGCCACACTCAAGGACGTGCCGGTGATTTTCCTCACGGGCACCGTGACCAAAAAGGAGGCGGCAGACGGTGCCGTCACCGCCGGTTATCCGCTGCTGTCCAAGCCGGTCAGCCTCAAGAATCTGGTGGAGTGCATGGAGAATGCCTTCGTCGCGAAGGCGCACGAAAAGGACAAAGCCGCGACTGCTGACAAAGAGGCGAAAAGCAAGCCGCCCAGGAAGTAGGTTCTTCGCTGTTTTAGGGAAACGCTGATTTAACCACAGAGCAACGGTGTTAATGAGCAAGGGAGAAGTTGGGGTTTCTGAGGAGG
>CAYZJP010000116.1:0-15544 GCA_964478755.1 uncultured Klebsiella sp.
GGTTGTTGCCGTTGCCGCTCATGAACATGTCGAGAAACGTGTTCGGGTCGTTGTAGTCGCCGATCCAACTGCTGCGCGAGAGGTCGTAGTCGAGCGCGCTTTGGGCGCTGTAATAAACCTTCGGTTCCATCGCGCGCAGCTCCATCTTCACGCCGAGTTCCTTGCGCCAAATCTCCTGCAACTCCACACCCACCTGCTCATCAAGCTTGTCCGTCTTGAAGAGGTAGTGAAACGGCGGGAAGTCCTTGCCACCGGGGAAGCCCGCGTCGGCCAGCAGCTTGCGGGCCTGCTCGGGATCGTAGCCCCAGCCTTCCGGGGGCTGATACACGCCCATGCCGTTCGGCGTGAAGTGCGAGGTCGGCGTCTCCCCACTGCGGGCGATCTTGGCGGCAAGTTTTTGCCGGTCCACGGCGAGGGCAAAGGCCTTGCGCACGCGCACGTCGGTGAAGGGCTTGCGTTTCACATTGAAGCGGAAGAAGTAGGTTCCGAGATAATCGAACTTGTGGCAGTCGGGCCGCTTGCCGAGCACGTCCATGAGCTCGTTCGGCACGAGGTTCTTGTCCCAGATCACGTCGGCTGCGCCGGTCTCGTAGAGGTTCAGCGCGGTGGTGGCGGATTTGATGGGCAGGAAGTCCACCAGTTCGCTGCGGATGTTCGCGGCGTCCCAGTGGCGCGGATTGCGGCGGAGACGGACACGGTCGTTGAGCCGCCAGAACTCCAGCGTGTAAGCGCCGTTGCACGGCACGGGCTGCGACAGGAGCCAGCGGTCGCCGTATTTCTCGACCCAGAAACGCGGCGTGAGCGCGAGCGTCGGAAACGCGCAGAGGTCGAGGAAGAAGGCCGTCGGGCCGATGAGTTCCACGCGCAGCGTGTGCGGATCGAGCGCGCGCACGGCGACGTCCTCAGGCGTGAAGGGCTTGCCGGTCGCGGCGTTGGTTGTGCCGGTCGAGTAGTCTTCCGCGCCCTTGATGAAGAAAAGCTGGCCCGCGTATTCCGCGCCGGTGACTGGATCAAGGGCGCGCCGCCAGGACCAGACGAAATCCTCAGCCGTGATGGGCTGACCGGTGGACCAGACAGCATTGGTGCGCAGGTGGAAGGTGTAAACCGCGCCGTCGGGCGACATCTCCCAACGCTCGGCGATGGCGGGCTCCGGCGTCGCGTTCGTGCCTTCGAGGCGCGTGAGTCCCTCGAAGAGCGCCTTCACGATGCGCATCTCCGTCTGCGTGGAGATGATGGCGGGATCAAGCGAGTCCGGCTCCGCACCGTTGACGAGTATCAGGTCGGCGGGCGGCTCGGAGCGGGTGCAGCCGAAGCCAAGCATGAGGCAGGAAGCAAGAAGGATGAACCGCAACGATGAAGGAAGTCTGAGCTTCATGCTTCATTCCTCATGCTTCATCCCTGAAAGGCAAAACGCCCGGAGAACTTGTCCCTGGGCGTTCGGCTTGTGCGGCATGACGCCAAAGTTATTTTTTTGCCGGCGGTGTTGTCGAGGGCGGAGTGTCCGAAGCTGGAGCAGCGGCCTTTGGCATAACGCCATTGGTGACGAGCCGGAGCACGGGCGCGGGCGCGGGCGCGGGCACAGGCGCGAGGGCAGGAGCCGCCTTTGCCGAGGGCGCGTTGGTGGCAACAGGAGTGTTTGTGAGAATCGAACTAGGCGGCGGCACCGCGACCGGAGCGGTGAGCGTGGCCGGGGCGGCGGGCTTCGGTGGCAGCAGGGAGGCCCCGCCCGCCTTCTTCAGTTCTTCGCGCACGTTGCTGCCGCCCTTGCGTGCCGCGCCGCCCATGAGATACAGGACGAGGCACAGGCCGAGGAAGATGGTCGCAGCATACTTGGTCATCTTCGTGAGCGCGTTGCCGGTGCCCGCGCCGAACAGCGCGTCGGTCGCGCCGCCGCCGAAGGCCTGGCCGACACCCGCTTCCTTTTTGGGCAACTGCACGAGGATGAGGAGAATGAGAAACAAACTGTCCAGCACGAGGACAGCGGTCAAAAGTCCGGCAACGAAATTCGAATTCATAGGTTCTAGCAGTTGGTAATCAGCAGTCTGTTCAAATGGAATTCTTCACAATATCCGCAAAGTCGCGCACCGCCAGCGATGCGCCGCCCACGAGCGCACCGTCCACGTCCGGCTGGCTCATCAGCTCGCGCGCGTTGCCCGGCTTGACGCTGCCGCCGTATTGGATGCGGACGTGCCTGGCCGTGGCTTCATCGAACATCTCGGTGAGCACTTTGCGAATGAACGCGTGGACATCCTGCGCCTGCTGCGTGGTCGCGGTCTTGCCGGTGCCGATGGCCCAGACCGGCTCGTAGGCGATGATGGTTTCCTCCATCTGCGCCTTGGTCAGGCCGGCGAGGCTTCCGCGCACTTGAGTCTCGACGACCTGTTCGGTCTGGCCGGACTCGCGTTGCTCCAGTTTCTCGCCAACGCAGACGATGGGCTTGAGCGTCGCGGACAGCGCGGCGGCGGCTGTTTTGGCGACGTGCGGGTCGCCTTCCACCTGATACTGGCGGGGCTCCGAGTGTCCGAGGATGACGTAGCGGACGAGGAACTCCTTGAGCATCCCGTCGCAAATCTCGCCCGTGTGCGCGCCGAAGTTGTGCTCGCTCATGTTCTGCGCGCCGAGGCGGAGGCTCGTGCCCTCAATGGCCTTCGACACAGATTCCAGCGCGGTGAACGGCGGGCAGACGACGACATCCACTTCCTTCACGCTCGCGAATTCGCGCTTGAGGCCGTCCACGAGGGCCAGCCCCTCGGCGACGGTCTTGTTCATCTTCCAGTTGCCGGCGATGATGAGTTTGCGTTCCTTGTCCATCAGTGGGGGAGTTGAAGTCGGTTGGGAAAAATCACTTGTTCGTCAGCGCCGCCACGCCGGGCAGCTCCTTGCCTTCGAGAAATTCCAGGCTCGCGCCGCCGCCGGTGCTCATGAACGTCACCTTGTCCCCGAGGCCGGCCTTGTTCAGCGCCTTCACGCTGTCGCCGCCGCCGATGATGCTCTTCGCACCCTTGGCCGTGGCGTCCACGACGGCCTTCGCGACGGCGTTGGTGCCGGCGGCGAAGCGCTTGTCCTCAAAAATGCCCATCGGGCCATTCCACAGGATTGTCTTCGCGCCGAGGATGACCTCGCTGAATGTCGCCGCCGTCGCGGGGCCGATGTCCACGCCCTCCTCGGCGTCGGGGATGTTCGGCTCGGCGTTCGTGCGCGGGTTCGTGAACTCGATGACGGACTTGCCCTTCTTGTTCAGTTTGTCGGTCTTGACCGGCGTGACGATGATGTTGTCCGTCGGGAGCAGGAACTTCACGCCGCGCGCCGCGGCCTTCTCCAGCGCGGCCTTCGCCACATCGGTCTTGTCCGGTTCGACCAGCGACTTCCCGACCTTGAAGGCTTGCGCGAGCTTGAACGTGTAGGCCATCGCGCCGCCGATGAGGATGGTGTCCGCCTTCTCCAGCAGCCGGTCAATGACAAGGATCTTGTCCGACACCTTCGCGCCGCCGAGGATGACCACGAACGGCCGTGCCGGCTGCTCCAGCTCGTCGCCAAGAAATTTCAGCTCGCGCTCCATGAGCAGGCCCGCCGCGCACTGGCCGCCGCGTTTCGCGACGACGCGCGCCACACCTGCGGTGCTTGCGTGCGCCCGGTGCGCCGCGCCAAACGCGTCGTTCACGTAAATGTCCGCGACTTTGGCGAGCTGCTCGGAGAACGCGGCGTCATTCGCCTCCTCCTGGTCGTAGTAACGGGTGTTTTCCAGCAGGAGAATGTCGCCTTCCTTCAACGCGCCGGCGGTCTTCTCCACCTTCTCACCGATGCAGTCGTCCACGAAGGCGACGGGCCGGTTGATGAGGTCCGCCAGCTTGGCTGCCACCGGCCGCAGGCTCATGGACGGCTCGCGCTTGCCCTTGGGTCGACCGAGGTGCGCCGCGAGGATGATGCGCGCGCCGCCCGCGATGAGCAGGTCGAGCGTGGGCAGCGTTTCCTTGATGCGGGTGGCATCGTTGATGACCATCTGGCCGTCCTTCTCCTCCATCGGGACGTTGTAATCCACGCGCACAAAGACGCGTCGATTGCGCACATTCAGGTCTCGGACAGCCAGCTTCGCCATAAAGAGACGCGGAGGATAGCGGAGGGCGGCGGTCAGTCAATTAGGGTTTTGGCGCGAAGGGACGCCCGTGGCCGGCCTGCGGCTGGCCGCCCCAGCCTTCGGCGCGGGAAAGATTCGTTTGACGGAAGGTGCGGCTGGGATTGAACTTGAAACCAGCAACAACATCACTTCCCCAGCCATGAAACCTCCCGTCTCCCGTCGCTCCGCCCTCGCCAGCCTGACCGCCGTCACCGCCACGACCGCCGCGCTCGCGCAGCGCCTCTCCGCCGCCGATGCCGCCGCCAAGACGCGCGTCAACCACTCCGTCTGCAAGTGGTGCTACCCGAAGATCGCGCTCGAGGACTTGTGCAAATCGGCCAAGGACATCGGCCTCGTGTCCATCGAGCTGCTGGAGCCGGCGGACTTCGCCATGCTGAAAAAATACGGCCTGCACTGCGCGATGGTCAGCTCACCGCAGAAGAACGGCCTCGGCGGAATCCCGAAGGCCTTCAACCGCCTCGAACACCATGACACTCTCGTGGAGACTTACAGCGAGCGCATCCAGCAGTGCGCCGACGCAGGCTTCCAGCAGCTCATCTGCTTCTCCGGCAACCGTGCCGGCCTCGACGACGAGGCTGGGTTGAAGAACTGCGCAACCGGCTTGAAGCGCATCCTCCCGCTGGCCGAGAAGAGCGGCGTCACGATTTGCATGGAACTGCTCAACAGCCGCGTGAACCACAAGGATTACCAGTGTGACAAGTCCGCGTGGGGCATCGCGCTCTGCAAGGCCATCGGCTCCGAACATTTCAAGCTCCTCTACGACATCTACCACATGCAGATCATGGAGGGCGACGTGATCGCGACCATCAAGCGCGACCACCAATACTTCGCCCACTACCACACCGGCGGCGTGCCCGGCCGCAACGAGATTGACGACACGCAGGAGCTGAACTACCCGGCCATCGTGCGCGCCATCGTGGCGACCGGCTACACCGGCCACGTCGGCCAGGAGTTCATCCCCAAGCGCGAGGACAAGCTCGCCTCGCTCAAGCAGGGCGTGCAGATTTGCGATGTGCGAATTTAACGAACCCAAGCCATGAAATCCTCCCGCCGCACCGCCCTCAAATCCGCCGCCGCGCTCGCCAGCGTGTCCGTCCTCACCCGCTCCAAAGTTCGCGCCGCTGAGGCCGGGGACTTCTACGTCGCGAAGAACGGGCGCATCAACCAGTCCTTCGTCACGTGGAACTTCAAGCCGCTCACCGTGCCGGAGCTGGCGAAGCTCGCCGTGAAGTTCGGCGTGAAATCCGTCGAGCTGGTCGGGCCGGAGCACTGGCCGATGCTCAAGGAACTCGGCCTCAAATGCGCCATCGCGGGCAGCCACGGCTTCGCCAAGGGCTTCGTGCAGCCCGACCAGCACGCCGAGTGTTTGAAGCTGCTCGAACAGCGCATCGAGCAATGCGCCGCGCACGGCGTGCCCAGCGTCATCACCTTCTCCGGCTTCCGCAAGGGCCTCTCCGACGAGCAGGGTTTCAAGAACATGGTCGAGGGCTTGAAGAAGATCGCGCCCGTGGCCGAGCGGAACCAAGTCACCGTCGCGCTGGAGATGCTCAACTCGAAGGTCAACGTCGAGATGAAGGGCCACCCGGACTACTTCTGCGACAACATGGACGCGAGCATTGACATCCTCAAGGCCGTCGGCTCGCCGTATGTGAAGGTGCTCTACGACATCTACCACGTGCAAATCATGCACGGCGACGTCATCGCGCGGCTCCGCAAATACAAGGACTACATCGCGCACTACCACACCGCCGGCAACCCGGGACGCAACGAGATTGACGAGACGCAGGAGATCAACTACCCGCCCATCATGCGCGCGATCCTGGAGACGAAATACGCCGGCTACGTGGGCCAGGAGTTCATCCCGCTGCGCGACAAGGTCAAGTCCATAAACGAGTCCGTGAAGCTGTGTGACGTGTAACTCCGCGCAATCAAGTGTCGCAGAGCTGGGCCGACGGACGACACTGGCGGGGCGACTCACTTCCCTAGACCGAAAGGCAGGCCTTCAAGGCGGTGAGATTGACGAGGAACACGGAATACGGCGATCCCATATACGCGGATGAAAATATGTCCGACCGAGCCTTCATCCAGTCCATCTGCTGCGGTTCTCCCAAGGCAAAGAATGTGTTGCTCGATAACCATCTCCGCCCATGCCGGTCGTTACCAAATGATCCAACCGGTCCCCAGAGCAGAGTAATTCGCTGTCCTTCGATCAGGACATTGGCGGAGTATTCTGCGTAAAAAGTGTGTTTTCCAGATTCGGCGTTGATGCCGGCCAGAGCATCGTTGATGGCCGCACGGCTTGGCCCCTCGCCTATATCGCGAGCGAACAAGCGTCGGGCCACTCGTCGGTCAAGCCAATCTTGGATCAATATGAGGGTGAAGATTATCGCGAGGAAAAATGAAACCACTTCCCAAGGGACAGGGCGAGTTGTAGTGGCGGCCAGCATGAGATCAAGCCCCTGCACGGCGAACGGTATGGCTGGCTACCAGCTTCCCCACGTTCTTCCTCACGCCGCTGGGCTGGGGCAGCCGCGCTCCGGGCACACGGGGCTTCAGGCGTTCTCCCGCACATGGACCCACGTGTGGACGTGCGGTGCGCCGCGGAAATACCAGACCATCGCGGGGCCTTCGATCTGCCAGTTGTCCCACACGCCGTCGTTGCCGATGTCGTCCTTCTTGTAAAACGCCATGTGCAGGTGGTCGAAGCCGTTCTTCTCCACGAGCTTCATCGCCTCGTCGCTGTCGGCCTTGCGGAACGGGGCGAGCAGATCGGCCATGACTTTGCGGACGAGGTCTTTCTGGTCGCGCGAGAGTTCCGTCATCGGGATGCCGGGCAGGCCGGTGGTCTTGCCGGTGAGTTTCACGGTTTCGGTGCCGATCTCGTTGCGGCCTTCTTCGAGGAGCGCCAGTTCGCGCTGCTTGCCACTGAGCATCTGGAAGACTTCGTTGGCGCGCCTGGCCTGGTGCCAATACACGTTGCCCTTGTGGTCGGCCTTCTCGTTGAAGCTCTCCGCGGCGTGGCCGTAGAAAATCGGGCCGCCGAAGGCCGCGCCTTCCACGGAGTCGCCGTCGCAACGGCGCGTGCAATGCCGGCCGGTGAGGACGAACTCGAACTTGCCCGTGCCCGGCTCGCCAAAGAGTGCGATGGAGCTGCTGCCAAAGCCCGCCTTGCCGCTGTCGTGCGTGACCTGGTCCACGACCTTCTGGCCCCACTCGGGGCTGTGCAGGCCCATGAAGATCTGCTTCACGAGGTCGCGCTGGTCGGGCGTGAGGTTGGCGTCGAGCGAGGTCTTGGTGATATGCCAGTTGTTGTCCACTTTCGAGCGCAGCGGGTGGTCGAAGGCGAAGCACATTTCGCCACGCTGCTTCTCGTTGAAGCTCTTGTGGAGCTGCGCGACGAGCGTCTCGGGCACGTCCTTGGGCGTCGGTCCGGCGAGGACGGGCGCGGCGGCGAGCGCGGCGGTGCCAGCGAGGGTGGTCTTGAGGAAGGAACGGCGGCTCGTGGAGTCGCCACAATCGGGACAGGAGGAGTGCGTGGTCATGGGGCATTGGTAGCACACCCAGCGGCGCACGCCAGAGGAATTTCGACGTTCCACTCAACGTCAATCTTTCGCTTGCGCCGGTCGCGTCGCAATTGGAACCTGCGCGGCACCCGCATGAATGCTCGTTGCTTGTTGCTCTCGCTGTTGCTGGCCGCTGGCTCGCTCCGCGCCGCCGAGGTGCTGGAGGATTGGCCGCAGTTCCTCGGTCCACGCGGCAACAACACCTCGCGCGAGACCGGCCTGCTTGACAAATTCCCGAAGGACGGCCCGCCCGTCGTCTGGCAGCGCGACATCGGCGCGGGCTACAGCGCGCCGAGCGTGCGCGGGGACTTGCTCGTGCTGCACCATCGCGTGAAGGAGGAGGAAGTCGTCGAGGCCATGCACCCGGCGACCGGCAAGCCCGCGTGGCGTTACGCTTATCCGAGCCGCTACCAGGATCCTTACGGCTACAACAACGGCCCGCGCTGCACGCCGCTGCTCACGGAGAACCTGTGCTACACCTATGGCGCGGAGGGCAAGCTGCTTTGTCTCGAATTGAAGACGGGCAAGGTCGTCTGGCAGCGCGACCCGGCGAAAGACTTCAACGTGCCGGAGGCGTTCTTCGGTGTCGGCTCCACGCCCTTGCTGGAGGACGGCAAACTCATCGTGATGATTGGAGGCCAGCCCAACGCGGGCATGGTCGCCTTCGATGCCAAGACGGGGAAGACGCTCTGGCAGAACGTCGGCAAGGCAAACTGGACGGGTGTCACCACGCTGGGCTGGCGCACGGAGCAGCCTTACGAGTGGACCGGCTTCGAGAAGCTCGCGAGCTACTCGTCCCCGGTGGCCGCGACGATTCACGGGCAGCGCCACATTTTCTGCCTCACACGCCAGGGGCTTTGCTCGGTGAATCCGACCAACGGCCAGGTGAACTTCAGCCGCTGGTTCCAATCGCAGGCCAACGACTCCGTGAACGCGATGAACCCAGTCGTGCAGGACGACCTCGTGCTCATCTCCGCCGCCTACTATCGCAGCGGCGCGGTGCTGTTGCGGGTCAAGCCCGACGGCAAATCGTTCGAGGAAGTTTGGCGCGACCCGGTGCGGCATCCGTTCGACCCCGACGATCGCGATCCCGTGACTGGCCGTTGGAAGGTGCCCGCGCTGGAGCTGCACTGGAACACACCCATCTTGCTTGACGGGTATCTCTACGCGTTCAGCGGACGCGACGAGCCGGACGCGTCGTTCCGCTGCGTGGAATTCAAAGCGGGCAAGTTGACGTGGAGCCGCGACGAGCGCTGGCAGAAGCATCCGCCGCACGGCACGCAGTTCCCGGTCTTCGGTCGCGGCTCGGCCATTCTCGCGGATGGAAAACTATTTGTGCTCGGCGAGGCGGGCATGCTCGGCATTTTCAAGCCGAACGCGAAGCAACCCGAGGAACTCTCGCGCTGGCAGGCGCCGATGCTCGGCTACCCGACATGGTGCGCGCCGGTCCTGTCCCACAAACGGCTTTACCTCCGCAGCGAGGACAAGCTGGTGTGTTTCAACCTGGCGAAGTAGCACGCCTGCCTCCAGCAACGCGCCGATTTCCAAGTTGCAGTCGCACGGGCGCTTTTCCACTATGCGCTGACAGGTATGCACAATCTTTTCATCGCCTTGCCCGTGGGTTTGTCGGTTTACCTTGTGATGGTTGTGCTGGGCCGGCAGTTGCGGCGACGGTGGAATGTGCGGATGGGGGCACCCTATCACCTCATCTGCATTGCGAACGCGATGCTCGCGGCGTCCTACTTCGTCTTCGATCTGGAGGTGGCAGCCCAGCGGGACAAGCACCGCGTGATCATGGCGGCGACGTTCATGATGGACTCGCTGCTGTTCCTGACACTGTTCAACCGCTTTTACTGGGAGGGATACTTCGCGAAGAAGCGCAACATGGTTGTGCCGCGCTTTTTCACCCACGCCACACGGCTGATCGGCATCACGGCGGCGCTGCTGCTGATCCTACAGTTCGTCTTCGACGTGCGCGTGCCCGGGTTGCTCGCGGGCATCGGCGGCATCGGCCTCGGCGTCGGCCTCGCGCTGCGGCCGGTCATCACGAACCTCACCGCCGGGCTGACCATCCAGATGCAAAAGCCGCTCAAGCAGGGCGACTGGCTTTACATAGACAACCGGCTCTCCGAGGTGATGGAACTGAACTGGCGCACCACCCGGCTGCGGACGATTGACCACACCTACATCGAGATCCCGAACGTGGACCTCGTCAACGTCCACCTCCAGAATTACAGCTATCCCACGCCCCACCATGCGATACGCATCCATGTGCCGGTGGAATACGAGGCACCGCCCAACAAGGTCCGCCGCATCCTGATGCGAGCCACAGCGGATGTGGCCGGAGTCTTGAAGGAGCCGCCCCCCGAGGTCTATCTGAAGGAGTTTGCGGACAGCACCATCGTTTACGAGATCAAGATTTGGATCGAGAAGGACGGCGAGCAGGACCGCATCGCGGACGGCGTCCGCACCGACGCGTGGTATGAGCTGCGGCGGGCCGGTCTCACCATGCCGTTCCCGCAGCGGGTGGTGCAATACCTCCACCCGAAGGACGACACGGACGCGCAAGCCCGGCACATCGCCGACATTCTTGGGCGCAACATGATCTTTGGCACTCTCAACGAAGCCCAGCGCCAGAAGCTCGTCGTCGGCGCGCACAAGCAGCTCTTCGGCAAGGCCGAGCGCATCTTCCGCCAAGGCGAGGAAGGCGGCGCGCTCTTTGTCGTCGTGGACGGCGAGGCCGACGTGTATGTGCAGCAGGACGGCGCAGACACGCGCGTGAACGTGGTCCGCACCGGCGACTGCCTCGGCGAAATTTCCCTGCTCACCGGCGAGCGTCTGAGCGCCACCGTTGTCGCCACGACTGATTGCGAGGTCGTCCTCATCCCCAGCGAGCGCATGGCTGAAGTGCTGCGGGAATCGCCCGACTTGGTGGAGAAACTCAGCGAAATCCTCGCGCTGCGCCGGCTCGAAACCGAGGTCATCCTCGCCGAGTCCCAGACCCAGCGCAGCCGGACCGTGGTGCCGAAGTCGCAGGAGGAATACGCGAACGACTTCCTGAACAAGATGAAGGATTTCTTCTCGGTCTGAGCGGGCCGCCCAACGTCACGCCCCGCTCACGTCGCCGGCAGCACGTCTTCCGGCAGCGGCTGGCCCTTGGTTTCGCGCAGGAAAAGCACCACGACCAGGCCCAGCAAAAACACCAGGCTCATCCAGCCGCAGGCATTGCGGAACGCAGCCAGCTTGGCCTCGGGCGTGGTGGCCCCCGCAGCAAACCACACAGTCATCTGCCCTTGCAGGAAAGGCCCGGCTGCGGCGATGAACCGCCCAACATTGTAGCAGAAGCTGGTGCCGGTGCTGCGCAGGCGCGTGGGGAACAGCTCGGGCAGATAGATGGCAAAACCCGCGAACAGTCCGAGCTGGCAGAAGCCCATGACGAAGCTCATCCAGATGTCGCCCTTGCCGTTGAAGAGCTGGAAATAGCCGACGGTCGAGAGGAACGCCGCGATGAACGACACGGTGAAGGCGGGCTTTCGCCCCCAGCGCTGCGCCGCTTTGGTGAAGGCGATCATGCCGCAAAACGCGCCGACGTTCTGCACGATCATGTTCACCCCGGACCACACCGTCTTGGCTTGCGAGATCTTGTCCGGAGCCACGCCATCCTTCCGGAGCGAGCGCTCCAGCACGTCGCCGACGAGTTCAGGACTGAAGAAGCCGATGCCCCAAAGGCCCACGACTCCCGCGATGCACAGGCACATGCCCAACAAGGCTGGACGCCGCCACCGCGCCTCGCCGAAAAGCGACACGTAAGAGCCGAACTTGGCCCCGGTGAGCTTGCCGGCGGCGCGGGCATCCACCCATTTCTGCGGTTCCTTTAGCCGGATGAGGATGAACACGCAGAGGAAGGCCGGCAGCGATCCGACGAGGAACATATATTTCCACGACATGCCTGCTTCAATCGTCGTGCCTTCGAGGTTGCCCAGCACGATGGCCACGCAGCCCGCAGTGATGTTGCCCACGGCCGAGAGCGCCTGCAACAGGCCCAGCGCGCCCGTGCGCGCGTGCTCTGGCAGACTGTCCGCCACCAGCGCCACGGAGAGGCCAAAGACGCCGCCCACGCCGAGACCGGTCACGAAACGGTAAAGCGCGAAATCAATCCATCCTTTTGAAAAAGCCGACAACCCGGTGCAGACCGAGTAGAGCAGCACGGTGAACGCCAGCGTCTTCGCGCGGCCGAAACGGTCGCCGACCGCGCCGAAGATGAGGCCGCCCGTGGCCCAGCCCGCGACGAAAATGGTCGTCGCGTAACCGCCATACAATTTCGCATCCATGCCCGTGGCCAGCAGCTTTTTCATCGCGCCATTGCGCGCGATCAGGAAGAGCTGCTGGTCGAGGCAGTCGAACAGCCACGCCAGACACGCAACGGCGAAGACGAACCAGTGATACGGCGTGAGGTCTTTCCACCAAATGCCGGTGATGGGTCTTGAAGGTGTGTCGGTGGAACTCATGGGCGGCGCAGTGTTGCTTTCGGAAAACGAGTTGTTACCTACACGTAATGATTGGCCGCGCCAAGGTTTAATTCCCGCAAGACCGCAAATCGTTCGCCCGCCATTGCCTTCCCGCCCCGGCTCCGCTTTTCTCTCCGTCATGCAACCGGTCCTCGACTACCTCGCGGCGCACGAAGCGCGTTTTCTCAGCGAACTCTGCGACTACCTCCGCTTCCCCAGCGTCTCCGCCCAGCCACAGCACAAGGCTGACTTGGAGCGGTGCGCCGCGTGGATCGGAGAGCACGCGCGCAGCCTCGGCCTCGAAGTCGAGGTCTGCCCCACCGCTGGCAATCCCATCGTGCTCGCCCGCACGCCGCGCCGCGCGGGAACGCGCAAACCGCACTACGTCGTCTATGGCCACTACGACGTGCAGCCGCCCGAGCCGCTCGAACTGTGGAAGTCACCGCCGTTCGAGCCGCGCGTCGAGGGCTGCAACCTTTTCGCGCGCGGCTCGTGCGACAACAAGGGCCAGCACTTCGCGCACTTGAAGGCGGTCGAGGCCTATCTCAAGACCGGCACCGAGCTGCCCTGCGACCTCACCTTCCTCATCGAGGGCGAGGAGGAAATCGGCTGCGAAAACCTCGCGCCCTTCCTGCGCGCACGGAAAAAGGATCTGCGCTGCGAAGCCTTCGTCATCTCGGACAACGGCCTGCCCAGCAAAAAGCATCCCGCGCTCACCTACGCGCTGCGCGGCATCCTCGCCGTGGAAATCCGCCTCGACGGCCCGAACCGCGATCTGCACTCCGGCCTCTTCGGCGGCGCGGTGGACAACCCGGCGATGGCTCTCGCGCAGATGCTCGCCAAGTTGCGCGACAAACGCGGACGTATCACGATCCCCGGCTTCTACGACGACGTTGCGCCGCTCTCGAAATACGAGCGCGCCATGCTCGCGAAGTTGCCAGGCAACGAAGACACGTTCCGCAAGCTCGTCGGCGCGCCCACACTGTTCGGCGAGAAAGGCTTCACCAGCACCGAGCGCCGCACCGCTCGGCCAACGTGCGAGATCAACGGCCTCACCAGCGGTTATCAGGGCGAAGGCAGCAAGACCATCGTGCCGGCGTGGGCGCGCGCAAAGCTCACCTTCCGCCTCGTGCCGGACATGGACCCGAAGCGGATTCAGAAGCTCATCGTCGCGCACTTGAAGAAGCTTTGCCCGCCGAGCTGCAAACTCACTGTGGACGCTGGCCACGCGGGCGAGGCGTATCTGGTGCAGCCTGACAGCCCGCGTGCGCAGGCCGCATTGCGGGCGTTGCGCGACGCCTTCGGCTGCGAACCGGTGCTGATGCGCGAAGGCGGCTCGATTCCGATAGTGAACGACTTCAAACGCATCCTCGGCGTCGAGACGCTGCTCCTCGGCCTCTCGCTGCCTGACGACAACGCGCATTCCCCGAACGAGAAGTTCGACCTCGACTGCTTCCGCGCTGGCACGCGCATGAGCGCGCTGCTGTGGCCGGAGCTGGCGAAAATCTGAACGCGACGACCGCAACCACCTGAACCGGGCTAGGCCTCAAAAGACTTCCCGCAGCCGCAGCTTTGCTTGGCGTTGGGATTGGAAATCTTGAACCCGCCGCCGGTCAGTTCGTCCTTGAAATCAATGACGCAGCCGCGCAGCAGGTCGGCGCTGATGGCGTCTGTGAGCACGCCCACTCCGTGGAACTCATCGGCCACGTCACCGTCGCGCTTCTCGTCGAAAACCATGCCGTATTGCATCCCTGAGCAGCCGCCCTTCTCGACATACACGCGGAGAAACTTGCCGGCGCTGTCCTTCTCGTTCGCGAGCATCGTCTTGACCTGCTCGGCGGCGCTGGGCGTGAGACTGACGACGGGTTCGGTGGTGGTGCTCATCTGAATTCTGCGCGAACGTAGTGGCGGCGAGAGCCAGTGTCAAACGGCCTGTGGTTGTGGGTGGCAGGGCTTCAGCTCTGAATGGCCGGGCTTGTCGGCTTCGTGCTGGCCGCGTAGAACCTTCGCCCTCAAACCATGCACTTGCGTTGGATTCAATCACTCGGGGTCGTGTCGTTCTGCCTTGTCCTGCTCGCGGGGTGCGAGTCACCCAAGCACAGCAAGCCGTCCGCACCTCCGGTCTGTGCCCATCCTCCACCCGCTACGTTCACTTCCCCGTTTCACGCTGAAAAGCTGAAGGAGTTGGATGCTGTGGTAGCAGCGGCCATTGCCGACAAGAAGCTTCCTGGCGGCGTGCTGTGGCTAGAGAGAGACACCGTTGCGTATCGCAAGGACTACGGAAAGCGTGCGCTTGTGCCTCAAGACGAGTTGATGTCGGGAAACACCATCTTCGACGCCGCGTCGCTCACCAAGGTCATCGCCACCACGCCCGCGATGATGCGGCTCATCGAGCAGGGCAAAGTCAGCCTCGGCGACCGCGTGGTGAAGTTCATCCCGGAGTTCGGCACGCTGGGCAAGGAAGTCATCACCGTCCGCCAGTTGCTCACGCACACCTCGGGCTTGCGGCCGGACGTGGGCCTCAAACCGGATTGGAACGGCTACGACGCAGCCATCCGCCTCGCGTGCGAGGAGAAGCTCGTGGCCGAGCCGGGCACCAAAATCATCTACAGCGACACTGGCTTGATCCTCGTCGGTGAAATCGTCCGGCGCGTCAGTGGGCTGCCGTTGGACCAGTTCGTGCAGCGGCAGGTCTTTATTCCGCTCGGCATGTTTGACACTGGTTTCAATCCCCCAGCGGTCAGGCTTCGTCGCATCGCGCCCACGGAGGTCGAAAACGGCGTTCCTGTGCGCGGCGTCGTGCATGACCCACGCGCCCGGCGCATGGGCGGAGTCGCTGGACACGCGGGCCTCTTCACCACGGCGCATGACCTCGCGCTCTTCGCCCGCATGATGCTCAACGAAGGCACACTCGGCAGCACCCGCGTCTTCAAGCCCGAGACCGTGCGCCTCTGGACCTCGGTGCAGACGCCCGCGAGCGTCGCGGGTCGGCGCGGACTGGGCTGGGACATTGACACGAGCTACAGCGGGCCGCGCGGCAAGCTCTTCCCCATCGGCTCCTACGGTCACACGGGCTGGACGGGCACGAGCCTCTGGATTGACCCGTTCTCGAAGACGTTTCTGATTTTCCTCTCGAACCGCAACCACCTGACCGAAGCCGGCAGCGTCGTCGCGCTGCGCTCGAAGCTCGGCACGCTCGCGGCGGAGGCGGTGAAGAATTTCAACTTCGCCTACGTGCCCGGCGCGCTCCCGCCGCCCGAGGACGGCGCCGCGTCCGGCCGCTTGCCCCCCAGCGCCCCACCGGTGGCCCCGCAGCGCCCCGGGCACACCGGCAGTTC
>CAYZJP010000117.1:0-15429 GCA_964478755.1 uncultured Klebsiella sp.
CCCGGCTAATGGCTGGCAAGCCTCCGGCTTGCAGAGACGGAACTGCCGCTTGCAATAAAGTGAGATGCGCCCTCATCCGCGTCGGTGACACCATTCGCCTCGCCAAGCCCGGCGCGCCGGTCTAGGCTGCCCGTTCGTGAAAATTCTGGCCGTCACCAACCTCTTCCCGCCGCACCAGGCGGACACGGACGACTTCCGCTGCCAGAACGTCACCGACGCGCTGCGCGCGCGCGGCCACACCGTGCGCGTGCTGACCTCCACCTACGGGCTGGCCTCCGAGCAGCGCGACGCGCAGGTCGAGCGGCGGCTCCAGCTCAACGGCGTCTTCGGGCAGGCGGCCGTGACCGGTCTGGGCGAGCTGCGGAAACTGGAGGCGCACAACCACGCTGTGCTGCGCGAGGCCATCGCGGACTTCGCGCCGGAACTTGTCTTCGTCTGGAGCCTGGGCGGTTTGTCGAAATCGCTGCTGCTCACGTTGCGCCGCGCGAATGTCCCGACCGCCTTTGATGTGGCGGACGCGTGGATGATGGACGAGTTGCGCACCGACCCGTGGCTGGGCTGGTGGCACCAGCAAAAAGTTTCCTTCCTACACAAGCTCCAGCGCGGCGCGGTGGAATTCCTCGATCTGCGCTCGAAATGGGATGCGGCGACGCCGGCCTTCATCGAGCCGGGCGTCCGCCGGATGCCAGCCGTCTTCGATCGCGACCACGACACGTTCCACAAGCCGAACTCGGTTTCGTCCTTCCAGTTCCGCCGGCTTTACCTCAGCAGCCCCGCGCTCAAATCCGCCACGATGGAGGCGGGCTTCCGTGTCGGTCACGGCGAGGTGATTCATCCCGGCGTGGACACCAAGCTCTTCCACGGCGAGGTGAAGCCCGCGACGGAGCTGGTGAAGAAGTTTCTGATCGTCACCCGCCTCACGCCGCATTGTGGCGTCGCGACGGCCATCGCGGCCCTCAAGCTCGTGCGCGCCCAGGGCGGGAAGGCGACGCTCACCGTCTGCGGGCGCGGCAGCTCCGAGGTGCTGGCCAAGCTCCGCACGCGCGCCGTGCAGGGCGAGGTGCCGGTGGAATTCCGCACCGGCGGCCTGCAGCGCGAACTGCCGCTCATCTATCAGGCGCACGACGCCTTCATCTATCCGGTCGAGCGCGAGGAAGCCTCCGTCGGCGAACCGCTGGAGGCGATGGCCTGCGGTCTGCCGGTCATCGTGAATGAGGACCACGGCGTCGAGGAACTCTTCCGCTCGCGCGAAAGCTGCCTGACTTATCCGTCCGGCGACGCCGGCCTGCTGGCGAACCGGATGCTGGAACTCATCGAACACCGCGACCTCCGGGTGCAGCTCGCGACGGTCGGCCAGAACGAGGTGCTGACCCGCTACCAATTCACGACCTCCGTGGATCAGATCGAGCGGTATCTGGAGGACACGGTCGCGCAATGGTAGTCAGCCTGGCGGCGGTCAACTTTGGCCTTTCACCGCGTCCCGCTCTCTGCCTACAGTCCGCGCGAATTCAGCCCGCGTGGTTGGCGTGCAGCGCCACGGCGCGGGCGCGGTTTTCTGTGAGATGAGCGACGGCACACAGGCGCGTGTTCTATCGGTGGACGACTCCGGGGCCTTGCACGAGGTCTTGCGCGCTGCCGTCGCCGGAGCCGCCGGTGGCCCGCCCCTGGTCCTCACGCCGGCGCGTTTGGGCGAGGCGCTTGATGTCGCGCGGCTGGAGCGCGCTTCCGACAAACCTTATTCCATTGTGTTCCTCGCACTGCCACCGGTCACGGTGCTCGCCGCCCTCGAAGTCGCCGCGCAGTTGGCCGACGAGGACGGCGATTGGCAACTGGTGGTGTGCCCGCCGGTTGACAGCGCTTCCCTGGCGGACACGTTGCGCTCGCGCTTCGGGGCATCAGACAGGATCGTGTTGCTGCGGCAGCCATTCGACGCGGGGGAGGCGCTCCAACTCATCCGCGTGCTTGGCGGCAAGGCGGGCCTGCACCGCGAGCTGCGGGCGGCGAAAGCTTCGACCGCCTCGTTGAACCGCGACCGGTTCGCGGCGGAGACCGCCGCGAAGTCGGGCTTCGAGCAGGAGGCGCAGTTCGAGCGCGCGTTGATGGATATGTTTCTCCAGAGCGTGCCGGACGCGGTGTATTTCAAGGATCTGGAGTCGCGCTTTGTCCGCGCGAGCATTTCACTCGCGCAACGCGTGGGCTTCGACGACCCGAACGAGCTGGTGGGCAAGAGCGACCTGGACCTGTTCAGCGAGGAGCATGGCCTGGCCGCCTTCGCCGACGAGCAGGAGGTCATCCGCACTGGCAAACCGATTCTCGGCAAGGTGGAGAAGGAAACGCTGCCCGACGGACGCAGCTCGTGGGTGCTCACGTCCAAGCTCCCGTGGCGCAACCCGGCGGGCCAGGTCATCGGCACGTTCGGCATCAGCAAGGACATCACCGCCCTCAAGCGCGCGGAGGAGGAATTGCAGAACTCCAGCGACATGTTGCAGGCGTTGCTGGACAACATCCCCGACCGCATCTACTTCAAGAACGCCCAGTCGCGCTTTATCAAGGTCGGCAAGGCGCTCGTCACGCGGCTGGGCATGACCGCGCCGGAACAGGTCGTCGGCAAGACGGACTTTGATTTCCATCCGCCGGAGCTGGCGCGACAGTTCATCCACGACGAGGAGCACATCATGGCCACGGGCGAGACGCTCGTCGCCAAGGTTGAAAAGCAGATCGGCCCCGACGGCGAGCCGATTTGGGCGTCGGTGACGAAGGTGCCCATTTACGATCGCATCGGGCAAATCGCCGGCATCATCGGCATCTCTCGCGACATCACGGCGCTCAAGCGCGCCGAGGACGAGCTGCAGCAGAAGAGCAAGGAACTCATCGAGGCCTCGCGCGCTGCCGGCATGGCGGAGGTCGCCACTGGCGTGCTGCACAACATCGGCAACGTCCTCAACAGCGTGAACGTCGCCGCCACGCTCGTCAGCGACATGGTGCGCCGCAGCAAGGCTGTGAACCTCGCGCGCCTCGCCGCCATGCTCAAGGAGCACGGCCAGAATCTCAGCGTGTTTCTTACTCAGGACGAGAAGGGCAAGCAAATCCCCAGCTACCTCGAACAGCTCGGCAAGCATCTCGCCGACGAGCAGCAGACCCTCCTGCGCGAGCTTGACGAGATGCGCAAGAGCGTGGACCACATCCGCGACATCGTCGCCACGCAGCAGGGCTACGCGAAGGTTGGCGGCACCATCGAGCCGATCATCGCGGCGGACCTCGTCGAGATGGCGCTGCGGATGCAGCTCACCGCGCTCACGCGCCATGACGTGATGGTGATCCGCCAGTTCAGCCCCGTGCCGACGGTGCTGGCCGAGAAGCACAAGGTTTTGCAAATCCTCAACAACCTCATCCGCAACGCCAAGCAGGCGATGGAGGCGAATCTCGACGGCAAGAAACAGCTCACCATCCGCATCGCGCCCAACGGCCACGGCGGCGTGAGCGTTCAAGTCCTCGACAATGGCCTGGGCATCGCGCTGGAGAACGTCGCGCGGATTTTCGCGCACGGCTTCACCACGCGGCAGGGCGGCCACGGCTTCGGCCTGCACAGCTCCGCGCTCGCCGCGAAGGAGATGGGCGGTTCGCTCACGGTTCACAGCGAGGGGCTCGGCAAGGGCGCGACGTTCACCCTCGAACTGCCGTCGCAACCGAAGGAGGAGAAAAAACCTTGAGCAGCATCCCCGAAAACAAACGCATCCTGGTCATTGACGACAACCGGGCAATTCACGAGGACTTCCGCAAAGTGCTCACCGACAGCGGCGCCGACGGCGGCATGAACGCCGCGGAAGAGGCGCTCTTCGGCGACACGGCCGAGTCGCGCCCCCAGCGCGCGACATTCAATCTCGACTACGCTTCACAGGGTCTGGAAGGCGTGGAGAAAATTCAAAAGGCACGCGAGGCGGGGACGCCTTATTCGATGGCCTTCGTGGACGTGCGGATGCCGCCGGGCATTGATGGCATCGAAACGACCGTGAAAATCTGGGAGGTCGCGCCCGACACGCAGATCGTCATCTGCACCGCCTACTCGGACTACTCTTGGGACGAGATGATCGGCAAGGTCGGCTACTCGGACAAGTTGGTGCTGCTCAAGAAGCCGTTCGACAACGTCGAGGTTCTCCAGCTCGCGTGCGCGATGACCGAGAAGTGGAGGCTCGCGCAGGAGGCCAAACTCAAAATGGACCAGCTCGAACGCATGGTCACCGCCCGCACCGCCGAGCTGCGCAACGCCGTGGACCTGCTCCAGCAGAGCGTCACCAACTACAAGCGCACCGAGCAGCGTCTGCGCCGCAGCGAGGAGCGCTTCCGCCTCATCACCGAGAACGCCGCCGATCTGATCATCGTCGTGGACGGCACCGGCCGGCCACAATACCTCAGCCCGTCCGTGATCCACACCCTCGGCTACGCTGCCGAGGAGCTGCTGCGCGGCTCGCTTTTTTCACTCGTCCACCCGGAGGACCGCGCCTCGACCGTGGACACCATCAAATCCGCGCTGCGTCAGACCAGCGACCAGGTGCTCGAATACCGCCTCCAGCACAAGCAGGGTTACTGGCGCAGGTTTGAGGCGCACGCCAGCATCGTGCGCGAGGGCGACACCAACGCGGGCAATCTCGTCCTCGTCTCGCGCGACATCACCGAGCGCGACCGTGCGGAAAAGGAGAACTTCCGCCTCGCCATCCAGCTTCAGCGCGCGGGCGACTCCGGCAACCTCGCCGTGATGGCCGCCGCCATCGCCACCGAGCTTGGCCCGCTGCTGGAGGCCGTGCGCGACAAGGTGCGTTTCGCCGAGGACGCCGCGCGCCAGTTGCTGCCGCTGTTGCGCGCGGACAAGGAGCTGCTCGCCGCCGTCACCGCGCAGAAGCTCACTCCCGAACTGCTCGCCAAGGCCACCGCCGCGGACCGCGCGACTGATGTGGACTACCTCGCCTCTGAAGTGCCGAAAGCGCTCGCCGATTGCCAGGTGAACATTGAGCGCATCGCTGACATCCTCGCCGGCATCCAGGCCGACGCGCCGGAATGACGAGACGCAGGGTTCACGCCACAGAAGGTCGGAGAGGAAAGGGCATTCGGAGAACGCGTTCAACCGCGCGCGCTGCTGCGGCCAGAAGGCCACGTTCCGCTTCACGGCCGTGGCCGCAGCTTCACCACTGGTGCGCGCAATTTTTCCTTCGCGGACTTCCCCTTGGGCGCGGCTCCGTTTGAGGACATCCGGATGAACTCCGATTGACTGCGCACCGCTGTTGCGCCGCGTTTGGGCGCGAGACGGCGGTAGGAGCCGTCTGGTTGCAGCACGCGCGCCTTCACGTTGTCGGCCAGCACGGTGTCGAGCAGTTCGCGTTGCACGCGGTCGCGGAGGTTGCCGTCCTCGATGGGGAAGACGACCTCGACGCGGCGGAAGAAATTCCTCGGCATCCAGTCCGCGCTGCCGACGAAGACCTCTGGCTGGCAGGCGTTCTCGAAATAAAAGATGCGGCTGTGTTCGAGAAAGCGGTCCACGACGCTGCGCACGGCGATGTTTTCGCTCGCGCCCTTCACGCCGGGCCGCAGGCAGCAGATGCCGCGCACGATGAGGTCAATCTTCACGCCCGCCTGCGACGCACGGTAGAGAGCCTCGATGATCTCGCGGTCCACGAGCGCGTTCATCTTGGCGATGATGCGCGCGGGCAGGCCGCGCCGCGCGTTGACGGCTTCGCGCTCGATGAGCTTGAGCATCCGCTTCTGCATCTCGAACGGCGCGACGATGAACTTGCGCGTGCCTTGGAACTGGCAGATGCCGGTGAGCAGGTTGAAGAGCGACGACGCGTCCTCGCCGAAGTCCGCGCGGCACGTGAGCAGGCCAAGGTCCGTGTAAAAGCGCGCGGTCGTGGCGTTGTAGTTGCCGGTCGCGAGGTGGACGTAACGGCGAATGCGGTCGGCGTCGCGGCGCACCACGAGCGTCATCTTGCCGTGGACCTTGTAGCCCACGAGGCCATAGACGACATGGACGCCCGCCTCCTCGAGCCGCCGTGCCCACGCGATGTTGTTCGCCTCGTCGAAGCGCGCCTTCAGCTCGACGACTGCGGTGACTTGCTTGCCGTTGCGCACGGCGTTCATCAGCGCACCGACGATGCGCGGGTCGCCGCCCGTGCGGTAGAGCGTCATCTTGATGGCGAGCACGTCCGGGTCTTCCGCCGCCTGCGCGAGGAACTCGACCACGCTGCTGAAATTGTCGAACGGATGGTGCAGCAGCACGTCGCGCTCGCGCACCGCGGCGAACAAGTCCGGCTGCTCGCGCAACGCGGGCGCGACCCGCGCGATAAACGGCGGGTCGCGCAGCTCCGGCGAGTGATCGCCCGCGACGATGGCCATGAGCCGCACGGGGTTGATGGGGCCGTCAATGACGTAAAGGTCATCCTCGGTCAGGTGCAGTTTCTCCAGCAGCTCGGCGCGGATTTCCGGCGGGCAGTCCGCCGAGACTTCCAGCCGCACAGCCTCGCCTTTGCGGCGGTTGTGCAACTCCTCCTCGACGGCCTTGATGAGGTTCGCCGCGTCCTCCTCGTCTATGTAAAGCTCGCTGTTGCGCGTGACGCGAAACTGCCAGTGCCCGAGCAGCTTTGTCCCCGGAAACAAATCCGCGAGGTAATGCCCGATGAGGTGCGCGAGGTGAACGTAATCCTGCCGCGAGTCGCCCCGCGGGAGCTTCACGAGTCGCGGCAACGCGCGCGGCACCTGCACGACGGCGAGCCGGCGTTGGGTTTCGCCGTGCAGCCGCACCTCGAGCTGCACGATGAGGTTCAGCGTTTTGTTGAGGAGTTGCGGGAACGGATGCGCAGGGTCCAAGCCCAGCGGCGTGAGCACGGGCCAGACTTGCTTCTGGTAATAGCTCTCCACCCACAGGCGATCACCGGGATCAAGCTCGGCGAAATCCAGAAAGCGGATGCCGCCCCGCGCCAACGCGGGCACGAGCTGCTCGCGCCAGCACCGGAACTGCGCCTCGACCATTTCGCGAACGCGGCGGTTGATCGCGCGGAAAGTCTCCGTCGCGGTCAGTCCGTCCACGCTGCGTTCGACCACGTCGCTCTCGATTTGCTGCTTGATGCCGGCCACGCGCACCTCGAAAAACTCGTCGAGGTTCGAGCTGGTGATGCAGAAAAACTTCACGCGCTCCAGCAGCGGCGTCGAGGGGTCCAGCGCCTCATCGAGCACGCGCTGGTTGAAGGCCAGCCAGCTCAACTCGCGGTTGAGGAAGTGCTCCGGTCCGAACTGGGTCACGCTGGTAGCCATGCCAAAGGGAGCGCAGCCTAGGCATACGGCGCGTGGCTGGGAAGTGACATTTGCGTGGCGGGCCGATTCCCCGCTGGCCATCCGCGATTTCCCGCACCACCCTCGGCTCATGGACATCGCGACCGCTGCCCGTCTGGAGAAACTTGAATCCGCCCTCGCGCACCTGGAGCACCAGCACGAACAGCTCAACCAAGTCGTTGTCGAGCAGGCCCGTGTCCTCGCGCGGATTCAGAAGGAAGTTTCGGTCGCCTCCCAGGCGCTCGAAAGCGCGGAGCTGGAGCGCATCCGGACCAACAACCAGAAGCCGCCGCATTATCAATAGGAACACCCGCCTTCAGTAAAATCTCGCTGGCGGAGCCTTCGCGAAGTTCGTCTCGCGCAGATAAATCGGCTCGAGCTTCTCGCCTGATTGGAAATCAATTCGCGCCGAAGCCAGCCGTCCCAGCTCGCCAGCGGACGGACGCAGCAATTTTACTCCCGCAAACGGACAGCTCGCATCCGGGTTGACCACCGCTTCACCGCCCGCTGCCAAAACCTCGATGTCTTCGCGCTTGAGCAAACGCAACGGAGCCGTCTCCCGCCAGCCGTCCGCCGTGATTTCGTAACTGGCCGAGTAAAATTCCCCGCGCAAGGCATCGACCACCACCGCGACGCGTCCCGTCGCGCCCGCCGCCCGCGCCGTGCTCGCCAGCACCTCTGCGCTGCTCACACCGAGTAGTTTCACACCGGATGCGAACTGCCAGCCTTGCGCCAGTGCGATGGCGGAGCGGATGCCCGTGTAAGAACCAGGGCCGAGACCGACAGCGATGCACTCGATGGCTTCGCGCTCGAGCTTCGCCCCGCGCAGCGCAACCTCAATGAGGGCAAAGGCTCCGGGCACCAAGCCCTCAGCCTCGGCGAGGCCGAGAACTGTCGCGCCGTCCAGCACCGCCACGCCGCGCCGCGCGGAGGAAAATTCAAGTGCCAAAATCTTCATACTCGATGCGTCGCCGCGTCTCGCTCTCGTTGTAAAAAGTCACCCATCGCAACCGACCTTCACCGTTTTGCCCATTTCCTTTTGCCTTTTGCCCTTGCCCAAACCACCGCTCCGCCCACTCCACCACGGTCACGCCGCGCGGCGTAAAGAAGTATTCGTCCAATCCAACCGCGGCGATTTGCTCGCGCGTGTCGAGCCGGTAAAGGTCGAGGTGAAAGAGCGGCAGGCGTCCGCCGGAGTATTCGTTGACTAGCGCGAACGTCGGCGACGCTACGCGGCCCGTGAAACCGAGGCCTCGCGCGAGACCTTTCACGAGTTGCGTCTTGCCCGCACCGAGATCGCCGCAGAGCGCGAGCGTCCAGCCCGACGCGACCTCCCGCGCCCACGCCTCGCCAAGCGCGGCGGTTTCCTCGGGCGAGTTGGCAAGCACCACTTTCATTAGCCACAGATGGACACAGACAAACACAGATGAAGAAGCACAGGAACAGCCGCGAAAGGGCGCAAAGAGCACAGAGCCAACCCAACAGTGTTCAGCTTTTGTGCCCTCTTGTGGCCGATCCATCTGTGCCCATCTGTGTTCATGTGTGGCTCAACTAAAAAAATGTTCGTAGCCGCGCAGGTTGAACTCGCGCAGCCCGCGCGCGTCGCGCAGGCGCAGGCCGGAGGTGGCCGTGATCTTGCCGATGCACGAAAGTTTCACGTCGGGAAACTGCGCCTTCCACGCATCCAGCAGCGGCACGGCGGTGCGGCTGGCGACGGTGAAGAGCAGTTCAAAATCCTCGCCATCTGTGAGCGCGGCGAGGAGCGGCGGCTTCGCTGAAGATTCTTCGCGCGCCAGCAACTTCGCAGCGCGGCTGATGGGGATGGCGCTGGAGTGCAGTTCCGCGCCTAAACCGCCGGCGGTGAGAATGTGCCGCAGGTCGCCGGCGAGACCATCACTGAGGTCAATCATCGCGTGGAGGGTGAAGCGTTCGGCCAGCCAGCGCGCCTCGGCGAGTCGCGGTTCGAAGTCGAGGTGCCGCCCTTCGAGCGAGCCGCCGAGCGTGCCGGTGACGAAGATCGCATCGCCGGGCTTCGCGCCAGAGCGAAGCACTTGCCGGCTGCGCGGCACGGTGCCGAGCAGCGCGATGGAGAGCAGGAGTCGCTCAGGATTCGCGGTTGTCTCGCCGCCGACGATGGCGACGCCGTGCTTCCGGGCGAGCGCGTTCATGCCCGTGTAGATGGCCTCGATGCGCGCGGCATCGAACTTCTCTGGCAACGCGAGCGTGACGACCGCGTGCGTCGGCGTGCCGGCCATCGCGGCAATGTCGCTGAGGCAGCGGGCGATCGCCTTGTGGCCGATTTTCTCCGGTGACGCGTCGGCGGTGAAATGAATGCCCTCCACCACAGCATCGGTCTTGAACAGCACGAGATGATGCGGCAGCCCGAGGTCGAGCACGGCGCAGTCGTCGCCTGCGCCAGTGAGCACAGAATCATGCGTGGGCAACGTGGCTGCGAGACGCGCGATGAGGTCGAACTCTTTCACGTGGGCAGGTTGATGAATTCCATCCACGGCCTGAAAAACTCGCTCAACTCTCGTTGGTAAAAAAGGCCAACGAAGTTCGCCGCGTTGAACAGGCCGTGTGTCACGATGGGTGCGAGCAGGTTGCCAGTGCGTTCGTAGAGCAGCACGAGCACCAGCGCGAGGAATGTGAGCGGGAGGAAGGTCGCCATGTTCGCGTGCATCAGCGCGAACACAAGCGACGTGCCCCACAGCGCGAGCCGCGGATGGCCGCGCTGTTTGATGGCCGGATAGAGGATGCCGCGAAACAAAACTTCCTCCACCAGCGGCGCGAACACGATGGCGAGGAACGCAAAGAACACGCGTTGCCCCACGGTTTCCGTCTGTTGCAGCGTCTGCACGAGCTGCTGCGCTTCGGGCTTCAGATTGAGCGTCGTGATGTCGTGCGCGACGAGCTGCTCCTGCAGGCCGGTCATGCCGCGCTGCGCCAGGTGTTGCAGTGTCAGCGCGATTGGCAACGCGATGACCACGCCGAGCACACCGAGCGCAATCGCGCGGCGCAATCCCTCAGCGCGCCAGCCGAAGCCTTCGCACCAGCCTATGCCATGCGCGCGGAGAAAGACTGCCGTCAGCAGCAGCACGCCGCCGTGCAGCACGACGGCGTTGGTGACGAGCATGAAGAACCGGCCCTCGATCGTATCCGCCGCCGCGCGCGGCAGGAGTGCGCTGGCCGCCAGCGCGCCCACGGAGATGCAGAGGCACACGCCAGCGACAAAGCGCAGCAGCGGCTCGGCTTCCCATTTTCGTTCCGGCAACACGTTCGCAGGCTAGTCGTGAGGCCGGTGCGAGAGAATGGAAAAGATGGGCGTGTTCCGGCCTCAGCGCGCTTGGATTCAACTTGCCGCAGTGCGCCGCATAGTGGCATCAAGCTGTCTCTGCTGCATGAACATCGTCGCCCGCCTCCTGTTGCTTGTCCCGCTGCTGTCGGTCCCGCTCGTGTCTCGCGCCGCCGAATCGTGGGCCGACGCGAAGCTGCCGACCGACAAGGGCCTCGAACTCTGGCTCGACGCGACGAAGCAAAATGCCGCGCGGCAGGCGCACAAACTCCCGCCGCTCAACGACGGCTCGCTCGTGGATGTGTTGCTCGACGGCTCCGGTCAGCAGCGCGACTTGACGCAACGCGTGGCGGACGCGCAGCCGAAGTTCAAGCAAGCCGGGACGAATGCCTTCCTCCGCTTCGACGGCAAGGACGATTTCCTGGCCGCAGCAAACCTGCGCCGCGTGTTCACCAATCTCACCGTGTTCATCGTCGTCGCGCCGAAGTCGAACGAGGGTTATTTCCGCGGCCTGCTGGCGTTCGCGGCGACTTCGCAGAACGACTACACCACTGGTTTCAACGTGGATCTCGGCGGCACCGGTTCGCCGAACTTCTCAACGGTGAATGTCGAGGGCGCGGGCATGGCCGGTCAGAAGAATCTCCGCACGACGCCCGGCGCGTTCAATCGCTGGCAGGTGCTCACGGTCACGTCGCAACCGGGCACGAACGGCGCGCGGCTTTTCGTGGACGGCGGCGGTCAGGACCGGCGCGAGCGCATCGCCGGCTCGGTGCTGCGCTGCGACGAGTTCACGCTCGGCGCGCGCCTCTACTCGAACACGCCGGAGCCGCCGCACGCACAGGGCTTCCTCGACGGCGACATTGCCGAGGTAATCCTCTTCAGCCGCGTGCTTCCGCAGGCCGAACGCGTCGCCGTTGAGAAATACTTGGAGGAGAAACACGCGCCATTGCGCGCACTCGCGCTTGGCCCGCAGCCCGGCGGCGCGCGTCCGCTCGAGGTCGTCGCGAACCCGTCCGCCGTGCAGATGCTCGTGCCAGGCTTCACCGTGCGCGAGCTGCCGCTGGAGTTGAAAAACATCAACACGCTGAAGTTTCGGGCCGACGGCAAGTGCTACGCGCTTGGCTATAACGGCCAGATCTGGCTGCTCTCCGACTCGAAGGGCGACGGCATTCTGGACAAGGTTGAATTATTTTTTGACGGCACCGGTAAGTTGCGCGGGCCGATCGGCATGGCCGTCACGCCGCCCGGCTACAAGCACGGGCAAGGCGTCTTCGTGCCGTCGAAAGGCAAGCTCTCGCTCATCGTGGACAAGAACGGCGACGACCGCGCCGACGAAGAAATCATCGTCGCGACCGGCTGGAAGGAGATCACGCAGAACGTGGACGCCATCGGCTGCGCGCTGGACAAGGACGGCAGCATCTACTTCGCACTCGGCGCGGCGAACTACGCCAACGGCTACCTGCTCGATGCCGACGGCAAGTCGCAGTTCGACATCAAATCCGAGCGCGGCACGGTGCTGAAGGTCGCGCCGGATTTCTCGAAGCGCGAGGTCGTCTGCACCGGCGTGCGCTTCCCGGTCGCGATGGCGTTCAACAAACTCGGCGATTTGTTTTGCACCGACCAGGAAGGCGCGACGTGGCTGCCGAACGGAAATCCCTTCGACGAGTTGCTGCACATCCAGCCGGGCCGGCACTACGGCTTCCCGCCGCGCCACCCGAAGCATCTGCCGAACGTCTTCGACGAGCCGAGCACGTTTGATTACGCGCCGCAGCACCAGAGCACGTGCGGGCTGGCGTTCAACGAACCGGTAAACGGCGGAAAAACATTTGGCCCGGCGCGCTGGGCGGGCGATGTGTTTATCGCGGGTGAATCGCGCGGGAAAATCTTCCGAACGAAACTTGTCAAGACCGCCGCCGGCTACGTCGCGCAGAACCATCTCATCGCGTGCCTCAACTTGCTCACGGTGGAAGTGTGTCTCACGCCGCGCGGCGATTTGCTCGTGTCGTGTCACACCGGAAAACCCGATTGGGGCACCGGCCCGAACGGCGACGGCCGGATTTTTCTCATTCGCTACAGCGACACAAACGCGCCACAGCCCGTGCTGACGTGGAGCGCGAGCGCGACGGAGATTCGCATCGCGTTCGACAAGCCGCTCGACCCGGCGAACCTGCGCGACCTCGCCAAGCGCACGAGCATCACCGCCGGCAAATACGTGATGCCCGGCGACCGCTTCGAGGTGATGTGGCCCGGCTACCAGGTCGTGCACGACCAGAAGGCCGCGCCGCGTTACGACGTGCCCGTGCTCGCCGCGAGCGTCACGCCTGACCGCCGGAACATCATCCTCCACACCGCCCCGCGCACGGCGGCGGTGAACTACGCGGTGCGGATACCGAATGTCTCGCGGAGCGCCGGTTTCCAAACCGGCGTGAGCCGAGCGAGCCTTGAACGTGCCGGTTTGGAAACCGGCGCTCCGGGCGCAGGCGCGACCCTCTCATTAGCACACGGTATCAACCGGGTGTCTTCAGAGGCCGACGGGAGAAACCGTTTAAACGGTTTTCCCCCCGCGACGGCGGGCAACACCGGGCTGAAGCCCGGTGCTAATGAGAGGGCGGAGCCGGACGACGACATCGAGCTGCTCGTGGACAACCATGGCGTCGAAGCGAAGTGGACTTCGAAGGACGGAAAAGAGACGTGGAGTGGTTGGCTGCCGCATCTGGATACAGAGGTGTCGAAGACGTTCACCATCGGCAGTGCGGAGCATGAGCGGTTGTGGTCGCTTCATCTCGGGGTAGGGAGTCTGACAATGACATCCCAGTTCGACTTCAACCGTATGCTCCAGCCCGCCGTGCAACCGGGGTCAAAGTTGGATTACCAAGAGCCGCGAGAACGACTGGACATTGAAATCTCTGGTTCTGCGCACCCCCGCATTGACGCGCAGTCTCCGGATTTGAAGCCGGGACTCATCATTGCGTTGCCGAGTAACTCCTCACAATCTGCACAGGTGAGTCCGAATGGGAGCTGGTCTCGCGCCACAGTGCAGACGAGAGCGCGTTCCTATGATCCTGATGTGTCAGTGACATGGCGGCTTTCCGATCAGCCATTGGTTCGCAGGTTCACTCCAACTTCGTTCCGGCACCTCTATTTTCCATGGCTTCAGCCCGAGGAGCCTGAATACGAACTCACTATCGCCCGCCCCTTCCCTCTCCGCCGCTTCTACCTCCCCTGGGCCGAGCAAACATCCGAGCCGACTCCGCTAGCCACCGAGCGCGTCATTCCTGAAATCGCCGGGGGCCGCTGGCTCGCGGGGCGGCGACTCTTCCACAGCGAGCAGGTCGGCTGCGCCAAGTGCCACCGCATCCGCGGCGAGGGCACGGCCGTCGGGCCGGACCTCTCGAACCTGCTGCACCGCGATTACGCCAGCGTGCTGCGCGACATCCGCGAGCCGAGCGCGGCCATCAACCCGGATCACACCGCGTTCGTCGTGGACCTCACGGATGGCGAGTCGCTCACCGGCGTCGTGGTCGGCGAGAGCGCGGCTGAGTTGCGGCTGGCGGACGCGACTGGCAAGACGCTCGTCGTCCCACGCACGAAGGTGAAGGCGCTGCGCGCGTCCACGCTATCGCTGATGCCGGAAGGTTTGCTGGCATCGCTGAACGCGGAGCAGGTGCGCGACCTGATGACCTTCCTCCTCACCGTCCCGCTCGAACCCGCGCCCATCGAAGGCAACACCCCACCGCCACCGCCGCGCAAGCGCGCCGAAGTTGAGGCGCTGCTCGCCCAAAGTAGGACAGGCGTCCCGCCTGTCTCTCTAACTTCAGTTCCCGCGTCAGCGGTCGGAAGCGCCGGAGGAAGTCAGAAGTCAGGCAAGATGCCTGACCTACATATGGTGCTTTGCGCCGGGCCGAAGGATCACGGGAAGGGCGAGCATGATTATCCGCTGTGGCAAAAGCGTTGGAGCAAACTGCTCCCGCTCGCGGACAACGTGACCGTGAGCACGGCCGACAAGTGGCCCAGCGCCGAGCAGTTCGCGAAGGCGAACGTCATCTGCTTCTTCAACAACAACCCGGCGTGGGACGAGGAGCGCGGCAGGGAACTCGACGCTTATCTCGCGCGCGGCGGCGGGGCGGCGTATTTCCACTGGGCCGTCGAGGCGCGCACGAACGCGCTAGCCTTCGCGCGGCGCATCGGCCTCGCGAGCGATTCCACGAAGCTCAAGTATCGTCACGGCGCGATTGACCTCGTCTTCCACGAGCACCCGCTGGCGAAGGGCTTCACGCCCACGAGCTTCACGCGCGAGAAGTTCGTGGACGAGACTTACTGGCAATTCCAGGGCGACCCGAAGGACGTGCAACTCCTCGCGAGCAGCGAGGAAGACGGCCAGCTCCGCCCGCAGCTCTGGACGCGAACCGTCGGCAAGGGCCGCGTCTTCGTGTCGGTGCCGGGCCACTACAACTGGAGCTTCGACGACCCGGTCTATCGCGTGCTGGTCTTCCGCGGCATCTGCTGGGCGGCGGGCCAGCCGGAGGACCGGCTCGCGGAGCTGGCGACCATCGGCGCCCGCATCGCGGACTGAACCGCCGCGCGGGCTTCGGCATTGCGCGCCACGACTCGCCTGCTACTCTCGCGTCGTTTCCAAACGAACAACTGCACAACTCCATGTCACCCTTCCTCGCTGAACTGCTCGGCACCATGATCCTCGTCCTCCTCGGCGACGGCGTGGTGGCGAACGTCCTCCTCAACAAGTCCAAAGGCCAGAACGGCGGCTGGATCGTCATCACCACCGGCTGGGCGCTGGCGGTCACGGTGGCGGTGTATTG
>CAYZJP010000118.1:0-15409 GCA_964478755.1 uncultured Klebsiella sp.
GTGCATGCCGTTCTATGACGCTCGGGCCTGAGGGGAGTTTCGCAGAGGTCTCCAGGAATCCGAGCGATTGCGTCTATCAAGTCGGCTATACCAACGGTATAGACGTCTGTGAGAAACACCACGACCGGTGAATGAGCCTTGCGATTGATGACAAACACGTTCTCACCTCTGTCGACCACCGATTCGACCGCGCGATGTGTGGCAATCGCGTTTTGAAAGAATTGGACGCTATTCCAACTTGGAACTCCTGAGTCATTTGGCATAAGACGCAAGCATTTCTTGAAAGGTAGGCGGAAACCTCGGAACAATTTCCCTGTCCATTCGTTTGTAACTATTTCGTTCAAGAGCCACAGCGTGTTCGCGGAAATCCACGAATATCTTCCATTGATCCGCCGAAAGGCAGTCATGATTTCGCGTGAACGCGTTTATGATTTTCCGATTGTTTGGCAAAATCGTATCACACTTTCGTAGCGACCACATAATTGCCCCTTCGCTCAGCGGGTTCGCGGCGGCAGCGGCTGACTCAGGTCCGTATTTTTGATGAATAGCACGATTCTCAATCAAAACCTTCTCTGCGAACAAAAACAGCGACTTCGCATCTGTGAATTGTGCTCCTTCCAGAGACTGCTCAACCCGCAACTCGTGTTGGCGCTTCCACTGATGCAGTAGTTCTAACGGAAAATCGGCAGATGCTTTATCAACCATTTCGTGGTGATACGGACAGAGCAGAATCAGGTTCTCATAAGTATCTGGCCCTTTGCTGCTTTGCGGAATGACGTGAGCCATTTCGCCAAGGACTTTATCTCCCGATTTTTCAAAGTAGCTGATGCAAATGTTAGAGCAACCTGGACAACTACATCGTCCGGCTGCTTTGCCCCAGAGTATCTTCAAATCTACTTCCGAGATGCTCATTCATTTCAATTTCAAACCTTCGCGTAAACCTCCGCGCCTTTTTCCACGAACTCCTTCGACTTTTCTTCCATGCCGCGTTTGAGGGCTTCTTCTTCGCTCACGCCTTGTTCGGCGGCGTATTTGCGGACGTCTTCGGTGATCTTCATCGAGCAGAAGTGCGGGCCGCACATGGAGCAGAAGTGCGCGGTCTTTGCGCCTTCCTGCGGAAGGGTTTCGTCGTGGAATTCGCGCGCGGTGACGGGGTCGAGGCTGAGGTTGAATTGATCTTCCCAGCGGAATTCAAAGCGCGCCTTGCTCAACGCGTTGTCGCGGTATTGCGCGCCGGGATGGGCCACTGGCGTGGCGGCCACCTTGCGGAGCGCGGCGAATGGTGGCCGTGCGTAAGCACCGATGACGCCGTCTTTCACGTCTTTCTTGTTCGGCAGGCCGAGGTGTTCCTTGGACGTGACGTAGCAGAGCATCGCGCAGCCGGTGGCCCGTGCGGCTCGCACCCAGCCGATCATCGCCGCGCCGATGCCGAGTTGTCGGTGATGATTCATCACTGCCGGGACCAAGCATGGCTGCGGATTCATCAGCCCGCAAACGGCCGGTCCGCCGGCAACTGAAAGGCCTTGCGGATCGTCTTCACGCCTTTGGCGCGGTAGGGCCAGGCTTGTTCGGCGGCTTTTTGGATGGCGCGGGCTTTGGCGCTGAGGGCGGCCACGTCGGCGAGGAGGGCTTCCACTTCGCGGCCGGCTTTGGTCTTGAGGTCGCCTTGATCCTTGTTCTTGGCTTCGTAGGCGGCGATGGCGTCGCCAAGGTCCTTGATTTTACCCAGCGCGGTGATGCCGGGGAGGACTTCTTTGGGCGGGGCTGCACCTTCACCGGGGATGAGGCGCGCGTGGATGGCTTTGGCGGCCACGATCACGCCCTGGAGCTTGGTGTTGATGAGCGCGGGCTTGACGCCAATGGAGTAGGCGATGCGGATGGCGGGGTCGTCGCCCGCCGGAATGCGGGTGAGGGCGGTTTGGATGGGATCAATGATGGCCAGCAGGGCGTCGCGGGCTTGTTTCTCCTCCTCGGTCACGCCTTTCTTGCTGCCGACGGTGGCAAGGTGGTCGCCCAGCTCCGTTTCGAGGGCGATGGCCTGGGCGGTCACCTCGGCGGGGAGGTCTTCATCGAGTTCCACGGCGGCGAGGCCGGCGGCGTGCGCGGGGTCCAAAGCAGCGGCGGCGATGGCTTTGGCGTCCTCGACGGCTTGGAGGTGGGCTTGGTTGATTTTGTTGCGCGTCGCCGTGCTTTTGGCGGGCGTGGGGGTGGGATTCGGGTCGGGTGGTGGGGTGGGATCAGCCATGATTTTTAGGAAGTTGAGGGTTGAAAGTTGAGCGTTGAGAGGCGAGGCCAGGGCACCGGGGGCGATTGACTAAAGGGTGAGGAATGAGCGGGAAGGGGCACGTTTCGCCGGCTGAAGGCTGATGGCTGGCCGCTGACAGCCGGCAAGTGTGCCATAAAGTCCCAAATTAAGGCTTCAAACCGGGGTGGTGTGCCACCAAAGTCCCAGTTTAAGGTTTCAAAGTCCCAATTTAGCGCGTCAAACCTCGAAATTAAGCTTTCAAAGTCCGAAGTTAAGGCATCCAACACCGGAGTTAGGGCATCAAACTCCGGCGTCAAGCCGTCAAAGTCCGAAGTTAAGGTTCCAAACACCGTTTTTTGCGCGTTGAAGCGCCGGGACGGGTGGCCAAAGGGGCGGTTCCGGCGGGTCACGAAGGCCGTCCGGCGCTCGCGGAGCGCCGCCACAGTGTTTGGCCGGGCAGAAAGCCGGGCGAAGGCCGGGATGCGGGCCGCGCGGAGGCTGGGTGAGGAGCAACGACGAGGTCGCGCCCAATGCGGATTCGCTGCATTGGGGAGTTTGACATACCTCTGCGAGCATCCCCAGCTCATGACCTTTTTTACGGATGACGGCTGGGATTTGGCGCCTGGGCAGAACGGGCGTCAACCTTTATTTGGGGCTTTTTTTCAGCGGACCTGCCCAGCGGGGCGGATCCGGTGGGGGAAAGAAACGCTGAACCGCCGCTTGACCTTTTCCCGCCGGTCGCCATAGTGCGCGGCCCGGCAGGTTCCCGCAACCCGGTTTGACCGCCCGCATCCCGTTGGCCTTGGTGGAAGATGCCGGTCACTTTGAGCCGTGGAACCGCCGGAAAACATTTTTGACATGCAGCACATCCGAAACATCGCGATCATCGCGCACGTGGACCACGGCAAGACCACGCTCGTGGATTGTCTCCTGAAGCAGTCCGGCACCTTCCGCGCCAACCAGCATGAGTCCTCCGAGGAGCGCCTGATGGACTCGATGGATCTCGAACGCGAGAAGGGCATCACCATCCGCGCGAAGAACGCCGCCTTCAAATACAAGAACTACCACATCAACATCGTGGACACGCCCGGCCACGCCGACTTCGGCGGCGAGGTGGAGCGCATCATGAACATGATTGACGGCGTGCTGCTCGTGGTGGACGCCACGGACGGCCCGCAGGCGCAGACGCGCTTCGTGCTGCGCAAGGCGCTCGAGGCCGGGGCCAAGCCCATCGTGGTCATCAACAAGATTGACCGCGCCAACGCGACGCCCAAGAAGGTGCTCGACGAGGTGTTTGAGCTGTTCATGTCGCTCAACGCGACGGACGAGCAGCTCGACTTCCCGTTCATCTACTGCTCGGCCAAGGACGGTTACGCGAAGGTCGAATTGGAGCACGTCAGCGGCACGATGGAGCCGCTCTTCGACGCCATCGTGAAGCACATCCCGCCGCCGCGCGCCAAGGCGGGCGAGGGTTTCCAGGTGCTGGTCGCGAATCTGGATTACTCGGATTACCTCGGTCGCATCGCGTTCGGGAAAATCGTCGAGGGCAAGGTGAAGGTCAGCGACCCCGCCATCTGCCGCCACGGCGACGGCCGCATCACCAAGGGCAAGATCACGGCGATCTTCCACTTCGAGGGCATGAAGCGCATCGAGGTGCCCGAGGCGCACGCGGGCGACATCGTCGGGCTGACCGGTTTCGAGGATGTCTTCATCGGTGAAAGCATCTGCGACTCCGAGCTGCGGCCGGCCATTCCCTACATCCCGATTGATCCGCCGACGATCCAGATGGAATTCGCCGTCAACGACGGCCCGCTCGCCGGCATGGACGGCAAGCTCGTCACCGCCCGCCACATCTGGGACCGGCTCGTGAAGGAAATCCGCACCAACGTCGCGCTGCGCATCGCGCCGACGAACGACCCGAAAATTTTCGCCGTCTCCGGACGCGGCGAGATGCAGATCGCCATCCTCGTCGAGCAGATGCGCCGCGAGGGCCACGAGGTTTTGGTCTCGCGCCCGGAAGTTCTCTGGAAGAAAGGCCCGAACGACACCGCGCTCGAACCCATCGAAAAGCTCTACGTCGAAGTCCCGAACGAGAATCTCGGCGCGATCATGGAGAACCTCTCCACCCGCAAGGCGCAGATCACGAACATGAACCACGTCGGCGCGGTCGTCTCCGTCGAGGCGCTCGTGCCCATGCGCGGACTGATCGGCTTCGAGACCGACCTGGTCAACCAGACCAAGGGCATGGGCGTGATGAGCCATCTCTTCCACGAATACGGCGAGGATCGCGGCGAAATTCCCGCGCGCAAAAACGGCTCGCTCGTCTCGATGGACAGCGGGGAGGCGACTCCTTACGCGTTGAACATGGTTCAAGAGCGCGGCCGCCTCATGGTCGAGCCGGGCGACGCGATCTACGTCGGCATGATCGTCGGCGAGAACGCCCGCGACAACGACCTCATGGTCAACCCCGTGAAGGAAAAGAAGCTCACCAATATGCGATCGCAGGGCGACGGCAAGGGCATTCAGCTCAATGCGCCGATGAAACTCAGCCTCGAACGCGCGCTGGAATACATTGACGTGGACGAATACGTCGAGGCCACGCCGAAGAATCTCCGCCTGCGCAAGAAGGTGCTCGATGAGAACGCCCGCAAGCGCTCCGAAAAGTCCCGCTCGATCAAGTTCGTGGAAGCCTGAGCGGGCAGGCGCGTTCAGTTCAGCGCCCAGCTCACGTCGGTGGACTTGAGGCGCACGCTCTCCGGCAGCTTCGCGCCGTCGAGGCGAATGACGATTGTGTGCGTGCCGGCGGGGAGCTGGCTGGTCAAGGCGAGGTTCTGTTTGGCGCCCGGGGCCATCACCTTCGCCTTGCTCCCGTTCAGCCACGCGTCAGCGGTGTTGGCTCCCTCGACACTCAACGTCACTTGCCCAGCTTTCGCGAGCGTGAACGTCGTGCCGACAAACACGCTCGTCAGGGTGACGTGCTTGGGAACGTCGGCCAGCGGGCCGAAGTCGGCCTTCGACAGCGCGCCGTTCACCTGCGAGGTGAGCGTGGTCCACGTGTGTTCGCCGATGCCGCTCTCCATCGCCGTCCACTTCGCGGTGAAATCTCCCTTCGTGATCTTGTCCCAGCCGCCCTGGTCCATGCGGTGCGTCACGGGCAGCACACGCCAGACGCGCGCCACGCCGCCCTTGCTCGCGTCGTAGTCGCCGGGCTTGCCGAGCCGGCTGAGGAACGCGATGAGGTCGTTGCGCTCCGACTCGGGCAACGCGTCCACAAGGCCGCTGGGCATGAGCGAAAGGCCGTTCGCACGCTTTGCGACGTTGTTCTTCGCCACCGAGACCTCCAAGTTCTGCGCGTTGCGGAGAATGAGTTCCTGTCCCGTCTCGCGCACGAGGATGCCGCTGAACTCCTGGTCGTCCTTCGTCGTGATGACGGTCGAGTGGAAGCCCTCCTTGATCTTCGCATTGGGCAGCAGCACGGACTCGACGAGATAATCCGCCGGAGCCGCCGCGCCAAGGCTCGTCATGTCCGGGCCGACTTTTCCACCGACGCCGCCGATGCTGTGGCACAAGGTGCAGCCCAACTCCGCGCGGCGATACACACGCTCGCCGCGCGCGGGATCGCCGGTCTTCAACGCGAGGTCGGCCAATTCCTTGAGCTTCTCGGGCGTGAGCTTGTCCGGTGAAAGCGCGGTGATGTTCGCAAGCTTCGTGAGCGCGGCGACGAGCGTGGGATCGGGCTGGCCGCCTTCGCGCGCGGCGCGAAGGCCGGAGCTGGCAACGTGCGTTGGCAACGTGGTCTTCGTCGCGACTTTGTCGGCGAACTGTTTGGCCGCGCCTTTCGTGACGAGCACGCTGCGCCAGAGATCGAGCGCCTCGGCCTCGGTCTTCGTCTCGGCGAGTTCGTCGAGCGCGAGGCCGGCGAACTTCGCGGGCTGCAGCGACGCGAGCGTGACGGCGGCAGCGCGACGAATGGCTGCGGGAGAAGTCTTCGCGGCCAGCGGTTGCAACGCGCCGAGCACCGGGCCAATCGCGCCCAGCTCGCGGAACGCGGCGAACAGCGCGGGGCGGACTTCCGCAGGCGTGCGTTCATCGCCGGCCATCTTCACCATCTCGGCGAAGGCCGCGCCGGGATTTTTCCACGCGCCAAGCAGATTCACGAACGCCACGCGCTCCTGATAAGTTGCGTAATAGAGCAGCGAAATGCCGCGCGAGGCGTCACCGGACGGCTTCACGTTGCGCAGGCGCGCGGCCTGCGCGAGCGACGAAAGCGCGCGGATCAGTGCGGCATCGTTGAAGTCGCGCGTCGCGACTTTTTCCCAGAGATTGTTGATTTCCGCCTGGCCGCCGGCGGCGCCGATGAGTTCGATCCACGGGCCGTTGCCGTCCTTCGTCAGCGGCTTGGCGGCGAGAATCTTCGCCACGCTCGACGCGGCGAGCGCGGGGTCGAGCGATTTCATAGCGAACTCAAGCTGCTGCTGCTTCGCGGGCGAGTCGGGCGACCACGCGCCGGACTCCAGCGCGGCGAGGAACGGCTGCGCCAGCTCGTTGATGGAGAGCCACACTGCGTAGTCGAGGAACGGGTCGGTGCCGATGCCGTCCACGGCGGAGAGCACCAGCTCGGCGGACTTGGCGGACGGGAACTTCGCCAGCGCGCGCACGGCCTCCATGCGGACGCGCGGGTGCGGGTCTGTGACGAGCTTCGCGAGGCGCGCGACCGTGTCGGTCGCGGAGAAGTTCGCGCCCGCGTCCGCGAGGTAAGTGCTGGCAGTGCCGTTGGCGTCGGCGATGCGGACGGGCTGGGCCGGCGCGGTGGTGGCGAAGCTCAAGGCCCGCACCGCCGCCGCGCGGATGCGGCCGTCCTGCGCGGCGAGCAGTTTGGTTTGCAGCTCGGGCGCGGGGAGGTTCAAGGCTTGGTGAATCCACAGCGCGGCGAGTTGTTCCTTCTCGGTCTTGAGCTTCGCGGTCCACGTCTTCAGCTCGGGCGCGACGGCGGCGGAACCTTTCTCCACGAGCAGGTGTGTGGCTTGCGCGGCGTTGAAGTGGTTGGGGGAAAGCAGTTCGTTCAGCAGTGTTGGTGTCGCTATCTGCGGCGTGAACACGTTTGTCGATGCGGGGCGGAATGAGTTTTCGCTTATTGAACTGCCAGTTCCCCTGACTATGGTCATCGGAACGGCTGCCAAAGGATTCTTCAAGACGGCCTTGCCCTTCACGCTCACCCGCCAGATGCGCCCGTGCTCGCGGTCGCGGCGCGGGTCGCGGAAGTCCACCTCGCCGTGGTTGATGATCGGGTTGCTCCAGTCGGCGATGTAGAGCGCGCCGTCGGGGCCGAGCTTCACGTCAATCGGCCGGAAGGTGTTGTTCGCCGTGCGCAGGAGGTCGGGGCCTTGCTTGGTCACGTAGCCCGCGCCCTGCTCGGCCACGTCGAAGCTCGTCACGCGGTTCGCGCGGAAGTCGCACGTCACCACGCGGCCCTGCCAGTCGGCGGGAAAGTGCGTGCTGCGGATGATTTCGAGGCTGGCGAACTTCGGGTAGTTGCCGGGGCTGATGCTTTGCAACGTGCGCCGCGCCTTTGCATAGGTGAAATACATCGCGCCGGGCAGGCCCCAGTTGATGCCCTGGAAGCCCGCGCCGTCCGTCACGAAGCTCTGGCCGAACTCATCGAACTGGTGGCCCCACGCGTTGACCCAGCCCTTGAAGACGACCTCCAGCTTCTGCGACGCAGGCTCGAAGCGCATGATGCCGCCGCTGCGCAGGCGCACGACGCCGTGGGGCGTCTCAATCTCGCTGCGCGTGTAGATGGACTGGTTCATCCAGAGCCGGCCGTCCGGTCCCCAGCGAAGCGTGTGCAGGTTGTGATGCGTGTCCTCGGTGCCGAAGCTGGAGAGCACGATGCGCCGTTGGTCGCCGACGAATTTCTTCGGGTCCGTCTGCTTGAAGTGCAACAGCTCCGTGCTCTGCGCCACGTAGCAGCCGCCGTCGCCGGGGATGACGCCCGTGGGAATCAGCAAGCCGTCGGCGAAGATCGTGGCCTTGTCCGCCTTGCCCGCGCCCTTGGTGTCTTCGAGCACGATGATCTTGTCGTGCGCGGCCTCGCCCGGTTCGACTTGTGGATAGACCTCGCTGCTCGCGACCCAGAGCCGGCCTTGCGGATCGAAGTTGATTTGAATCGGCTTGTGCAGAAACGGATTCTCCGCCCAGAGCGTGACCTCGAAGCCATCGGCGACGGTGAACTCGGGATGCGGCTGCGGCGTAAACTTCGCGGCGGCGGCGCGTTCGAGCAACTTCGCAGGCTGCAACTCGGGGCCGGGCTTGAAGCTCGCGTCGTTGAGATGCTTGCACAGCTCGAAAATCTTTTTCTCCTCCGCCTCGATGAGCGGGTCGAACTGCGGAATCTCGACGGCGTTCTGGCCCTGCTCGCGTTTCCGAAAACCGAAGATGTAAGCCATGTTCGCCGGGCGCGAGCGGTGGAAGTAGAACTCGTTTTTGCGGAGGATGACGGCGCGGAGCGGTTCCAAGCTTTTCGACGCCGTGAACCATTTTCCCGGTTCAGGCGATTCAAATAGGAAGAACTCAATAGTGCGTGCAACTGCGCGATAACCGTTGGACGTATAATGAATCCAGTTATCCGTCAGTGGCGCTTTGCCGACGTGTTGCCAATGCGCACCTCCGAAATCTATCGGGGTATCGTCAGCAGGGACGTAGGATAAACGACGAGTTTCGGCCAGTTGCTTAACCGCGGCCATGTAACTCTTAAGCTGTTCAAGACGCGCGCGGGTTGGTTTAGGCAAGCCTCCTCCGTCTTCGGGGCTGTAGGAGTTTGGCTTGGGACCGTATGAGAGCAGCACAAACCTGCACGCCGGCGAAATCTTCTCAATCGCATCCAGCAGTCGGTTGTAGTCCTCCTTGAACTTCGCCAGACCCGCTTCGCCTGCGAACGACGCCGCCATGCCGTAGCCGATGAAGGCCACCGTCGGCTTCGTCTCCTCGATCTGTTTCTGAAGCAGCTTCCACGCTTCGCCCACCGGCTCGTTGCCCGCCTGCGTGAGCGAGAGGCCGAGGCGCGATTCGCCGTTCGGCAGGTCCGCGCTCCAGCCGAGATTGCGGAACGTGACGTGCCGGTCGGGGAAGCGCGTGGTGAGCATCAGCTCGATCCAGCCGTAATGCTGCTCGCGCTCCATCAGCGTGTCGCCGAGGAACACGACGCGGTCGCCGTCCTTCAGCTCGAACGGCGCGGCGGCACGGAGGGAAGCGGTGAACAGGCAGGCGGCGGCGAGGAGGAACAAGAGACGGCGCATAAGATGAAAGGGCTTCGTAGCCACGGATTGAACACGGATGAAACACGGAACCGGGTTTGGGTTCAATGGGCGATTCGTCCGTGGTTAGGTTTGGGCGAGAATCAGCTTGCGCCTGTGCCGCTGACGCCGCCTAGACTCAGCGCATGAAATTCAAAGTCCTCGTTGCCTGTGTCTTGTTGGCAGTGGTTGTGCCCGGATGCAGACGGAAGAAGGCCGAGGTGCCGGTGCCCGAGCCTCCGGCACCGGCTCAGATCACGCCCACTTCGCCCACCGGTGCGCCCGTCGCCTCGGGCAACGAGGCCCAGATGGCCGCGTCGAACGCCACCGTGCTGACAGCGATGATGCAGACGTTCATCGCTCAGAATGGGCGAATGCCGAATGATGTGAGCGAACTGGCAACAGTCAAAGGCTACGGGCCTGTGCCCAAAGCTCCTGCCGGATACAAGTTCGTGATCGACGGGAAGCAGAAGCAGGTCGTGGCCGTGAAACAGTAAGGCTGCTGCTTGCCTACTGCGGAACCGTCACCGGCACGGCGGGAGGGACGTATCCCGAGTGCCAGATCAGATTCCACAGGTTGGGGAGCTTCACGTATTCGACGTGGCCGTCGAACATGACGGCCTGCACCCCTTGCCCGTGGCGGGAGATGCACACGCGCTGCATCCCGCTGGCATTCCCACCCCAAAGCGCGCGGGTAGGAGGAGCGTCAGCAGCCGTGGGCCAAGTATCCACCCATCCTCCATCCACAAACAGCGGTTGCGTGGTCGGATTGCCGTCTTCCGCATTCCTGAAATTGTTCGCAGAGATACCTGCGGTCGGGATTTGATACCAAGCGTTGATTGTGTAGCTGCCCGTTGTGCTGCCGATAAATTGATTAACAACCGTGTCTCCCCACCAAGCACCAAATGCAGGCCAAGGGTTGGCAGTCGCTGGTGGTGTGAAGTTGACCGGAAAACTGTTTGCACTGGCTCGTGTGTTGGGACAGAGCCAGACCCTGTCACTGCTCAGACTTGCATTGGTGCGCAACAGCGGGATCCAGAAGTTTTGATTGTTGATGGCCCCGCTGTAGTAGGCCATCAGCTTGTCGCCGTAGTTGGCCACATACATCTGCATGGACATGCCCAACTGCTTCAAGTTGTTGAGCGATTGAGTGGCCTTCGCCTTTTCCTTCGCCTTCGCCAGTGCAGGCAGGAGCATCCCCGCCAGGATCGCGATGATGGCGATGACCACGAGCAGTTCAATCAGGGTGAAGGCAATCTGAGCGCGGATGCGTGGGGTGAAGGCTTTCATGTTCTGGCGATTCGTCTGACGGTGAACGTCCCCGCTGGATTCGTCCCTGTCAAGCCCGGCGCACCTGCCGCAGCACGCGCGGGAGCAGCGCGCAGACAGCGTCCACCTCCTCCGCCGTGCTGGCGCGGCCCAGCGAAAGCCGCACGAGGGCGTTGGCCTCGGCGGCGGGCGCGCCCAGCGCCAGCATGACGTGCGACGGCTCCAGCGAACCCGCCGAGCAGGCCGAACCGCTCGACGCGCAGACGCCTTCCATGTCCAGCGCGGCCATCAGCGCGATGCTGTCCGTGCCCTCGACGGTGAAGGAGATCATGTTCGCCAGCCGGTGCTCCCGCGAGCCGCGGAAGTGCGCGCCTTCGCAGCCGTCCACGGTCGCGAGCAGGCGCGCGGTGAGCGGGGCAAGGTGAGTTCGATCGAAGACGGGCACGCGCACGAAGCGCTCCAGCGCGTCGGTGAAGCCGATGATGGCTGGCAAATTCTCCGTGCCCGCCCGCCGCTCGTTCTCATGCGCGCCGCCGAACTGCACCGGGTCCGGATGCAGCGGCGAGCGGATGTAGAGCGCGCCCGCGCCCTTCGGCCCGTGGAACTTGTGCGCGCAGATCGAGACGAGGTCGGCGTTGAACTGATGCACGCTCGCGAACGGCTCCTTGCCAAACCACTGCACGGCGTCGGTGTGGAAGAGGACTCCGCGCTCGCGGCAAAGCGCGCCGAGTTCGGCGACGGGTTGCAGCGTGCCGGTCTCGTTGTTCGCGGCCATCACGCTCACGAGGGTCGTGTCCGGCCGCAGCGCGTGGCGGAGATCGTCCACGCTCACGCGGCCCGTGGAATCCACCGGCAGGCGCGTGACGGTGAAGCCTTCCTTGCGTTCCAAGTAGTCGAAGCACAGCAACACCGCGTGATGCTCGATGCTCGATGTGATGAGGTGCCGGCCCTTGTCGCGCAGCAGTCGTGTGGTGCCGAAGACCGCAAGGTTGCTGCTCTCCGTGCCGCCGCTGGTGAAGACGACTTCGCTGCCTTTGCAGCCCAGCACCACGGCGGAGCGGTCGCGCGCGTCGTCGAGCAAGGCCCGCGCGCGGCGGCCGATGTGATGGACACTCGACGGGTTGCCCCAGACTTCGTCGAGGAACGGCAGCATCGCGGCGCGGACCTGCGGGTCCAGCGGCGTGGTGGCGTTGTAGTCGAAGTAAATGGTGCGCATGGGACGGACGGAGGACAACTGGTCAAGTGAGATGATTCGGCAGCGACGCACCAAACCACATCTCCCTCTCCCTTTGCGGAGCAAGGGGAGAGGGTCGGGGTGAGGGGTTGGCCCCGTCGGCATTGGTGGCCACACCCCTCATCCGGCCTCCGGCCACCTTCTCCCCTCGCTCCGCGAAAGGAGAAGGCTCCAGTCGAAAGCGTTGCGCGGCTGCAGGCGGCGTCTTGGGGCTTGCTTGCATCACTTTGGCCGCATGGAGAAGGCGAGCTGCCGGCGGAACTGCTCGCGGTTCTTCGCGTCGTGGAACTCGACAGGGTTGAAGTCATCCGTCAGCACGATGCCGCTCTTCGGATCAGTGTCGTGAATGCCGGCGAGCGCGTCGCGCGCCTGCTGGCGGACGGTGATGTGCATCTTGTCGAAATCCATTGTGCGGTGTTGCGTGAGCTCCTTCGCTGGCGTCGCGACGAAGAAGACGTTTCCGTTCCCGCTGGCGTGGATGCGCACCGCGCCGAAGACGGACTTGAGCGTCTTGTGGAGCGACGCGGTGAAGTAGTCCTTGCCCGCGTCGAATTCGCCAAAGCTGTTGATGACCAGCACGCCCTCCGGCCGCAGCACGCGGCGCATCGCGGTGAAGGCCTCCTGCGTCATCAGGTGCGACGGCGAGGAGTCGCCGAGGAAGGCATCGAGGATGACCGCGTCGTATTGCCTGGTAGCTGCGTTCAAGAATTGCCGGCCATCACCGATGGTGAGGTTGAGCTTCTCCGGTTCGAGATCGAAGTGCGCCTTCGCCACTTCCACGACCGCGCCGTTGATCTCGACCACGTCCACCTTCGCACCTTCGTGGGCAAACTCCATCGGCACGATGCCCACACCCATGCCGATGCAGAGCACGTCCTTGATCTCGCGCGTGTAAATCTGCGCGAAGCCGTGCAAGCCGTAGGTGAAGAGCGAGACGCTTTGCTTCGCCTCGGGGTCGTAGGTGTTCTGCGTGAGATAGTCGTTGAGGTAGTAGCGACGGCCGCCGCCAAAAGTCTCAAAGACCTGGAGCATCCCGAAGTTGGAGTTGCGCCGGAGCACTTCTTCCATGTCGTCCGTGGGTGGCCGGGCATCAATGCGCACGCCCGCCCAGCCCGCGAAGAGTCCGAGGGCGAGCAACACGACGGGACCGTTGAAGGAGTCGCCTTCGCCGCGCCAGACGACGAAGTAGATCGTCGTCAGCGCCATCAGAATTCCGGCGGTGATGAACATCGTCACGGAATTCGGCAGGCAGGGAATCAGCACGTAGCCGATGAGCACGGTGCCCAGCACGCTGCCCAGCGTGCTGATGGCCGAGAGCCGGCCCACCGTGCCGCCAACGCCCGCCACCGCCGACGTGAGCACGCGGATGACGAACGGGCCGACGGTTGCGAGCAGCGTAAGCGGCACGAAGAAGAGGAACAGCGACGCGAGCAGCGAACCGACGGCGAGGGGGAATTGCAGGCACGCGAACGCGACCTTGCTCGTGAACGCCACGGTGAAGCACAGATACACGGCGGCGAGAAGAATGCAGGTGTAGAGCCGGCGGAGATTTTGCGAGCGGTCCACGAGCCAGCCGCCGAACCAGTAGCCCGCCGCGAGCGAGAGCAGCGTCACCGCGATCTGCGCCGTCCAGACGAAATGAGACGTGCCCACGTAGGGCGAGAGCAGCTTCGCGCCGAGGATTTCCACGATGAGGACGGCCGCGCCCGTGGTGGCGGCGGTGCCGTAGAGGAAGCGGCGCAGACCGGTGGAAAGCGGCGCGGGACCGGGAGCAGCGGGTTTTGTCACGCGCGATTTCTACGGGGCGGAGGCGCAGAGGGCAAGGCTGGGAGGCGAGGTCACTTCTTTGCGGGAGCCTTCGGCGGCGCGGACGGCTGCTCCTGCGCCGCCTTCTGACGAATCCAGTTGTGCCAGCCGCGCTCGAATTCCGGCAGGCCGCCGCGCCAGAGCTTGTCGAGCTGCGCGGTGAAGACGGCCCCGGGCTTCGCGCCGCGTTCGACGTTCGGCGCCTTCAGCAACGCCGCGAGGAACGCCTGCGCGTTCGGGTGCGACATGAAGAAGTCGAAGAGCGAGTAGCCCACGACGTAGCCCATGCCGATGTTGCCGCCGAACTGTTTGCTCCACTCGTCGTAGCTTTCGGCTTCGAGGTAGGCGCGCAGCGGCGGGAGCTTCTGCTCGTCGAGCAGCCGCTTGAGCGTCTGCCAGCGGCGGGCGCGGTCGGTCTTCTGCGCTTCGCCATCGGCCCACGCGGGCTTGCCGAACCAGTCGGCACTGCCCTCGTTCATCCACAGCGGGACGTGCAAGAGGAATGACTGCGTGACGGCGTGCGTGGTCTCGTGCAACACGGTCGCCAAGAGCACAGCCGGCTGAGGATGCTTCCACGAAACGACTTCGGCCTTGGCGCTGATGATCTCGCCGGTAGTGGGATTAAACGACTTCCCCGACGCGGTGTAGCCGAGCAACTGCGGGCTGACGGTGCGGCCCTTCTCAGCGGAGAAGGCTTTGTATTCCTCGTAAGTCGGGAAGATGCGGTAAGTGACCGTGAACTCCGCCGGCACCTTGCGCTTCAACACCTGCTCGTGCCGTGCGATGAGCTGCTTCAGCTCGTAGTGGATGGCGTAGTCCATCCCGCTGGTGACAATGTAACCGGTCTTTTCATAACGGACCTCGTAGGCGGCGAGCGGACGGGGAAGCAGCGCGAGCAGCCCGAACAGCAAGGCGAGCCGGAGAGTGGACGTGCGCATGGAGTGCGATGCTACCGCACCGTCAACACGGTGTAGTTCTTCTTGCCCTTGCGGAGCAGGAGATGCTTGCCGAAGAGCAAGTCGCTCGTTGTAAGAGCGCGCTGCGGGTTGGTCTCGCGCACGTTGTTCACGTAGATGCCGCCGCCTTCCACGTCCTTGCGCGCCTGACCTTTTGACTGGCCGAGACCGGCGTGGACGAGCAACTCGGCGAGCGAAGTCCCGGCGTCCGAAAGCTTCACGGCTTCGAGCGGCTTGGTGGGAACTTCGCCGACGATGTCGTTGAAGGTGGCTTCGGAAAGGCCGTCCAGCGGTGCGCCAAAGAGGACTTCACTCGCGCGAATGGCTTCCTGCGTCGCGTGCTCGCCGTGAATGAGGTCGGTCACGGACTTCGCCAGCGAGCGGTGCGCTTCGCGTGCGCCGGGATTGGCGGCGTGGGACTTCTCCAGCGCTTCGATTTCGTCGCGCGTGAGGAAAGTGAAGTATTTCAGGTAGCGGACAACATCGCGGTCATCGGTGTTGATCCAGAACTGATAGAAGCGATAGACGCTGGTCTTGCGCGCATCGAGCCAGACGGTGCCGGCCTCGGTCTTGCCGAACTTCGTGCCGTCGGCCTTCGTGATGAGCG
>CAYZJP010000119.1:0-15334 GCA_964478755.1 uncultured Klebsiella sp.
CTCGTTGCTCTTGAATGAAACCCGTTCACACCCGCTCAACTAGGAAAGACCCTTCTTTTTTTCCCACGGACCGGCAGTCCGGGCTTGGGAGATAGAAGGCGCGGGCAGCAATTATGTTACGCACAACGAACCAGCCTCCAATCGAAGCCTAACTCAGACGTGACGCTGCTGAAACGCGCGAAGCGCACGGGCTTGACGATGCAGTGGCTGAAACCAAGCTGCCGACACTCGGCGATGTCCTGACTCTTCTTGGAAGCCGTGAGCACAATCACGGGCAGGTCCAGCGTGCGGGTGTCACTGCGGATGCGGCGCAGCACCTCCAGTCCGTCATCATTGGGCAGGTTCAAATCCAGCAACACCACGAGCGCATGAGGCGGCGCCCAAGGCCTGGCATATTTGCCCTGGCAGAACAGGAAATCCATCGCTTCCACGCCATCATGGACGGTGTGAATCCGGTTCCCCATCCGCACGGCCCGGAAAGCCTGGAGGGTCTGCTCCACGTCGTCGGGGTTGGCCTGGACCAGCAGGATGTCCACGCAAGCGCCTGTGTCGCCACCGGTTTGGTGGCCGGCTGAGTTCGACGAACCGCCTTCCGAGCCGAAAAACAACTCGGAGATGGTGGCCTGCAACGCGCGCGCCAGCCGTTCGATGCTCTGCAACGAGAGGTTCCGGGTGCCCCGCTCGATATCCGTGACATAAGTGCGGTGCAGCCCCGCCCGCCAGGCCAGCTCCTCCTGCGTGATGCCAAGCACTTGACGACGTCCCCGGACCGCTTTGGCGAACATGGAACGTATGTTGGAACTGGGTTGTCTCTGGTTGCGCACGTCTTTTTGTCCCATCGTAGCATCCCTTCACAACAGACGATGAGTGACAAGTAGCAGGCCGCTCCACCGGCGACGGCACAGGGAGCCGGAGGCAGCACCGGTCTCATGTCAACTGCTCATCGTCCGGCTTTGGCACCGGTTGATGCATGGCACCGCAACTGCGCGCTTGCCTGGCAGCCTGTCGCCTCTGCGCGCTGAAAACGCACACGCGCCAAGGAATCCGATGCAAACCAAGCTGGCGGTCAATTCGTCACTCATCAGATTTGGAGGAGGCACGGCATTCGTTAGATCCATCGGATTTCAAAATCGAAGGTGCCGGTTTCTGCTGCTGTCACAGGAAGGCTGGACGCCTCGGATTGTCCCGCCCTCACGCGCCAGCCCGAGTTCCAAACAGGAGTTCTTCGCATTTCAATTTCAACGGCGGTTTTCAAGCTGGGGCAACTTATGCCGCTGGAATTCAACGGCAATCCGTAACCGCCCTAAATGCGCTTTGGCAAGCGGACTAGGTCTGCTAGAACACTTGCTTAAACTCTCCGTGGCTCAAGGTGGTCGCGATTCATCGCCGGCGAAGGCGGGCCGGATGCCGATGAATTGCGCAAAATAATCTGAACCACTGTGCCGAAGTTCGGCATAAAGATGGATTGCCGCATGGTCACGCTGCCAAACGAAAATGCCACCGAACTCGTCGCCCTTGCCCGCAATGGGGATGTGGATGCGTTCTCGCGGCTCACCGCACTTCAACAAGTGCGCGGTGGACCACTCCGGACGGACAGTGGCCGGGGCGTTTAGCAGCGGCCTCGCGGGAACGGAGAGCCAAGCATTCCCCCTCGGTGAGCGACACCTTGGCCGCCGGCGTTGCAGAGTGATGCGGCCGACGGGAGGGGATGTGAGGTGAAATCCCAAGCGCTCGTGTCCGGCATTGTCACCGTGACCAGTTTCGACATACAAAAGGCGCAGCTATGAACTTCCCGTTCAGACGAAACTGTCTCCCGCTCGGCCGTCTCTTGTTTTCCCTGTTCGCCGCGCTGGCACCCATCAGGACGCCCGCGGCCGATGCCGGCCCAAAGCCGCTTTACCCCGGCATCACGCCCGCAGTTTCGTCCGAGAGCTTGAAGGGTCTTGTGCTGCCGAACACCACGATTGAGTCGGTGGTGGTGGATGAGAAAAGCAACTTGTGCCTGGTGACCGCCATCGTCACGCATCCCCCGGCGACCAATCGGGTGAAGGTCTGGATCGGGCTGCCGTTGACGAATTGGAACGGGCGGTTTCAAGGCAACGGCGGCGGTGGTTTTTCCGGCGGCGGCCCGGGCAGCTTGCGCGGGCCGGTGACGCGCGGGTTCGCCGCCGGTGCGACGGACACCGGCCACGAAGGCGGCAGCGGCAGCTTCGCGCTGGACGCCAATGGCCGGCAGAACTGGCAGGGCATCATCGACAACGCGTATCTCGGCATCCACGAGATGACCGCGGTGGGCAAGGCGGTCACGAAGGCGTTTTACGGCAAGGCTCCCCGCTATTCCTACTTCGTCGGGGGCTCGACCGGCGGACGCCAAGGCCTGATGGAGGCGCAACGCTTCCCGGAGGATTACGACGGCATCATCTCCGCCTGCCCCGCGATCAACTGGCATCGGTTCGTGCCCGCGAGCCTCTGGCCAGAAGTGGTGATGCACTCGATGTCGAACTTTGTCTCGAAGGCGAAACTCGACGCCGCCACGGCGGCTGCCATCGCCGCCAGCGACGCGGATGACGGCGTGAAGGACGGGGTTATTGACGATCCGTTTCACTGCGCCTACGACCCGCAGGCGCTGGTGGGAACGAAGGTGAGCCAGGAGGCGTTCACCGCCGCTGACGCCGAAGTGGTTCGCAAAATCTGGCAAGGCCCGCGCCGGCAGGACGGCGGCTTCATGTGGCATGGTCTGGAACGCGGCGCGGATATGTTCGCCTACTCCGGCACTCAAGGATCACCGCTCAAGGGAAAACCCTTCGGCATCTCGCTGGACTACTGGACATACTATCTGGCGCAGGATGCCAAGTGGGACTGGACCACGCTGAACTACGCGGGCTTTGAGCAGCTCTGGACCAAGTCCGTGGAGCAATACGGCGCGGTGATCGGCACCGACGATCCCGATCTCGCGCGTTTCCGTGACCACCGGGGCAAGGTCATCATCTACCACGGCCTGGCCGATCAACTCATTCCGGCCGCGGGCACTATTGACTACTACCAGCGCGTCCAGCAACGCATGGGCGGCGAGCAGAAGACCGCTGAGTTCGCCCGGCTCTTCCTGGTGCCCGGCGTGGACCACGGCTTCCGCGGCGCAGGCGCAACGCCCACGGGCCTCAACGAAGCCATCCTCCGCTGGGTCGAGGAAGGCCAGGCACCGGAAAAGCTCCTGGCTGAGAAACGCGACGCGAGCGGCAAGGTGACCCGCACTCGTCCGCTCTTCCCCTACCCGCAAGTGGCGAAATACAAGGGCAGCGGCAATCCGGACGACGCGGAAAATTTCATCAGCGCACCGCCACGCAAGTAGCGCTTGGATCGCCCTTCGCGGGCGGAGACGATTGGCTGTTTATGAGCGAGTCACCAACAAAACGGCCTAACTAGTCTTTGCAGCGAACGGCGGTGCAATCGCGGTTGCCATCGGCGCGCCTCGTGGCCGCCGTTGCTGAACTTGGGTCGTTAAGCTGCATAAGCAACGATGAAAGTTACACGCTCGATTCGGACAATTGATCCTCTGGAATGGAGGAGTTATGGAGATCTGCGATTGCGGGCGCTGGCCGATTCACCTGAGGCCTTTGGGAGCACGCTTGCGGCAGAAGCGGGTCGCGCGGATGGCGAATGGTTGAGCCGATTGGAGTCGGGGACTAACAAGCAACGGGCTGGCTCAGTCGGCGTGGTAGCCGCGCCACACCCATACGAGCGTGTCTGCGAGGGTTTGCTCGAACACGCGCCGGTCGCAATGCCCGGTGTTCTGGCTGAACACGAACCGATGGTGGTAGCTTTTCGCCTTGAGCGCCGCCGCCGTCCGCTGGCCGGCCATCACCCAGTTGTGATGCGTCTCCTCCGGATCATTCGGGCGGATGTCCTTTTCAGAAACGTGCGTGAAGATGCGCAGGGGTTTCGGCTCGCTGGTTTCGATCAGCTTCATGCCGGAGTGATATTCCCACGCGCCGAGCGGATACTTGGCCTCCTCCGGCGCATCGTCATCCTGCTGATCCACGAACGTGCCTGAATAGGCGATCACGCGCCGGAACCAATCAGGCCGGAACCAAGCCATCGTGAGTGCGGCAGCACCACCCGAGCTGCAACCAATGACTCCCCTGCCCCACGGATTTTCCGTGAAGGCGAAATGCGGGTAGGCGGCCTTGATCTCCGCGTTGTTCAACACCGCGGGCAAAACTTCGTCATGGATGAACCGGGCGAGCCGGTCGGACATGGTGTCGTATTCCAGGCCGCGCTCGCTTTTCTTGCCGTCATTGCCGCCGTTCTCGACGGCAATCGCGACGAACGCGGGCAGCGAGCGGTTCGGATCCTTGGAAATGGTGAGGTTGTCCAGCGCGTTGCGCACCGCGTTGAGCTGGCCGGGGCCGTCATGGATGATGAGCAGCGGAGCCTTGGCGCCGTCCTTGTAGGCAGCCGGCACATAGACAAAAATCTTGCGCTCCTTGCGCACGGGCTTCTTCACGGGATCGAGCGTCTTGTCGTCGCCGCGGAAGATTTTGCTGTCGGCCAACGGCATTGAAAACGTGAAGGACTTGCCCTTGGGATTGCCGCGGTCGGTGAGATCGGGATCAATCTTGTAGTCTGGCCCGATGGTGAAGTTGCCGTCGCCTTCCGGGCCGGGTTTTTCCGAATACTTGTCCGCAGCCTGGGCGGTGAAGGCGAGCAAACCGATGAGGCCGAAGGGAAGCAGTTGGCGAGCGCCGACGAATCGCGAACGAATGTTAAACATAAAGAAGTGGTTGCGTGCCGACGTTGGAGGCCAACGGGAATCGCGGCAAGACGAATTCGTTGGGCTGCGTTGGATAAAGCTCGCCGCCCGTTATGTCCACTCGCGACGCTGGTCGGCCGCGCTATCGGCAATTTTCTCCTTCGGCCTCAGGGCTTCAGCAATGGTTTGAGGGAAGTTTCGGCAGCGGGCAGCCAGTTCAGGACGAGTTCCGCCATCGCCTTTGCACCCTTCTCCGAGAAATGAGTGCGGTCGGTCGGGGAGCAACTCAGGTCAGCACTGCCGGCGTCCCCGAGTTTTTCAAAGAGCTGCCCGCTGGCGGCGTGCAGATCCACGAGCCCCACGTGCTTCTCCTTCGCCACGGTCTTCATCGCTTCCGCGTAGGGCAGCAATTCCTGCGTCATCTTCCCCTCGTTGCCGAATGTGCGCCGGTGCATCGGCGTGACCAGCACGGGCGTCGTCCCGGAGGCACGCGATTCGTTCACGTAAAGACAGAGGAACTCGCGGTAGTCCGTTGCAGCGTCGGTGGATTCGGGCCGCTCTTTGGCGTGCGAATCGTTGTGACCAAACTGGATCAGCACGAAGTCCGGCTTCTCCGCCAAGGTCTTCGCCCACAAACCTTCCTTGATGAATGTCTTCGTGCTCCGCCCGCTCTTCGCTAGGTTGAGGACGCGCACGTGAGGCTGGAAGGCTTGTGCGATGAATTGCCCCCACCCACGGATGTTTGAGTTGGCGGGATACTCGCAGACGGTGGAGTCACCGATAACCGCGATCCGCACTTCGCGTTGAGGGTCGGCGGCAAGGACGAACTGCGTGAAGCAAAGCAGAGTCAGGGAGACAGATGTGCAGCAGAGAACTAATAGGGCGATCGCACGGTCGAGCTGGGCATGCATCGCGACGAAGAATGGCAGCCAGCGGTTGAATATCCAGCCCCGCGATAACTGTGCAGCGCAGGATCGTCCGCTTCACCTGACGATGTTTCGCCAGCACTTCCTCGTGTCCCCAGCGTGCGAGAGATCGTAAGTGCGAATTGTAAGAGGCATCAGTCGCGAGTCCGCAGCACTAAGAAGACACTGAACAATGACTCAAACCACAGAGACACAGAGAACGCAGAGGTTGTTTGATTGGGCTTTCCCTCGGTGTCCTCTGTGCCTCTGTGGTTAAATCAGCGTTTCCCTAATGCGGACCTTTCCAGTTGCAGTTCGCGGGCCGAGGAAGCAGTTTCCAACCAGTCGTGTTCCCAACTCAGTTTCATCATCACTTCTCGAGACAATGGCTTGGCCGGATGACGTGGGTGCTTTTGCCGATCGCGGGAATCGCTCTCGGCAGCTTAAGCGGGGTCGCAGCGGAAGCGCGGCGGGCGGGTGCCGAGGCCAAGCCGTCGAACAGCCCGGCCCGGGTGCTTTTTGCCCAGCACTGTCAGAAATGCCACTCGGGGGCCAAGCACAAGGGCGAGTTCCAGATCGAGAGCCTGTCACCGGACTTTGCCGACCGGACCAATCGCGAGCGTTGGTTGACAGTGCTCGATCAGCTCAAGACCGGTGCCATGCCGCCGAAGGACAAGCCGCGTCCGCCCGCGCAGGAGATGAAGTCGTTGACCGATTGGATCGGCGAGCGCGTCGCTGCGGCGGAGGTCGCGCGGAGGACCGCGGAGGGCCGCGTGGTGATGCGGCGGCTGAACCGCGCGGAGTATGCGAACACGGTGCGCGATCTGCTCGGTGTCGAGGTGGATTTGGCCGACCTGCTGCCGCCGGACACCTCGACGAGCGGCTTCGACAACAGCGCCGAACTTTTGCACACGTCGTCGTATCTCATGCGCAGCTACCTCGACGCGGCGGGCCGCGTGCTCGACGAGGCCATCGTGAACAAGCCGAAGCCGTGGCTGCTGAAAAAGCGCTTCGACATCCGCGAGGAGCGCTCGGTGAAAGCGACGGGCAGCGTCTATCGCCATGTGGATGATGGCGTGGCGATTTTCGCCGTGTGGGAGTCGGCGAACATCCGTGTGACGATGTGGAATTTTCGCAGCCACGTGCGCGGGAAATATCGCTTCCGCATTTCGGGCTACGGCTTTCAGAGCGGCGGGAAACCGGTCAATTTTCACGTCAACGCGGGCACGTTCAAGGAGGTGACCGAGGAACGGCTGATTGATTATTTCGCAGTGCCAGCGGACAAGCCGAAGGTCATCGAGTTCACCGAGCAACTCGAACCGGAGAACCGTCTCCGCATCGTCGCCGACGGCCTGCCCGCGCTGCCGCCGACGGTGGAGAAAATCGGCGCCGACAAATACACCGGGCCGGGGCTCGTGATTCAATGGGTGGATGTCGAAGGCCCGCTGCTGGAGTCGTGGCCGCCGCCGAGCCACAAGGCGATCTTCGGCGAACTCAAACAGGAGCGCGTTCCCGGTTCCGCCGATCCCGAGCGGCTCGAAGTGGTGTCGCAGCAGCCGATGGTTGATGCGGAGCGCATTCTGCGTGATTTCGCGCGGCGGGCATTTCGCAGGCCCGTGACGGACGAGGATATCAAGCCCTTCCTCGCGCGCGTGAAGGCGAGGCTGGATCAGAAGTATTCGTTCGAGCAGGCGATGCGCGTCGGGCTGAAGGCCGTGCTCGTCTCGCCTAATTTCCTTTTCCTCCGCGAGCAGGCAAATGCGCCCAAGCTCGACGACTTCGCCCTCGCCAGCCGGCTGTCGTATTTCCTCTGGAGTTCGATGCCCGACGAGCCGCTGCTCAAACTCGCTGCGGAGAAAAAACTGCACGAGCCAGATGTGTTGCGCGCGCAGGTCGAACGCTTGTTGGGCGATGCAAAGGCGAAGGCATTCACCGCAAATTTCACCGGCCAGTGGTTGAGCCTCCGCGCGATTGACGCCACGCTGCCCGACCGCACGCTCTACCCCGAATATGACGACATGCTCAAGACGGCGATGCTCAAGGAAACCTCGCTGTTCTTCGACGAAGTCCTGACACGCGACCTGCCGCTGACGAATTTCGTCGCGTCGGATTTCACATTCCTGAATGCGCGCCTTGCAAAGCACTACGGCATCCCCGGCATCGAGGGCACGGAGATGCGCAAGGTCGCGCTGCCGCCGGAGAGTCATCGCGGCGGATTGCTCACGATGGGCAGCGTGCTGAAAGTGACCGCGAATGGCACCACGACATCGCCGGTGATTCGTGGCGCGTGGGTGCTGGAGCGCATCCTCGGAACGCCGCCGCCGAAACCTCCGGCGGATGTCGAGGCGATTGAGCCGGACATTCGCGGCGCGACAACGATCCGCGACCAACTCGCCAAACATCGCAAAATCGCCAGTTGCGCGGGTTGTCACAGCAAAATTGATCCACCGGGATTTGCGCTCGAAAACTTCGATGTCGTCGGTGGCTGGCGCGAAAAATACCGTGCGCTCACCAACGGCGGGGAGAAGGACGCCCAAGGTCGCCGTGTGCGCCCCGGCCCGGCCGTTGACCCTGGCGATGTGCTGCCCGACGGACGGAGCTTTCACAACATAGACGAATACAAACAACTCATCCTCGAAGACAAAGACCAGCTTGCGCGCTGCCTCGCTGAAAAGCTGCTGGCCTACTCGACCGGCGCGGCTCCTGCGAAGTCCGACCGGGCGCAGATCGAGGCCATCGTCCAGCACGTCGGCAAACAGAACTACGGTTTTCGCGCGTTGATCCACGAGATCGTGCAGAGCAAGATGTTTCAAACCAAGTAACCAACAATGAAAATCCCCCGCCGCACCTTCCTCCGCACCGCCGGCATTTCGCTCGCGCTGCCGTGGCTCGACGTCTTTGCCGCCGATCCGAAGCGCCCGTCGGCAGGTGCCGCACAACCGCCACGTCGCGCCGTCTGCATCTGTGCGCCGCTCGGATTGCACCCGGACAATTTTTTCCCGCAGCAGACCGGCAAGGACTACGCGTTGTCGCCGTATCTCGAAATCCTCGGCGATTTTCGCGATGACATGACGGTGATCTCCGGTCTGGCGCACGCGGGCATGGGTTCGAGTTTCGCGCATCAGGCGTCGGCGAGTTTTCTCACCGGCGTTCCCGGCGCGGGCAGGCCGGGCTTTCGCAACGCGATTTCACTCGACCAGTTCGCCGCCGAAAAGATCGGCACGCAGACGCGTTTTCCCAGCCTCGCACTTTCCGGCGAAGGCTCGGGCGGACTCTCGTGGACACGCACCGGCGCGCTCATTCCCTCGGACAATTCGCCGTCGAAAGTCTTCGCGCGGCTTTTCCTCGAAGGCCGCGCCGAAGAAGTGCGCGAGCAGATGCGCCGTCTCGAAGATGGCCGCAGCATCCTCGATGATGTCACCAGCCAGGCGAAGTCGCTCCGCTCCAACCTTGGCAGCGAAGACCGCGACAAGCTCGACGAATATCTCACGAGCGTCCGCGAACTCGAACAGCGCATGGTGAACGACGAAAGCTGGGCGAAGAAACCGAAGCCCAAGGTGAACGTCGAACCGCCGAAGGACATCCCGAATGCCGCCGATCTCATCGGCCGCACGCGGCTGCTTTTCGATCTCACGCATCTCGCGCTCCAGACCGATTCCACGCGCCTCATCACCATCATGCTCGCCGGTTCCAGCTTCGCGCCGCCAATCCCCGGTGTGTCGCTCGGCCACCACGACCTCTCGCATCACGGCAAGGATCCCGGGAAACTCGCGCAGCTCAAGATCGTGGAAGTCGAGACAATGAAGACCGTCCGCGATCTGCTGGCGAAGCTCCGGCAGTCGAAGGAAGACAGCTCGACGCTCCTCAACCGCACGACAGTCTTCCTCGGCAGCAATCTCGGCGACGGCAGCAGCCACTCCACCAAGAATCTCCCGGTGCTCCTCGCCGGCGGAGGCTTCCGGCATGGCCAGCATCTTCCCTTCAACGCCGACAACCCGCCGCCGCTGTGCAATCTTTTCGTGAGCATGCTACAGCGCCTCGGCGTTGAAACCGACAGGTTCGGCACCAGCACCGGCACGCTCACCGGTCTCGATGCGAAAGCGTGACGGCCCCGAACCGCATCCTTGCGAGATGAGGAATGACGTGGTGCTGGAAGGCCTGACGCCGGGGACGAACTATTCCCTGCGCGTGCAGGTGCTAGGCTCGCTCAACCAGCGCACGGATTGGAGCGACGCGATGCAGCACATGAGCACTTGAAGCCGTGGAGCGCGGCTTTCAGGCCGCAGCAAGTGGGAAGTCTTGTGACTGGCGGAGCGCGCGTCTCATGCGCAGCTTACTGCGGCGTGAACGCCGCGCTCCGCACGCCTTTTGCGCCGGGTGGCGGAGGTCGGTGGAGCGCACGCGTCCCGCGTGCCGTTTTCGGCGTCACGCCGAAAACGTCGTGCCACTCACCTGGCCCACGGCATGGCGGGGAAGGCAGATGGAGTGACGAGTGTCGCGGCCGGGACGGCCACGACGGCACGCGGGACGCGTGCGCTCCCCAGACCTGCGGCGGAGTTCGCGTTTACTTCACCAGTGCCGACGCGGTTTCTTGAAAGGCCTGGCGGATGTCGGAGGCGTCGCCGTTGGCTAGCTTCGCGCGCTGAATCATCAGGATGTAGATCGTCCCGTTCTTTGGGTCGGCCCAACTTTGCGTTCCGTAGGCGCCGCCGTGTCCGAATGTGCCGGGCGCGAGCATCGCGGTGACACCTGTGGGTTGCTTGACGACTTGAAAGCCGAGTCCCCAGCTCATGCCTTCGGTGAAGCCGGTCTTGATGTCGCCGGTCTGGGTGGTCGTGAGTTGCGCGTGGGCGGCCGGGGTGAGGAAGCGTTTCCCATGGGCGGCTCCGCCGTTGAGCATCATTTGATAGAATTTCGCAATGTCGGCCGCGGTGGAGTAAAGGCCGCCGGCGGGGATGGCGGTGCGCCAGCGGGCGGCGAGCGGGAGGCCTTTGAGGAAGTAGTTGTCCACTTCGGCGAGGCCCTTGTTGTCGGGGGCGGGCTGGTAGGCTTTCGCGACGCGGCGCGCTTGGGATTCGGTGGGCCAGAAGGTGGTGTCTTTCATCGCAAGAGGTCTGAAGAGGCGGGCGTCGAGGAAGTCGGCGAATTTCATGCCGGAGACGACTTCGACGATGCGGCCCAGGGTGTTGATGCTTGGGTTGCTGTATTGCCACTTGGTGCCCGGCTCGAAGGTGAGGGGTTGCAGCGCGTAGGCGAGGGTGCGCTCGGCGAGCATGAGGTCGCGGCCCACGTCGGGCGCGTCGTTGTTGAGGCCGGCCGTGTGGGTGAGGAGGTCGCGCAGGGTGATGCGACGGCCGGGCCTCTTGAGGACGGTGGCCTCGGAGTTCTTTATGGCGAGGAGCATCTGGCCCTTGAACTCGGGCAGGTATTTTTCCACGGCGTCATCCACGGAGAGCTTGCCCTCGTCTTGGAGCATGAGGACGGCGGTGGCGGTGATGGGCTTGGTCATGGAGGCGATCCAGAAAAGATCGTCGGCGCGCATGGGCTTCTTCGCGGCGAGGTCGGAGTAACCGACGGCGTCGAGGGCAACCACCTTGCCGCCGTGCGCCACGAGGGTGACTGCGCCGGAGACAACTTGTTTGTCCACGAACTCCGTCATGCGCGCGGGGATGGCCTTGAGTTTCGTGACGGACGCATCGGGCTTTGTCGCAGCCGACGCGGCGGATGCGACGCAAAGCGCGAGGGGAAGGCAGAGGAGAAGTTGGCGGCGATTCATGCCGCGACGATAGAAACGTGTCGCGGGTGAGGCGAGGCCGAATTCCGTCGCAAAGCCGGCCGGGAGGCATCCCGGCGCGAAGTCACTTCATGCCCAGCTTCGCGGCCCCGAGGACGGCGGCCACGATCCAAAGCAGGCCCAGCATGCCGAACGCCTCGTCCCAAGCCTCGTCCAGCCCATATGAGGAGCGATACTGGCCGCGCAGCCGCGCCTCGAATTTGGCGCGCGAATCCTTGTCAGCGAGAAACGCGCGCAACTTCGGAAACTCAACTTCCCGATAGGTCTTGAGCGCGTCGTCGCTCACCCGCGCGGTGTCCATGTCGGCAATCGGCATGGTTTGCAGCACGAAGGGTCGGAGTTCGGCGTCAGTCTTGGTGTTGAGCGCGGCCTGCGCCCGGTCAACGGCTGCCTTATACTGGGTCGCAAGTTGGGGCGCAAATTTCGCGTCAACGTGCCGCCCGAGGGCCAGCCAGACCATGAACACCGTGGCGACGAAGGTGGATATGCACGCGGCCCCACCGAGCACGGGCGTCGAGCTGCGGCCTAGTAATCGTGCGCCGAGACCGGCGAGGCCGCCGACCACGAGGGCCATCCAGCCGGCGGTGGGCAGCGGCGGGGGCGGCTGGAAGGCCATCGTTGTCACAGATGTCGCGGCTGGCGGCGGCGGGAGCTTCGCTTCGCTCGGTGTCGTAAACTTTAAGATCATGAACCAGATGACTGCGCCAATCAAAGCTCCCGCGACCGCGCCGACCACGCCGAGCACGACGTTCGGCTCGCCTAAGGGAGCAGCGGATTTCGCGGTGGGCTTGTCCGCTGGTTTCGCAGGGGACTTGCCTGGCTCCGACTTTTCGGATTTGGCCGGTGAAGTGGGGGGGGCGGCCGCTGGCTTGTCAGCTCCGGGCAGCGGCTTCTTGGCGGGCGGCCGGGAGGATTGAAATTTGCTCGGGTCCAGCGGAGGAAGATTTGGGCCGGACGATTTCGGGGCCGTGCCGAAGGGGTCGGTCACTGGCGTGACGGCGGGGGCGGCCGGAGTTGCAGGGGCCGCTGGCGCAGCGGGCGACGTGTCTGCCACAGGAGACGGAGTCGGCGGCGGACTGGCGGGTGTTGCCGCCGTAGGCGTGACCGGGGAAGGCGTGACCGCAGGCGGACTGGCGGAAGCAGGTTCGGTGGCGGTCGTTACGGTGGGGCTGATGGCGTGCTTGGCGCGGTAGCCGCGGATTTCCTCGTTCGCGAGCGCGGTGAGGTCGGCCTGGCAGCCGGGACACACCACTACGGAGGGCATTACCTGTTCGGCCAGTTCAAGGTCGAACTTGTAACGTGCGCCGCACGCGCAAGTGACCTTGATTTCCTTCATCGGGCGGGAACCGGCGGCAGGCGGCGCGGGCTCCTTGCCGGAAAGAAACTCAACGAGCAGGTTGCACGCCGCCGTGGCCGGTGCGCCGCAGGTGGGGCAGATGAGTCCGTCCGGCGCGCGTCCGTTCACCAAGTCCATGCCGAACTTGAAGCGGTTGCCGCACTGGCAGGCGATTTTGGTGTCAATCATGGCCGGTCACGCCCGCAAAGAATAAACCCGTCATCGTGTCCGTTGTCGGTGAAAGCGGACGCCACGATTGCCCGTCGTGCTCTGCCTGCGCGCCTCACCGCCGGAGTTTTTTCTCCAGCAGCATCACGGTCTGGCGCACGCCGGAGTCCACTTCCATGCGGCCCTTCACGAGGCGGCAGGCGTGCAGGACGGTGCCGTGGTCGCGGCCACCGAAGGCCTCGCCGATGGTGTTGAGGCTGCTCTCGGTCATCTGGCGGGAGAGGAACATGGCGATCTGCCGAGGGAAGGCGATGTTCTCCGGGCGGCGCTTGCTGGTCATGTCGGCGATGCGCAGGTCGAAGTGCTCGGCGACCTTTTTCTGGATCACCTCGATGCTGAGGGTGAACCGACTTTCCTCGTGCAGCACGTCGCGCAGGAGATTTTCGGCGACCTCGATGCTCATGGGCTTGCCGGTGAGCGAGGCGTAGGAGACGACGCGGATGAGCGCGCCCTCGAGACGGCGGATATTCGTGCGGATGCGGTAGGCGAGGAAGTCCGCGATGTCGTCCGGCAGCGTGCAGCCCATCGCCGCCGCGCGTTTGCGCAGGATGGCCATGCGCGTCTCGACATCGGGCGGCTGCAAATCCGTGACCAAGCCCCACTCGAAGCGCGAGACCAGACGTTGTTCCAGTCCTTGAATCTCGCTGGCCGGCCGGTCGCAGGTGAGGACGATCTGCTTGTGACCCTCGTGCAGCGCGTTGAAAGTGTGGAAGAACTCCTCCTGGATGCGCTCCTTGCCGGAGAGAAACTGCACGTCGTCAATCAGCAGCAGGTCGGTCTGGCGATACTTTTTGCGGAAGCGCGCGAGCGAGTTGTCCTGCAAGCCGGCGATGAACTCGTTGGTGAACTTTTCCGTGGTGATGTAGGCGACACGCGCGCCCTTCTTGTGCGCGGACACATGATGCCCGATGGCGTGGAGCAGATGCGTCTTGCCAAGACCGACGCCACCGTAGAGGAACAGCGGATTGTAAGATTTGCCCGGAGCCTGCGCGACCGCCAGAGCCGCCGAGTGCGCGAACTGGTTGTTGCCGACGACGAAGGTGTCAAAGGTGTTGCGCGGGTTGAAAACGGAATCGGCGTCCGTCGGCTGCTGCTGGCTGCGGGCCGAAGGGACGGGCGAGGTTGGCTCGGCTGACTTGCTCTTTGCCGGATGATGATTTGTCTGTGGCGCGTGCGGGGAGACTCGAAAACGCACGTCCAATTGTTTCCCCGTCGCGCTCGCGATCACGTCGCGCAACAGGCCAAAGTAATTGTCCTTGAGCCATACCTCGCAGAAGTCGTCGGCGACTTCGAGGGTGAAAGTTTCCGTGTCCATCCCGACCGCGCGCAGCGGCGCGAACCAGAGTTTGTAAATCTCCGGATTGAGCAGCGAGCGGAGGTTTTCCTGGGCGGCGGCCCAGATTTTTTCGGTGTTGGCGTGCATTTGCGGCGGATTTCGCAAAAGTCCGATTTCGTCCAGCTTATTCACGCCGCCATGTTACCGTTCGGAAACACCGATAAAGTCGCGGCTTTTCGCGGGCTTTTGGCGGCAGGCGGGCGGTTGATCGAAGCGGTTCATGGCGGCGTGCTCGGCGGGTCTCAATCAGCTTAACAAGTTCAATTTCAATTACTTAGAATTCAAACCTTCCAGTTTTCGAGGAAAAATGTCCCTCAGTGTTATGACGACTGGAAGTGCGTTGACTGCGGATGCTTGTAAGGCAGTCCCCCGGTGGTGGGAAGGACAATTTATCGGCTCTTGTTCGCAGGTTATTCACAGATCGGTTTCAGCCAATAAAATCAGGGGTTTTCCGTAGTTTTGAGCGAAAAGCGTTCCTCTGAATCCTATCTTTTTTATGAAGTTGGAGGCCGGCTCAAACTGCCAGGTCTCCTGTCTCTTCCGTGCGAATGCGCACCACGCTCTCGATCGTGCTGATGAACACTTTCCCGTCGCCGATCTTGCCGGTCTTCGCCGCCGTGACGATGGCCTTCACGGCATTCTGCGCATTGCCGTCAACCACGACGATTTCGAGTTTCAACTTCGGCAGAAAGTCCACGACGTATTCGCTGCCGCGGTAAATCTCCGTGTGCCCTTTCTGTCGTCCGAAGCCCTTCACCTCGACGACCGTCATGCCCTCGACTCCGATGGCTGTCAGCGCCTCTTTCACGTCGTCCAGTTTGAAGGGTTTGATGATGGCCTCGATCTTTTTCATAAGTGGTGTAGCGGGGGCCGATACTAGCCACGGAGCCTCCGCTGTAAATCGGAAACTCGATGCGTGGGCAAATTACTTTGGGTCTTTCCTAGTTGAGCGGGTGTGAACGGGTTTCATTCAAGAGCAACGAGT
>CAYZJP010000120.1:0-2375 GCA_964478755.1 uncultured Klebsiella sp.
GAAAGTTGAAGGCTGAACGAACTTGAACCCCGCCCCCGTGAACCTGAACCCGCCAACGAAAGGCCATTGATGACAAAACCTCCGGGCTGTCCGCTGATGGCTGAAAGCTGACCGCCCACCCATCTCCTCCGGCGCGCATGCCACACCAGCCCGCGCCACGGTGTTTCAAGAAACCAACTTTCACTTTCCAATTCGGCGACCCGCCACTAGCGTTGGGTCAAATTGTTGATGAAAACTCGATTTGCTTTCTCTGCCGTCGCGCTTGCGTTCGTGTCCACCGGTTCTGCCGCAGTGGATTTTGTGAAGGACATTCAACCTATTCTGGAGGTTCATTGCACCAAGTGCCACGGCGAGGATCAGAAGAAGGGCGGCCTTCGCCTGCACACCCTTGCCGACGCACTCAAGGGCGGCGACAACGGCACCGCGCTCGTGGCGGGCAAGGCGAAGGACAGCAAGCTCTACACAGCCACCACGCTCAAGCCCGACGAGGACGGCTTCATGCCGCCGCCGAAGGAGGGGCCGTTGCCGAAGGAGCAGCAGGCGAAGCTGCGCGAATGGATTGATACGGGCGCGAAATGGCCCGCCGGCGTGAAGCTCGGGGTGACGAAGAAAATCAACTTCGTGAAGGACATCCAGCCGATTCTGGAGTTCAACTGCGTCGCGTGCCACAAGGAGGGCCACGCCAAGGGCGGGCTGCGCATGGAGACGCGCGAGCTGACGTTCAAGGGCGGCGACAGCGGTCCCGGCATCGTGCCATTCCAACCGGCGAAAAGCCTCGTTCACACCAGCACCACCCTGTCGAAGGACGACGAGAAGCTCATGCCGCCGAAGGCGAAAGACCCGCTGACGAATGAGGAAATTGACTTCCTCAAGCTGTGGATTTCGCAGGGCGCAGTCTGGCCCGATGGACTCGAGCTGGTGCAGAAGAAGAAGGAAGCCGCTCCCGGCGCGAATGAGAACGAAACCGTCGCGAGCATCCACAAGTTCATCACCGCGACGCATAGGGAAAAGTCCGCCGCCGACATGAAGGCTTACACGAACACTGTCGTGGGCACGGATGTGAGTTACTCGCTGGTGCCGATTCCGGCGGGTGAGTTCGTGATGGGCAGTTCGATGGGAGAAAAGGGTCGCGAGTCAAACGAAGGTCCGCAGCACAAGGTGCAGATTTCTCCGTTCTGGATGGGCCAGTTCGAAGTCACGTGGAACGAGTTCGAGTTGTTCATGTATGTGGACGCGGAGAAGCGTTTCAAGGACCAGATCAAGACTGACGCGGATCGCGAGAAAGTGTCTGACGCCGTCGCGCGCCCGACCAAGCCTTACGTTGAAATGTCGTTCGGCATGGGCAAGGACGGTTATCCCGCCATCAGCATGACGCAGCACGCGGCGAACAAATATTGCGAGTGGCTCTCCGCGAAGACCGGGCACTTCTACCGCCTGCCCACCGAGGCCGAGTGGGAATACGCCTGTCGCGCAGGCACCACGACGGCTTACTCGTGGGGCGACGATCCGAAGGACGCGAAACAATACGCGTGGTTCGAGGGGAACAGCGATTTCAAGTATCAGAAGGTCGGCAAGAAGAAGCCGAATCCGTGGGGCCTCTACGACATGCACGGCAATGTGGCCGAGTGGTGCATTGACCAATACGAGCCGAACTACGACAAGGTGAAGTCCATCACCCAAGACCCGTGGCTCAAGCAGTCCTCGCCCTACCCACATGCCGCCCGTGGCGGCTCTTGGGACGACGGCATCGCCAAGCTCCGCAGCGCAGCCCGGCGCGGCTCGGACAAGTCGTGGAAACAGCAGGATCCGCAGCTCCCGAAGAGCATCTGGTATCTCACCGACGCGCAGTTCCTCGGCTTCCGCATCGTGCGCCCGCTCAAGGTGCCGAGCGTGGAGGAGATGCATCGCTACTGGAACAGCGGGCAGGAGAAGGAGTGAGATGCGCGGAGCGCGGCGTTCACGCCGCAGGCGGCGGGGCAAAGGCGAGCGCGATCGAAGCGACTCTGGCTGGACTGCCATTCTGCGGCCTGAAGGCCGCGCTCCGTTTCAGTGCCTCGGCGCCCGCTCGTGGATTTGCTCCAATCGCGTCACCATCCCGCGTCGCTCGACGTAGCGCAGGTCAAACCATCCGTCGAAGTCCGTGTCGCGGCGTATCACCGCGTCTCCGTTTGGCAGGCGAATCGTCTCCTCGTCCACAATGCCGTCGCGATTGCGGTCAACGTGAGTCGTGTGGCTGCGATGCCAGGTGATGCCGGCGGGAGTGTCGCTGATCTTTTTCCAACGGAGCTTGTCCCAAAGGACGACGGCGATGATCAGCAGGATCGCATTAAGAATCCACCGGCCCAACCTCGCGCCACGAACAGAACGCATCAATC
>CAYZJP010000120.1:2385-12957 GCA_964478755.1 uncultured Klebsiella sp.
AGAATCCACAGGCCGAGACGCGCGCGACGAGAGAACGGCTTCATTCCTTCCGGATCGCCGTCCACGGCTTGCCATCCGCGCGTATGACACCGCGATACATGCCTTCCGTGTTGAACGGCATCGCCACATTGCCCTTCGCGTCCAACGCGATGACACCGCCGCGTCCGCCAGCTTCCTTCAACTTGCGCATCACCACGTCCGTCGCCGCGTTCGTCAGCGCGAGGCCCTGATACTCCATCATTGCGGCGATGTCGTAAGCCAAGACGCCGCGCAGGAAAAACTCGCCGTGGCCGGTGCCGGAGACGGCGCACGTCAGGTTGTGCGCGTAAGTGCCCGCGCCGATGACCGGCGAATCGCCGACACGTCCAAAGCGTTTGTTGACCATGCCGCCGGTGGACGTGCCCGCCGCGAGATTGCCGTGCCTGTCCAACGCCACCGCGCCAACGGTGCCGATGCTTTCCAGGCTGTTCGCCTGCGTCTTCTTCTCGCCGTCCTTGCGTGTCTTCTCCTGCTCCTGCACGCGCTGCAACTGGATTTTCCGATGCTCCGTGATGAAGTATTCCGCCGGCATGAGCTGCAAGCCGCGCTCCTTCGCCAGCATCTCCGCGCCGTCACCGACGAGCAGGACGTGCGGCGTCTTGTCCATGACGATCCGCGCAAGCTCGATGGGATTCTTGACATGCTTCACATCCGCACAGGCTCCGGCCTTGCGGGTTGCGCCGTCCATGATGGACGCGTCCATGCCGACGGTGCCCTCGGCGGTGAGGACGGAGCCTTTGCCCGCGTTGAAGAGCGGCGAGTCCTCCAGAATCTTGATGGCGGCGATGACCGCATCAACGCTCTTGCCACCGCGCGCCAGGACGGAATGCCCCGCCAGCAACGCAGCATCCATCGTCGCCCGCGCGGCTTTCTCGCGCTCCGGCGTCAGTTCTTCCTTCGGCACCACGCCCGCGCCGCCGTGGATGACGAGGACGAAGTCGGCGGTGGGTTTTGTGGCGGACGGTTTCTCTTGGGCGCGGAAAGGCAGGGCGGGCATAAACAACATTGCGACGCAGATGAGCAGCAGTCGGTGCATAGGTTAGCGCTTCTTCCGCCCCGGCTTGAACAGTTCCATCTGCGGCTCGCGGAAGAAGTCGTAGTTCTTGAGGATGCGGATGACTTGAAGCAGGTCGGACTTCTGATAATTCCGGTTCACCTCAATTTCCTCGATCAAGTCCGTCAGCATCGTGCGGAACGGGATGACCGCATCAATGCCCTTCACGCGCAGCAACTCGATGCTCTGCGTCCGCGCCTCCTCGCCGCTGGGCAACGCGGGCACGACGAGCATCTTCGTGAGCGGTCCCTCGCCGCCGAAGGACTTCGCCGCCTGCTCGAACGCCGCCGGTTCCACGAAACGAAAAATCTCCGGTGCGTTCGCGAGCACTGCCGGGCTGAAGGTTTCCGTGTGCCAGCCCTTCACCACCACCAGCGCGCGCGCCACGCCCTTGAGGTCCGCTGAGCCGAGCACGAAGGGCAGGGGAGCGCCCGGCGCGTAGTGCGGGTTCAGCGTGTAAAAATCAATCTCGTCTTCCTCGCGCCGCGACGGCGCAATGTATTTGCGCTGCTGACGGACGAAGAAACCGTGCAGCTCGAAGTATTCGCGGACGATGGTTTCGGAGACGGCGCTCACGGGGAATAATCAGTGTTCAGTGGGATGGGGTAACTGCGTCGAGCGCGCGTTGAACTGAGGCGGCTGGGACTTTCTGCCCCCACACGACTTTTCCGATGCGTTCGGCGAGCACGAACTTGATTTCGCCGGCGCTGACTTTTTTGTCGAGAGTCATGGCGGCGAGAAGCCTGGCGCGCTGCGTTGAACTCAGCTTGATGCTCACTGGCAAACCGGCGGCAACGAACAACGCGCGGATGCGTTCGACATCTTGCGCAGCCAAACTCGACATCTCCGCCGACAAATGCGCGGCGGCGATTTGGCCAATCGAAATCGCCTCGCCGTGGAGGTGGCGCCCGTAAGCTGTGATGGCCTCGATGGCGTGGCCGATGGTGTGGCCGAAGTTCAGAATCGCGCGCTGACCGCTCTCCGTCTCGTCCTGTGAAACCACCTCCGCCTTGATCTCGCACGAGCGCGCGACGATGTGGGCGAGCGAAGCGGCATCGCGGCGGAGAATCTTTGCCATGTCGCGCTCCAGTCGCGTGAACAGTTCCGCGTCGAAGATGATGCCGTATTTGATCACCTCGGCGAGGCCGGCACGAAACTCGCGCTCCGGCAGCGTGCGAAACGTGTCGAGGTCGCACAGCACAACGCGCGGCTGGTAGAACGCGCCAACGAGGTTTTTGCCCGCCGCGAGGTTCACGCCCGTCTTGCCGCCGACGGAGCTGTCCACCTGTGCGAGCAGCGTTGTGGGCACCTGCACGAACGGAATGCCGCGCAGGTAACTCGCTGCCACAAAACCCGCGAGGTCGCCGACCACGCCACCACCCAGCGCGACGATGAAGGACTTGCGCTCCAGCCGGTGCGCGGCGAGCTGGTTGAAGCAGGACTCAACTTGCTTCAACCGCTTGGTGGTCTCGCCAGCGGGGGCGGTGATGAGCACGGCGTCGAAGCCCGCGCGCTTCAGGCTGGCGAGTGCGGGCTTGGCATAGCGCGGCGCGACGTTGACGTCCGTGATCACGGCGCATTTCTGGCCGAGCCGGAGTGCGGCACAGTTTGCGCCAAGTCCGGCGAGCAGTCCGCCGCCGATCTTGATGTCGTAACTACGTGTCCCGAGGGACACCTTCACTGAACGCATGGGTGGAGGCTAGGACGACTGCGCGGCAGCGTCACGCCTTCTTCAGGCAATCGGTGGTGGGGATTTCCACCAAGCACAACGATTCACTGCCGGCTTGAATGCTAACTACGTCTGGGTCGGGTCGGGCGTTGCTGAGTGACGGAACGCGACGGACCCAGCCGAAGAACGGCCACGAGAGCGATTGCCGTCATCCTCCGGCTGCTTCATCCTCTGCCCTTGTCAGTGTGGTGTGCAGCCGTTGTGAGCCGTGCGTGGATATGCAGAGCGAAACTCTTCTTTATGCGGCTGGCCTTCAGTCCATCATCGCAGCTGCCATGAAAAAAACAAAGTCTGCCACAGCTTCCTTCCGCCTCGCCCGCGAACGCTACGCCGCGCTCGGCGTGGACGTGGACGCCGCGCTCAAAGCCCTCGCGCGAATCCCCATCTCGCTCCATTGCTGGCAGGGCGATGACGTGGGCGGCTTCGAGAATTTCGGCGTGACCCTCAGTGGCGGGATTGCCGTGACGGGAAATTATCCCGGCAAGGCGCGCACGCCGGATGAACTGCGCGCGGATTTTGAGAAAGCCTTCTCGCTCATCCCGGGCAAACATCACGTCAACCTCCACGCGATGTATGGCGAGTTCGACGGTCGGCGCGTGGATCGCGACGAGATTGAACCCGCGCACTTCAAGAACTGGATTGCGTGGGCGAAGGCGAACAAACTCGGCCTCGATTTCAACCCGACGTGTTTCTCGCATCCAAAGGCTGCCGATGGCTTCACGCTCGCGCACCACGACAAGGGCATCCGCGATTTCTGGATCGAGCACTGCCGCCGCTCGCGCGAAATCGGCGCGGCGATGGGCCGCGCGCTCGGCACGCCCTGCGTCACCAACGTCTGGATCCCCGACGGCTTCAAGGACACGCCCGCCGACCGCGTCACGCCGCGCGAACGTCTCGCCGCCGCGCTCGACGAAGTTTTCAGGCAGCCGCTCCCCGCGAAACACAACCTCGACGCCGTGGAAGGAAAACTCTTTGGCATCGGCGCGGAGAGCTGCACCGTCGGCTCGCACGAATTTTATCTCGGCTACGCCATCACCCGCCGCAAGCTGCTCTGCCTCGACGCCGGCCATTTTCATCCCACCGAGAGGATAGCCGACAAAATTTCCAGCGTGCTGCTCTACCTGCCGGAGATTCTGCTCCACGTCAGCCGCGGCGTGCGCTGGGACAGCGACCACGTCGTCACGTTCAACGACGACCTGCTCGCCATCGCCCGCGAAGTCGTGGCGTGCGGCCCGCGCCGCGTCCACCTCGGCCTCGACTACTTCGACGCGAGCATCAACCGCATCGCCGCGTGGGTCATCGGCGCGCGCAACCTCCAGCGCGCCCTGCTTCTCGCGCTGCTCGAACCGCCCGCCATCCGCGCCGCCGAACTCGCCAGCGACCTCACCGCCCGCCTCGCCCTCCAGGAAGAGAGCAAGTCACTCCCCTTCGGCGCCGTGTGGGATTACTTCTGCGAGAGCAAAGGCGTCCCCGTCGGCGAAGCGTGGCTGGCGGAGGTGAAGGCGTATGAGAAGGCTGCCTTGGACAAGCGGAGCTAAATTTCAACCGAACAAAAACCATGACGCCCATTGAAATTCGAGACGACTTCATCTTCACACTCACTCACATCGAAAGGATTCTAGCACGGTTGGAGAAGAATACTGGAAAGGCGAAAGAGTTTGATTTCGCAGACTTCCACAAATTGGCGGAAGGCTTGTTCTTAAGCGCATGGAGCCACTGGGAAGAGTTCACACGCACACTCTTGTTTCAGGACTTAGCCACCGACTCCAAAGGAATCCTGAGAAAAGACATTAAGAAATTTAGGACAAAACTTGCCCCATCTCGTCTTGCCGAACGAATTCTTAACCACCCTGACCACCCAGAAAAATTCATTGATTGGTCAGAATACAATTTTGTGGTGACACGCGCGAAGGAGTTTTTGGGCACAGGCAACCGCCTTACTTCGACCTCATTGCCTCGCATTAGTGACTTGTCGCATTTGAAACGAATCCGAAATGCGATTGCTCACAAAAGCGACAAAGCGTGGGTTAGTTTCAAGTCTCTGGTCACGAGTAATCCCTTCAACTTGCCATCAACTAAGTTTATTACCCCTGGGCGTTTCCTCGTGGCTCATAAGTGGAACGGGAACACTGTGCTCAAGGAGGCACTAAGTCTGTTCCGAACGTGGGCAACACACTTGGTCCCATAGATTTTGGATGACCTCTTTTCCGCTCCTCCAACTCACCTCCGTCACCAAATCCTTCGGCGCGGTGCGCGCGCTCAAGGGCGTGTCGTTCGACCTGCGGGCGGGCGAAGTTCATGCCTTGCTTGGCGAGAACGGCGCGGGCAAATCCACGCTCATCAAGGTCATCACCGGCGCGCACCAGCCCGACGGCGGCAGCATCGAGATTCACGGCCAGCGCGTCGCGCACCTCACGCCCGCCGCCGCGCACCGGCTCGGCATCGCCTGCATTTACCAGCAGCCCGCGCTGTTCCCCGATCTCAGCGTTGCGGAGAACATCGGCGTGCGCTTGGAGAAGGTCCGCCCACTCGCGCGTGTGAGCTGGACTGCGCGCCGAAACCTTGCCGCCGAATTGCTCCACCGCATCGGAGCCGAGATTTCGCCAGGTGCCGAAGTGCGTTCGCTCTCGATGCCCGAGCAGCAACTTGTCGAAATCGCCTGCGCGCTCGGCGCCGGCGCGCGCATCGTCATCATGGACGAGCCGACTGCTTCGCTCACGCAGAAGGAGGTCGAGCTGCTCTTCGCCGTCGTGCGCGAACTGCGCGCCAGCGGCGTCGGCGTCATCTACATCTCGCACCGCCTCGAGGAGATTTTCCAACTCGCCGACCGCGTGACGGTGCTGCGCGATGGGGAGAGTGTCGGCACGCGCGACGTTGGTAGGGCGGGCTGTCCTCAGCCCGCCGCCGAACGTGTTGTCGCGCCCGAACGGCGCGGTGAGGACACCGTGCCCTACCTCACCGAATCCGAACTCATCCGCATGATGGTCGGCCGCGAGGTCTCGCACATCTATCCGCCTGCCGAGAGGAAACCCGGCGAAGTCGTCCTCTCGCTCAAGAATCTCGGCTGCGCTGCCAGCGGCGTGAAGAACGTCACGCTCGAAGTGCGCGCGGGAGAAATCGTCGGTCTCGCAGGACTCGTCGGCGCGGGACGCACGGAACTCGCGAGCGTTCTCTTCGGTCTAACCCCAGCCGACTCCGGCGAAATCATTCTCAACGGTCAGCACATCGGCATCACTTCGCCGCAGGAAGCCGTCGCCCACGGCATCGCCTACGTGCCCGAGGACCGGCGGCGCCACGGCGTCATTCTTGAAATGCCCATCGCGCACAACATGACGATGGCGATTCATCGCCGGCTTTTTCCCGGCGCATGGCTGCGCCTCGGCACCGAGCGTGCGCTTGCACTCGAATTCATTCGCGAACTTGACGTGAGAACTTCCGGCCCTGACGCGCCCGGCGGCTCGCTCTCCGGCGGCAACCAGCAAAAAGTTTCCCTCGCCCGCTGGCTGGCGACGAAGCCGAGGCTCCTCATCCTCGACGAACCGACGCAGGGCGTGGATGTCGGTGCGAAAAGTGAAATCCACAAAATCATCCGCCGTCTCGCCGCTGAGGGCCTGGCCGTGCTGATGATTTCCAGCGATCTGCCGGAAATCCTCGGCATGAGCGATCGCATTGCCGTCATGCGCGGCGGCACCATCGTCGCGATGCTGCCCGGCAAGAGCGACGCGCATGAGGTGATGGCGGTGGCGTTGGGACAAATGCGATGAAAAGCTCCAAACGCCAAGCTCCAAGCTTCAGAGAAGCACCAAGCACCAAGCTCCAGGTTGGTGCCGGTGCTTCGTGTGATTTTGGTTGTTGGAGTTTGAATCTTCTCTGGAGCTTGGACCTTGGAGCTTGGAGCTTGCCTTCATGACCCGCCACTTCCGCGAACTCTCTGTTGCCACAGCGCTCGCCCTGTTGCTGTTGACGCTCGCGGTCATTGCTCCGGCGTTTTTCCAACCGCAGCCGCTGCTCTCGTTGCTCACGCGCGAGGCACCGACACTCATCGTCGCGTGCGGCATGGCACTGGTCATCATCGCGCGACAGATTGACATCTCGGTTGGTTCACAGTTCGCCGTGGGCAGCGTGTGCGCGGGATTGCTCGCGGCCTCGAAGCTCCCGCTTGCGCTCGTGCTGCCGGCGTCCGTCGCGCTGGGCGCGTTGATGGGCGCGATCAACGGCGCGCTTGTCGCCGGGCTGCGGTTGCCGAGCATCGTCGTGACGCTCGCAACGATGGTGACATGGCGCGAAGCGTTGCGGTGGCAGCAGCAGGGCGCGTTTGTGAATCTGCCCGATGGTGTGCAGTGGTTCGGCCTCAGCCAGCTCGCGGGCCAGTGGACGCTCATCGCCGTTGCGCTCGTGGTCCTCGTCGCGCTCGCGCTTGCGATGAAGCATCTGGCTGCCGGACGATTTATTTACGCCGTCGGTTCGGATGCCGAAGCGGCGCGGCTTGCGGGCATCCGGCCGCAGCTCACGACGTTTGGCGTGTTCGTGTTCATGGGCGCGCTGACCGGGCTCGCGGCAATGATGAACGTTGTGCAATCGCCGCAGGTGGACCCGAAGTCGGGCACGGGCCTCGAATTGAAAACCATCGCGGCGGTGGTCGTGGGAGGCGTGGCGATCTCCGGCGGGCGCGGCAATCTGTGGGGCGTGTTCGCCGGCCTGCTGCTGCTCGCGTGCATCGCGCCCGCGCTCACGCACCTGCACGTCGAGGCGTATTGGGAGAAGGCCATTCAAGGTGCGATCATACTACTGGCCGTCGTGGCGGACGGAGTGCGGGCGAGAAAGGAGAAGGTTTAACCACGGATGAACACAGATAAACACGGATGGAAAAATGTTTTGCTGCGACACGAGACGATCCTTCTGCTCGTGCTCGCGGCGGAGTGGTTCTACTTCAACTCCGTCGGGCGCAACTTCGGCTCGCTCGACAACACCTACGACATCCTGCGGCACTCGGTGGAGATCGGCCTGCTCGCGCTGGCGATGACGCCGATCATCCTCACGGGCGGCATTGATCTCTCGGTCGGGTCGCTGCTCGGACTGTGCGCGATCCTGTTCGGCAAATTGTGGCGCGACGCGGGGCTGCCGGTGCCGGTCGCGGCGGGCTGCACGCTCGTCATTGGCGCGATGGCGGGTGGGTTGAACGCGTCGCTCATCACGTGGCTTCGATTGCCGCCGCTCATCGTGACGCTCGGCACCTACTCGCTCTTTCGCGGACTCGCCGAGGCGATCACGCGCGGCGTGGACACGTTCACGAACTTCCCGCCGTCGTTCCTCCAGCTCGGCCAGGAACGCGCGCTTGGTGTGCCGATGCAGGTGTGGCTGTTCGTTGTCGTCGCGGTCGCGATCTGGCTGCTGGTGCATCGGACGACGTTCGGGCGCTCGTTCCGCGCGATTGGCTTTGCGCCGGAGGGCGCGCGCTACGCGGGACTGCCGGTCGAGCGGCGGCTGGCGCTGGCTTACGTGCTGGCGGGATTCGTCGCCGCGCTGGCGGCGATCATTTACACGGCGCGGCTCGGACAGGCGAAGGCCGATGCGGGCACGGGCTACGAACTCTTCGCCATCACGGCGGTGGTGCTCGGCGGCACGAGCATCTTCGGCGGCGTCGGCTCGGTGCACGGGACGCTGCTGGGTGTGGCAGCCATCGCGGTGCTGAACAACGGCCTCGTCCACGCGCGCCAGCCGCGCGAGGTGGCGGGGATCCTCACCGGAGTTTTGCTATTGGCGGCTCTATCAATTTCCGCCTTTTCAAACTGGCTCGCCAATCGGCGCGCTTTCCGTCAAGCTGCCGGCGTGAACACTGAACCAAGCCACCCTGCATGAAACAGTTTCTTTCCTTTCTCCTTGTGGCCGCGATTGCGTTCAGCGTTGGCTGCAACAAATCTTTCGAGCCAGCGGCTCCGCCCGGTTCTTCCAGCGCGAAGGCTGCGAAGAAGTTGACCATCGCCTTTATGCCCAAATCCAAGGGCAACGCCTACTTCCTCTCCTGCAAACAGGGCGCGGACGCGGCGGCGAAGGAACTCGGCATCGAGATGATTTTCGACGGGCCGACCGATCCTGACCCGGCGAAGCAGAACGAGATCATCGAGCAGTGGATCAACCTCGGCGTGGATGCCATCGCGGTCGCGTGCGAGAACCGCGACGGCATTTCCACCGCGCTGCGCAAGGCGCGCGCCAAGGGCATCAAGGTCATCACCTACGACGCCGACGCGCAGCCGGACGCGCGCGAGTTCTTCGTGAACCAGGCGACCGTCGAGGGCATCGGCAACGCGCTGACCGACGAGGCGGCGCGGTTGCTCGGCGGCGCGGGCGATTACGCCATCATCACCGCGAGCCTCACGGCGGGAAACATGATCGCGTGGCAGCAGGCCATCGAGAAACGCAACGCGGAGAAATATCCGAACCTCAAGCGCGTCGCGCTGCGCCCGTGCGACGACCTCAAGGACAAGGCGCAGAGCGAGGCGACGGCGCTGCTTGCGGCGAATCCGAATTTGAAACTCATCATGGCCATCTGCTCGCCCGCGGTGCCGGGCGCGGCGGAGGCGATCAAGCAGGCGGGCAAGGCCGGGCAGGTCAAGCTCATCGGCCTCGGCCTGCCGAACGAGAACAAGCGTTACGTGAAGGACGGCGTGACCGACACGGTGATTCTCTGGAAGACTCTCGACCTCGGCTACCTCACCATCCACGCCGCGACCGCGCTGGCTAGGGGCGAGTTGAAGGCGGGCGCGACGAGCTTCAAAGCCGGCAAGCTCGGCGAGTTCAAGATCGCCGGCGACAACATCCTCCTCGGCGAGCCGTTCAAGTTCACAAAGGAGAACATCGACCAGTTCAACTTCTGAGCGGTGATGGAGCGCGTGGCTTTCAAGATGCGGCTCAAGCCGGGCTTTGAAGCGGAATACGAACGCCGTCACGCCGCGCTATGGCCGGAGCTGGCGGTTGCGCTGCACGAAGCAGGCGTGTCCGACTACTCGATCTTTCTCGACCCGGAGACGTTCACGCTCTTCGCCGTGCTCAAGCGCGCGGACGGCCACGCGATGGACACGCTGCCGCGCCATCCGGTCGTGCAGAAGTGGTGGGCGCACATGGCCCCGCTCATGGAGGTGCATCCGGACAATGCGCCCTTGTGCGCGGAGTTGAAGGAAGTATTCCACCTCGACTGAAGCGGCGTTGAGGCGCGCTTTTCTGCGAGACTCGCGGTCATGTTTGGTGTTCAGTATGCGCTGACAACCGTATCGCCTGTGAAAGCACTCGCCATCGCTCTCTCCCCGCTGCGCGCCGGGCCGGCCGCCCTTGCGCTCGGCGTGACGATGGGCTGGCTTTGTGAGGCAGGGGCAGCGGAAACTCCGGCGACGACTCACTACCGCAAGGAAGTCGAGCCGTTGTTCAAGAAGTATTGCTGGGATTGCCACGCGGACGGCGCGAAGAAGGGCGAGGTGTCGTTCGATGAGGTCAAGTCGCTCGACGAGCTCGTGGGCAAGCGCGACTTGTGGGCGAGCGCGTTGAAGAACCTCCGCGCCGGGCTGATGCCGCCGGACAAAAAGCCCCGGCCGTCTGCGGACGAACAACGGCGCATCGAGCAGTGGGTGAAGCTCGACGCGTTCGGCCTTGACCCCAAGAACCCGGAACCCGGCCCCGTCCCCAACCCCCGGCCCCACCCCCCTGAAGAACCCCACCCCCACCCGCCCCCCCGCCTCCCTGGTGTTCCACAGCCAGG
>CAYZJP010000120.1:12967-15253 GCA_964478755.1 uncultured Klebsiella sp.
AGTTGGTGGCCGAGCGGGTTTAGGTAACGCCGCGCCAGGCGTACGCACCCGGACAAAAGGCCCCGCCCGTAGGCGGACGAACAACGGCGCATCAAGCAGTGGGTGAAGCTGGACGCGTTCGGCATTGACCCAAGGAACCCGGATCCCGGCCGCGTCACCATCCGCCGGCTCAACCGCGTCGAGTATCGCAACACCATCCGCGACCTCGTCGGCGTGGACTTCAACAGCGAGGTCGAGTTCCCGCCCGATGACACGGGCCAGGGCTTCGACAACATCGGCGAGGTGCTCACAGTCTCGCCGCTGCTGATGGAGAAGTATGTGCAGGCCGCGTCGGCCATCGTCGCGCAGAGCGTGCCGACGGCGTCGAAAGTTTTGCCGGAACAATTCCTCGTGCGCGCTCCGCAACGCGGCGGCGGACGCGGCCCCGAGCCGACCACGATGTCGTTCTACAACGAAGGCAGGCTGGCGCGCAAGTTCACCACGCGGCTCGACGGCCAATACAAGGTCATCGCCACGGTCGAGGTGCGCGGGCAGTTCAACTTCGACCCCGGCCGCGCAAAGATCGCGCTGAACGTGGACGGCCAGTCCCGCGCGCAGGAGGAATTCGGCTGGGGCGAGGGCAAGGGCCACGAGTTCGTCTTCGACGCGACGTGGAAGGCCGGCGAGCACGAGGTCGCGCTCACGCTGAACCCGCTCGTGCCCGTCGAGAAGAAAGTCAACTCGCTGGACTTGCGCGTCGTGTCCATCCGCGTGCAAGGGCCGTTGGACAGGCAGCACTGGGACAAGCCCGACGGCTACGACCGCTTCTTCCCCAAAGGCCCCGCGCCCGAAGCGGCTGCGGCTCGCGATGCCTACGCACGCGAGTTGATGCGCGACTTCGCCACGCGCGCGTTCCGCCGACCCGTGGACGCCGCGATGGCCGACAAACTCGCGGCGCTGGCCAAGGGGACTTACGGACACCCTGGCAGCACGTTCGAGCAAGGCATCGCGCGCGCGATGACTGCGGTGCTGGCCTCGCCGCGCTTCCTCTATCGCGTCGAAGTTCCCGGACCAAAGCGCGCGGGCGAAACCTTTCCACTCGTGGACGAATTCGCGCTGGCCTCGCGGCTCTCCTACTTCTTCTGGTCCACGATGCCCGACGACGAGTTGTTCTCGCTGGCGGCAAAAAATGAGCTGCGAAAAAATCTCTCCGCGCAGGTGAAGCGCCTGCTCGACGATTCGCGCTCGCAATCGCTCGTGCGCAACTTCACCGGCCAGTGGCTTCAGGCGCGCGACGTGGAGTCGGTGCCGATCGACGCGCGCGTGGTGCAGGGGCGCGGCTTCCGCTTCGGCGCGCCGCGCATCGAGTTCGACAGCGCGATGCGCCGCGCCATGCGCAGCGAGACGGAGATGTTCTTCGCGCACATCATGAAGGAGGACCGCAGCGTGCTGGAGATGATTGACTCCGACTACACCTTCCTCAACGAGTCGCTCGCGAAGCACTACGGACTGACGAACCTCACCGTGCGCGGCGAGGAACTGCGCCTCGTCAAGCTGCCGCCCGACAGCCCGCGCGGCGGTTTGCTCACGCAGGGAACGATTCTCGCTGTCACGTCGAACCCGACGCGCACGTCGCCGGTGAAACGCGGGCTGTTCATCCTCGACAACATTCTCGGCACGCCGCCGCCGCCGCCCAACGCGAATGTCCCGGACCTTGATGTCTCGTTCAAGGAGTTCAAGGACCGCCAGCCCAGCCTGCGCGAGGCGCTCGAACTGCATCGTGGCAAACCGCTCTGCAACTCCTGCCACAACCGCATGGACCCACTCGGCCTCGCGCTGGAAAACTTCAACGCGCTCGGCGAATGGCGCGAGAACGAAGTGCTGCCGCCGGCCCCGCGCGACTTCCGCAACTTCCAGCGCCCGCGCACGCTCACGCCCGAGGAACCGCCGCGGCTCGGCCCCAAGATTGACGCCGCGGGCAAGCTCGTGACCGGCGAGCAGTTCACCGGCGTGCGCGAGCTGAAGCAGATTCTAAAGGACAAGCACCGCGCCGACTTCTACCGCACGCTCACCGAGAAGCTGCTCACCTACGCGCTGGGCCGCGGCCTCGAATACTACGACACCGAAACCGTGGACCGCATCGTGGCGCGGCTGGAGAAGGAGGACGGCCGCTTCTCCGCGCTGCTCACCGGCATCATCGAGAGCACGCCGTTCCAGAAACAGCGCGAAGCCACGGCAGTCGCACCGGGCAAACCAGGGCTGACGCATCAAATTGTTGGCGAGGCGGTGAGTAGGCGGAGGAGGTAG
>CAYZJP010000121.1:0-10971 GCA_964478755.1 uncultured Klebsiella sp.
TGAACCGCCTCCTCAAAAATGACCACTTCCAACTTGCCAACTAACACCGTTGTTGCCGGGGGACGGCGTTGCTTCAGGGCCATGTCCAGCGCCGCCAGCGGCAGCGTGGTGGCCAGGGTGTCACTCATCGCCCAGCCCACGCACTGGCGTGTGCCGCGGTCCAGAACACCGGCCACATACAACCAGCCCTTGGCGGTTTCGACCTAGGTGAGGTCCGCCACCCAGACCGCGTCCCGTGGCTGTGGTGCCGCCAGCTCACGGAGGCGATTGGGGGCAACGGGCAGGTCGTGGTGGCGGTCCGTCAGGCTCAGGGGGCGAAAGCGTCGGCGGGGACGGCTGTGCCATCCGGCGATCCGCATCAGTTGGCCAATCCGCTGGCGGCCACAGGACTGGCCGTGTTCCTGCAACCAGACCCGGATGCGCGGGCTGTCATAAGTCTGGCGGCTTTACCGAGGCGCCTGCGTGATCAAGGGCCACAACGCCGCATCGGCCTGCGCGCGCGGTCCCGGCGGTCGCGCCCCCCACGCGTGAGGGCCGCTGCGCGTCACCTGCAAGGCCGTGCCCAACTCCGCGATGGGGTATTGGTCCTGCAATGGCTTTTATCCGGGCCAACCGTGGCCGGGCGGTTCGGAGAGGAGGCTCAAGGTTTTTTTAGAATGTCCCGCGGCACCGCGACGCGGTGCAGTTCCCGTTGCAGACGCCGGTTCTCCGCTTGGAGCGCCTCCGAGGTGCCGGCCACCTGGCCCGCCGGCAGTTGCTTGAACTTCGCTTTCCACTGGTGCAGGTGCTGCACGTTGAGGCCCAGTTCCGCCGCCACCGGGGTGGCGAACTGGCCGCTCACCAGCCAGTGCTCGACGGCGGATCGCTTGAAGGCCTCGTCGTAACGCTGGTATCGAATCTTCGGTTCAGGGTTCAGGTGTGTGCCCCTAGCTCACACATTCATACCAACTACGTTAATTATCTAGTATAATTTAAGAGGCAGAGATAGACTTTGGCCATGGCAAGACCCCGAGCAAAACTAGATCGTTGCGGTGAGGCTGACCTCGTCACCCGCCGCCTCAACACGGAACCTCCCGGAGCGCGGCGCGAGCGTCTGCTGGCGGTGAAACTGGGACTCCAAGGCGGACTGGGACTGGACGCCATCGCGCAGGCCGTGGGCCGTTCGCGCGCCACCATCCAGACCTGGTTTGACACCTATCGCCAAGGCGGCGTGGACGCGCTGCTCTACGACGCCCGGAGCGACAACCCCGGCCGGCCCAGCGAACTCTCCGGCCTCGCCTTGGCCGAATTGCAGAAAGACCTGGAAGCCGGCCGCTGGCGCAGCGTGCCGCAACTCCAACGCTGGCTGGCCCAAACCCACGGCGTGAAGCTGGCCTTGAGCAGCCTCTATGACCGCTTGGGAAAAGCGTGCGCGCGGCGGCGGGTCCCGCGCAAAAGCCACGTCAAAAAAGACCCCGCCGCCGCCCTTGAATTCCGCACGGAACTGGCGGCCAAACTGACGGCCCTGGCGCTGCCGCCCGGTCGGCCGGTGCGCCTGTGGGTGCTGGATGAGATGCGCTACGGGTTGCACGGTTTCACCCGCCGCGTCTGGGGCCTACCCGGCCACCGGCCGGTCGTGCCCACCCAGCAGAAGTATCAGTGGGGTTTTGTCTATGGAGCCGTCGGCGTGGGCTTGAGCCGCACGGAGTTCCTCCTCACCGAAACCATGGACCAAGTCCACAGCGTGGAGTTCTACCGGCAGATCAGCCGGGGCGATCCGGCGGCGCTGCACGTGCTCCTCCAGGATGGGGCCGGTTTCCATCTGCGGGACGGCGACCCCAGCCTGCCCGACAACGTGCGCGTGATCACCCTGCCCGCCTGCAGCCCGGAGCTCAAAACCCGATCGAGGGACTGTGGGACCAGCTCAAGGACGGCCTGTGCGACCGCGTGTTCGGCACGCGGGCCGAACTCGAAGCCGTGCTACAGAGCGAACGGCAACGTTTCTGGCAGGACGCCCGCCGCGTGCACTCCCTTGTGTTCGACTGGCTGCTGGCTCAAGCAAACGTTTCTTCCAGACCCATTATACTACTTAATTAACGTAGTTGGTATTACACGCCCCCTGTCCACCAAACCAAGGCAAGGCCACATGGCGATGTAATACAACGGACGGTAGAGAAATGAGGATTGTATGCGCTCCCGCAAACTAGCTGCCCATCATGCGGCATGCGCGATATCGGTCATGCGTGGCGGCACGCTCGCCGGGCTGGCTTTTGCACGGGCCCGGAAGAGCACATCCACGACGTTGCGGACATACTGCTCGTCGGCGATGCCCTCGACGGTCTCCGGCGGAAACTCAACCAGTGACTTGAAGTGCGCGGCGAGTTCCGCGAAGAGCTGCACGCGCGCGGCTGGCTCCAGCTCGTCGCGGCGCACGAGGGCTTGCAGCGCGGTGGCCGCCTCCGTCGGGGAGATGCGCTGGCGGAGGCGGGCCTCCGGGTGCGGATGCGCGCGGAGCGAGTTGAACTTGCCGGCAAGCAATTGCTCCAAGTCCGGCTGACGCGGCTGCGGCTGGCGCACGACGATGGTGTTCGCCGCGAGGTCACCGAGCCGTTGCGCACGCTGGCTCACGAGGCACGCCAGGCCGCCGACCAGATACGCCACGGGCAGGCCGTCCACGAAGCGCAGCAGGTTGCGGATGGCCACCTGGCTGAACTGGAGCTGCAACCCCTGCGCGTCCATCACGCGCAACCGCAGCAGGCGCTTGCCCAGCGTCTGGCCGCGCCACAGCCACTCGCACCCGATGCCGTAGCCGATCTGCGCGATGAAGAAGAGCACTATGGCCAGCGCCGTGACAAAGTCTTCGCTGATCCAGCCGAGCATCCGAATCGCGGAAGTGAGCAGTTGCGACACGATGCCCAGGCATGCCACATCCACCAGCCACGCGAAGAAACGCGTCACCGGCCCCGCCAGCGGCAGCGCGAAGACGATGCCCTCCGGCGTGCGGATGAGAAGCGTGTTCGTTTTCAAGGGTTTTGAGTTTTGAGTTCTGAGTTCCGAGCTGGCGTGCGGGGCGAGAACTCAGAGATCGAAGTATCCAACTCCGAACTTTTCTTCGCCAGCCCCGACCGCGCGAGGAAGACCGCGAGCAGCACCAGCTCAACCGTGCCGAACGCGATCTTGCCCGCGTAGAGGCTTGGCCCGTGATACTGTGAGAGGAATGCCTCGACGAAGCCCGCCCATACAAGCATCACGGCCACGCCGAAGATCAGCGTCACCAAGTCCGGCCCCGCCGCACGCATCCGCGCGCGCAACGCCTGCCGGCTGCCGCGTCCGATGAGCGCGCTGCCCAGCATCAGCCCCGCCTGCCCGGCGATGAGGATGGCGGGGATTTCCACCGAACCGTGCGGCAGCAGCCATGCGAGGAGGAACTTCGTCTGCCCTGCGAGCACGTAATCCACCACCACGCCGCCGAGGATGACGCCGTTGTAGAACAGGAGCACGATGGTGCCGATGCCCCACGTCATGCCCAGCGCCATCGCGGTGACGGACACCTTCGTGTTGTGAGTCATCAGTTGCGCGGAGAATTTTCCCTTGTTCCCTTCGAGATGTTTTCCGCCCTCCTGTTCCTCACGGGCCACACGCTTGGCGGGATCCATCTCGCCGTGACCGAACGGCAGCAGGATGCCCTTCGCCTCGGAATCAAATGCAACCGCCCCGAGGCCGAAGAACACGCCGACCATCGTGATGGCCACCGACAGCCAGAATGCGCCCGCGTGCCGGCGGAACGTCTGCGGGAACGTGTGGAAGAACCAGTCCAACGGCGCGAGCCGGTGCGGCTTCTCGCGCGTCTCGTGGATTTCGCCATAGGCGCGCGCGACGAGATTCTCAAGATAACGCCGCGTCTCCGGCTCCGACGCGAACGTCACCAGCTTGCCAAGGTCCGCCGACGTGCGCTCGTAGAGGTAGTGCAGCCGTTGAAGCTGCTTCAGCTCCAGCCGCTGCCCGGCGTCCGCCTCCAGCTTCGCGAGCACGGCTTCCAGCTCGGTCCAGAAAGGCCGTTCGGCGGCGACGAATTTTTCCAAATCAATAACCATTGTTCTGAGTTCAGAGTTCGGAGTTCAGAGTCGCGGTCTCCGCACGCATCAGGTTTTGAACTTGCGGCCCCGAAGTTCGCAGCTTTCCAGATAGCGCATGAAGCCGCCGGTGAGCCGGCTGGTTTCGTCGGCCATTTGGTAAAGCTCGTCGAACTTGGGCTGGGCCATAAAGCCCGCATCAAGCGCGACATACAGTTGCGACTTCACCTCGCCGGTCGAGCCTTTCGCGGTGGAGAGGAACTGGATGAACTCGCGGTTTCCACCCCGCTCAAAGCCCTCTGCGATGTTTGACATGCTGGACACGCTGGCCCGCCGGATTTGGTCTCGCAATCCAAAGTCCCGGCTGAACGCGCCAGAACCGGTCACTTGATAGATAGCCTTGGTCAGCAATCGCGCACGCTGCCAGGCCTCGATGTCCTCAAATTTGGTGATCTTCGACATGATGTTTTGCCTTTCGCATTTCGTTGTGTGCCTGACGACTCAGAACTCAAAACTCCGAACTCAGAACTAAATCAGTTGCCGGCGCTTGACCGCGAGATACTGCGTCACGAGCTGCGCGCTCAGTCGCTCGTCGTCCAGCAGAGAGAAGGACACGCCGCGATGCTGGAGGGTCTTGCCCAATTCGCGCAGGCGATGCCAGAGCAGGTGTCCGCCGAGGCGCTGATACACGTCGTCCACCCGTTCCACGTCTGGCGTGGAGAAGAGCGGCTGCGCGCCCGGGGGCTGCATCATGTTGACGAGGATCAGGTGCTGGCGGCAGAGCAGCTCCATGCTGCGTTGGAATTGCTCGGCCAGCAGCGGGTCGTCCAGTGCGGTGAGCACGATGAGCAACGCACGCCGGCGCAGGCGCACGCGGAGGAAGGCCGCCAGCTCATCGAAGTCCGGCGAGACGAGCTGCGGCTGAAGCGTGTAGATCGCGTCACGGCAATGCGCGTAGTGGGCCTTGCCGTTCTTGGCACGGACGAAGTTCTGCACGCGGTCGCTGAAGGTCAGCAGTCCGAAAAGATCACCCTGTTGCTCCGCCGCGAGGCCGAGCACGAGCGCGGCGGTGAGGTAGCGCTCAAGAACCGAAGTTCTGAGTTCCGGGTTTTGGGTTCCGAGTTGGGCTTCGGACGCGGAACTCCGAACTCCGAACTCCGAACTCAAAACGCTTTCCCGTGCGCTGAGTCGCGACGCATCAATGATGACATACACCTCCTGTGTGCGCTCGATTTGGAAGACCTTCGTCACCGGCTTGCCGCGCTTGGCGGTGGCCTTCCAGTGGATTTCACCGTAATCGTCGCCGGGCACGTATTCGCGGAGTTTCTCAAAATCGCGCCCCTTGCCGACCTGCCGCAACGCATGGACGCCGAACTGCCCGCGATTGAGGAACAGCGCCGCCACGCTCTTCCGTTCCGTGAGCAGGTTCGGATAAACGCGGACCTCGCAGCGCGTCGGCGTGGTGCCACGCACGGACCAGAAGCCCAGCGGCGAGGCGCATTCCAAGTGGCATTGTTCGAGGAGGAAATTGCCGCGCTTGAGCGGCTGGAACGGCCAGGTGAGCCGCGAGCGTTCGGCCTTCGCGGGCAAAAGCGTCGTCAAGTCGTCGTGCGCGGAGGCCAGCTCGCGTGGCAACGGCAGACCGAGCCGCACTTCGCGCTGGCGCTGCGGCGCGTTGACGACGTGTAAGTCCAGTCCGCCGGGACGGTTCTTCGAGAGGCGCACGACCTTGGGCAGTTCGACGCTTAAGCCATCCAGCGCGTCCAAGCCCATCACCGCGTCGAGCAGCGCCAGCAACACGAACAACCCGGCCAGCCCGCCTGCCATGAGAGAATACTCCGGCACCGCGACTGCGAGCGTCGCAAAAGGCAACGCGAGCACGGCGAACCAAGTGAGGAGACGAGTGCGGGGGACGATCATGCTCACCTCGGCACGGCGATTTCCTGCAACACCTTCTGAATCACCTCGCCCACGGTCACGCCTTCGATCTCGAACTCCGGGCGCAGGATAAGGCGATGATCGAGCACCGGCACAGCCATCGCCTTGATGTCGTCGGGCGTGACGAAGTCGCGGCCGGCGATTGCGGCCTGCGCGCGGCTGGCGAGCAGGAGCGCCTGCGTGGCGCGCGGGCCGGCGCCCACCAGCACGCTCTCGTGTGTGCGCGTGGCGCGGACGATGTCCACGGCGTAGGCGGCGAGTTCGTCGCGCAAGGTGAGCGTGGCGAGCTGCGCGCGCAGCGTCACCAGCGCATCGGCGGTGATGACGCGCTGCACCGTGCCGCTGGCGAGCGTGGCCTCCGGCGAATCGGTGCCGAGCGTGCGGCGGGCGAGCGAGAGTTCCTCGTCGCGCTCCGGCGGACGCATGGAGATTTTCAGCATGAAGCGGTCCTTCTGCGCCTCGGGCAGTGGATAAGTGCCCTCGTATTCGATGGGGTTCTGCGTGGCGAAGACGGTGAAGTTCGGCGGCAGCGCGTGGGTGTCGCGGTCAATTGTCACCACGCGCTCCTGCATGGCCTGGAGCAGCGCGGACTGCGTCTTGGCGGGCGCGCGGTTGATTTCGTCGGCAAGGAGGAAACTCGTGAAGACCGGGCCGCGGATGAGATTGAACTCGTTGCGCTGGAGGTTGAAGACGTTTGTGCCGGTGATGTCCGACGGCATGAGGTCGGGCGTGAACTGGATGCGCGAGAACTCGCAGCCCAGCACATGCGCGAGCGTGCGGACCAGCAGTGTCTTGGCCACGCCGGGCACGCCCTCGATGAGCGCGTGCTGGTTGGTGAAGATGCAGATGAGCGCGCGGTCCACGACCTCGGCCTGGCCGATGACGACCTTGGCGACTTCGGTGCGGGCGCGGGCGAGGGTGTCTTTGAGGGATTCAGGGTTCATGGGAAAGCGATTTGGAAGTTTGGGTTTTGAGTTGGGGTGCCGGCGACGGCGTGTTGTTCAGGTAGAAGTCGGTTGTGCCGGCGGCGGCGGAACCTCATCCTCGCGGACTACGACGAATTGCTTCGAGGCCAGCAGAAAACCAATCGCGCCAACGAAGAGTAGAACAGTGCGCACGAACTCACCGCATGGTTCAGCCCTATTGAAGAACTCTTGAAGTCGCGGCATATCATCAGACGAGGCTCGGCTCTTCAACAGCAGCCTCATTGCAGTAAAGGTTGCTGCCCCGAGGAATGACAAGGCGAGCACGCCAAACGACCAGTGGTTAGCTCGTCGCCACCATCGGAGAAACGCCAGCCCGAGGATCAAGTAACCGCCGGTGTAAAGAAGGAGTGGAAAGAGCCAGAAGTAGAAATCGACCGGAATGCCAAAGGTAGTGGTAGTGCTCATAGGTGACTCATTTCCGTTCCTTGAAGATGCGGCTGATCTGCTGGTAAGCGGTGACGGGCTGGCGCTCGCGCGCGGGGCGGGCGGCCTCGCCATGCACCACCGCTTCCATGCGCGCAATGCGCGGGCGGAGGTGCGATTGCGCGTGGGAGAAGGACTTTTTCCATTCCGCGAAACACACGGCCAGCACGTCACCGGCGGGAATGCCGCGGCGCAACAGGTTCACAAAGCCGGACGCGGAGTCCTTGCCGACGACGAGGTCGGCGCGCCCGTCGAGGCCGTCGTCGGGATGCGGCGGGACGAAGGGCGAGGTGTTCTTCCAGACGAAGAGCAGCGCCAGCACAAGCAGCGCGCCGAAGAAACCGTGCAGCCGGTAACGACGCGCAAGCGCGGCGACACCGGGATCGTTCTGCACGCCGAGGTGCGTCTCGTCGAAGACGACGCGGTGGCTCGCGCCGATGAGCCACGCGAGCAGTTCCGGCTGGCGGTCACGGCGGAGCGCCTCGTTGCTGAAAAAATATGAGTCCGCGCAGAGCAGGAGTGTGCCCCGGCCGAATGAGCGCTCCACGATGACAGGCAGACCAGTGCGGACGACGTTGGTCCGCCACGGACCGCCAACCTCGCGCTCGGGGACGGACTTCTCCTCCGTGCGCAGGTAGTTCGTGCGCCACTGCGGGCCGAGGTCACGGAAGTAAAGCGCCGTGCGCAGTGTGAGTGTGGACGGCAGGTTGGGGTCAGACGAAACATTGCGCGCCGGGACGCCGCGCGTCGCGCCCGTCTCGTCGTGGGTCAGGTCGAGATAATCCAATGCGACAGCCCACTTGGTTTTCAGGTCCACGCGGCGCATTTCCTCAGGCAGCCGCTCCTCGGCCTCCTTCTTCTTGCGGCGGGCCTCGGCCTGTTTGTCCTTGGGGGACTTGCTCTCGGGCTGCTTGCCGTCATTTCTCTTCGGCTGAGGCTTCGAGGGTTCTTCCTCCTCTTCGAGCCGCTCGGAGAAGGACTTTTGCTGGCGCTTGGGCACCGAAGGAAAGGCGATGACGACGCGCCCGCCCGCTTGCATGAACTCCTCTAGCTCCCGGTAATCGCGCCGGGGCATTCGTTCGAGTGCATGGGGATTTGTGCCGAGCACGAGCAGCGTGGTATCGCGCCCACCGCCGGGCAGGCGCGGCAACGGGTCCAGCCAGCGGAGCGCGGTCACGTCGCGCACACTGGCGAGGCTGTCGAGCAGCGCCTTGGTGCCGAGCGGGTCGGCGCGCAACGAGGAATAGGGCGGGTAGATGTCGCCGCCCGAGAAGCGCAGCGAGAACAAGTGGAAAACGCCGAGAGCCAGCAGCGCCAGCAATGGCAGGCCGACACACAGTGCGACGTTGAGGCGGCGGTTCATGCGAATCGCGCAACGGCGGAAGGATCACAAAACACTTCGACTCCCTCTCCCTTCCTCGGAGGAGGGGAGAGGGCCGGGGTGAGGGGTTGCGTCCATCGGCGTTGGCGGCCCCACCCCTCATCCGGCCTGCGGCCACCTTCTCCCCTCATCCGATGAAGGGAGAAGGCACGGTTCGTGGCGTCCGGGTGGCATTTCACTGCGCCGGCCCTCCGGTGGCGCGGATGCGTTGGACATTCGCCTCGAACTGCTGGAGTGAATCGGCGTTGACCTCGTGCTTCCCATACCACGCGCGGTCGAAGCTGCCGACGTTTTCGGCGAAGGCACCTTGCAGATCCGGCCAAGGACGGGCGCGGCGGCGGAGTTCCAGCTCGTAATCGCGGTTGGACTTGAAGCGCGCGATGATGACCAGCTCGCGCCGCCCGAGATGTGCAAGGCTGGCGAGATACATCGCGCGGACGGCGAGGCGAAGCTCGCCGCGCCCGGCGAGTTCGCGCGCGAGCTTGAGCCAGTCGTCCTCGGGAAGCTGGTCGGCGGTGGTGTTTTCATCGGCGATGTCCGGCGTGGCGGCGACGGCCTGGGCGAGGACGACGGGACGTTTGGCGCGCTGCCGCCACGCGCGAATGAGCAGCACGGCGAGCACGCACGCCACGATGGCGAGCAGCACGAAGACGAGCAGTTGCACGCCGCTCTGCCAGTCCATGGCACCGGAGTTGTCAGAGCTGTCGCTGGGTTTGATCCAGCGGTCGAGAAACTGCCGGACCTTGCGATAAACTTTCTGCACGAACTCGAACACGGACTGAATGGCGTTCTTCACCGCCTCGACGGTGTCCTCCATGAACTGCCGCAGCCAACCTTTCTCCAGCGACTCGACTTTGTCGCGCGGAAGCCGCCATGCGAATTCCGGCTGGCTCAACGTGCGCTCGATGGACTGGCTCAACTCGGGGGCCGGCACCGTGGCTTCCTTCGCGGGCTTCGCCGATTTCGCGGCTGGCGCGACATCTTGGGCGGCGAGACTCGTGCCGAAGGCGAGCAACAGCGCCAGCCCCGCGCCCAGCCAGCCGGGCGTCTGGCGGGCACGGCGTAGTTCCACGCGTAAGTCCTCGCCGGTCGAGAGCGACAGTCCGTAGAAGCAGCGCAGGACATAGACCGTCTTGAGCAGCGGATCGAGGCACAGCCACGCGAGCGCGACGGCGGTGGCGAAGAAAGTCGTGTTCAGAATGGTCCACTGCCCGCCGCGCGTGAAGGCGGTCTCGATGCCGAGGAACATCTTGAGCAAGTAGGGACCGAGTTGCAGCGTCGTGACGATGTTGATGAACACGGCGAGGCCAAAGAACAGCCAGACCAACTGCACCGTGCGCTGCTGCAAGGACCACAGCGCGGCCTGCCGCCCTGCGCGACGGACGGCTGCTCGCAGGCCACCCGGCTCGCCATCGGCGAGGACGGTGAGACATTGGAGAAAGCCAAACGCCTCGGGCGCGATGATGGCGAGCGGCAGCAGCGGGGCGAAGAAGAGCGCGGGGACGTGCAAGGCCGCGTGCTCGAGGGCGACGTTCGCGAGCCGGTGCAACGTCCAGCGTGGTGGTTCGCCACCGGTGAGCTGCGCGCGCAGCCGGGCGGCGAAGATGCTTTGCCAGACTTTCATCCAGAGGAACGCCGTCACCACCAGCAGCGCGCCACCCGCGCAACGTCCGCCGGCCAGCGCGCCACGGCTCATGTCCGCCCAGAAGTAGAGGAGCGCGAGCACGAATGGCACCGCGCCCGTGTAGTAGGCCACGAACACGCTGGCCGGCGCGCCGCGCAGCAGATGCACCGCTTCCTCCAGCAGCTCGAAGGCCGGCAGCCCCGCGAAGCGTTTGGCGGGCGGCGCGCTCATGGGCCGGACACGTTCACCTTCCACATCGTGCCTTCGTGGAATTCGGACGGGAGCGCGAGGAGGATTTGCCCGGCGGCGTAAAACCACAGCCAGCCGGCAAGGAAGCCGAGCGTGGCCAGTCCCACGCGGCCCAGCAGGTTCCAGTTCGCGCGGCGTTCGGCAGGAGCGGCGGCCTGCTTGCGAAGGCAGCCGGCGCAAATGATGACGCCGTCGTGCTCGGTTATGCAATCCGGGCAGAAGAACCGTGTGCAGGACCGGCAACGCGCCACGGGCTCGCCGGCCCTGGGGTTGAAGACAGTGTAGTTGCGCAGGGGTAGCCTATGAGGGGCGGGGCGG
>CAYZJP010000121.1:10981-15189 GCA_964478755.1 uncultured Klebsiella sp.
GCGTGCTGGGTGGGGGTGGCACCTGCGGCGGAAGAACTGGTTGAAGGACGGGAAGGGGGCCACGGCCTCGCGCGCCGGGTGGTTGAGAAAACGATGTTGCGCGAGGTCAGCCATGAGCGGGCGGCGGCGGAGTTTCCAACGGAGGCGGAGCTAACGGCGGGGACAGCGGTGGAGGCGGAGTGGTTTCCAGCGACGGAAGTGCTAGCGGTGCGGGTGCCAGCGGCGGCGGCGGGAATGACGGAGGAAGTGTTGGCGGCTTGATCGATGGTGGCGAAACAGCGACGGGTGCGCCGGCGATCACGGGGTTACGGTCGCGGTTGAAGCGCGACATCAGGACGGCGCCGATGATGCCCAAAATAGTGGAGCAGACGCCCAGAATGACGAAGGACACCAGCAGCCAGACGTGCTCGAAGGGGTCGAGCGACGCGAAGTGCTTCAGCGCGGTGTATTCGTTCTGAATCTCGCCGGGCCTTTGCATCGCGAAGGTGAAGTGAAGAACGAAACCATACAGCAGAAGCGCACACAGATAGCCCATCGTCGTCCACGTCACGCGGCGCACGGAGCCGTGGAGGTCGGTGTCCTGCTGACGGATAAGCGCGGCGACCAACGTCAGCACCACGCCGAAGAGCACGGCCATTTGCAGCAGGGACAGCCACTCGGAGTTCGCAAAAATGGCGGCGAAGTTCAGCAGGCCGTCCACCAGCAGGAGCACGAACAGGACGCTGTGGAACGACCCTCGATAGGCGTGCAGGTCGGGCTGCGCCGCTGCCCGCTTCGGTGCGGGTGTGGCCGGCGTGGCAGCCAGGGCGGTGGCGCGTTCGCGCGCCTCGTCCGCACTGAGGCTGCCTTGCGCCGCCTCAATGTGCGGGCGCAGCAGGCCAAGCGTCTTGCGCGCGGTGCGCAAGCGGACCAGCGAGGGAAGCAGTTCGCGCTGCACGGCGGTCTGGAGATGGCACTCGCAGGTTGGGCCGAAGATCGAGTTGATGACAAGGACGAGGCCGAACACGGCCGCGATGAAGAACAGAATTCCCCGGCCCACGTCGTCGTTGACCAGCAGGCCAAACCAGCACATCAGAGCGGTGAGCACCGCCATGACGATGTTCACCGTCCGGCCCGTGTGCGTCTTGCGCACCGTGATGGCCTGGATGTCGCGGAAGAAGAACCGCTTCAAGTCCTGCGAAACCAGCGTCGAATCCACGAGAAGCAGATGGTCCCGGCCCAGCCACAGGCGCGACTGGCGAATGGTCCCGACGATGAAGGTTCCCTCGCGGCGGTTCCCCCGGCCCGGCAGCTTGCGGTATTCCTTGGGCTGGCTCATTTCAGGGCGAGGAACAGGAAGAACGCGATCCAGCCGAGGATCTCCGCGCTTGCGAAGACACCCGCGACGACGAAGCGCGCCTTGCCGGGCTGGACGTAGTCGCCCGGCGCGTTCCAGTAGCGGAACACCATGAACAGCGCGATGGGCGCGCAGACGAGCGACGGCCAGAGAATCAGTGCGGGCACCGTGGCCAGCAGCAGCGCGGTGCGGTCGTGGAGGTCGCGGTGGTTTTCGAGGTTCTTCAGCCGGCCTTTCTTGCGGCCCACTTCGAGGCACGCGGGACAGAGATGCTGGCCGTTCAACTCCACGTCGCACAGCGCGCAGAGGAACCGCCCGCAACCTTCGCACGGCACAACCGCCTTCTTCTGCGAATGGAAGAAGCAGCCCGCCTCGCCCTCGGTGAGGATGGTTTCCGCCGCCGCGCCAACAGTCCGCTCCCTGAACAGCGCGGGGAAGACCTCGACCAGCGTGGGGGCGGCGCAGCCGGGGCAGGCGCGCAGCTCGCCCGCGTTGAAAAGGTCACTCAGCGGGGTCCGGCACTTCGCGCAACTGACCGGCTGGGGAGTCATGCCCGCTGAGGTTCAACCCACCTTGATGACGCGCGTGTCGCAGATGCGGTCGTGCAGGGCGCGCTTCTCCTCGTCATAGTTGGCCATGATGTAACCGACGTAACAGATCATGGCGCTGAGGATTTCGGCAAACACACGCCCGCAGCCCCGCCCGTAGGTCAGGGGCGAGCCGTCGGGCCGGACGACCTTGATCTTGCAGGCCATCTTGCCGGGCGTCGCGCCGAACCGGCCGAGGAAGAACGTGCCGTAGCTGACGTTGATGAGAAGTTGGATCAACACCGTGACGCCTAGGAAGACCATGGAAGCGGTGGGATTCCCCTTTGCCACGCCCATCGCCATGCCCAGCACGAAGCTGATGCCGGTGTTGACCACCCAGAGAATCAGGCCGTCGAGCAGCTTCGCGCCAAACCGGGTGCCGAAGCTGGCGTAGGCCAGCGTGCCGGCCGGCACCACGCCCTCCTGCATCCGCTGGACGTAGGTGGGCTTGCACGCGGCGCAGACGTGACGGTCGCCGAATTTGACGACCTCATCCATCGCGAAGGACTTGCCACACTCGGCGCAGAGCACGCCGCCCGCCGTGGTCGCCGCCACGGATGCGCCTGCGGGAGCCGCCGCTCCGCCGCCCAGCGTGCGATACGGCTGCCAGTCCGCCAGTCCGTCACGCCAGACGAGCGTGTCGGGCGTGACCACGCCGTCCTTGGCGAGGGCGTGCAACTGATCTTCCGTGACCGGCCCTTTTTGTTCCTGCCCGACGGCGTAATACCATGTCATTGGTGACCTCCTGTGGTTGTTGTTGTGAAAATATGCGTCCGCGTGACCGCCTGTTTGTATGTGACGCGGTTTCTGTGCCAGAGGACCGGCGGGTTGCCAAGCACATTCCAGGGCGCCCATTGAAGACCTTCACAAAATCGTCAGCGATCTCCGGGTGATCCGGTCGGTGATCGGTTGATGGCCGTGATTCACATTGAGGCTTCTGACGACGACGTTCCACGCTGGCGCACCACACGCGAGGGCGAACGCATCTGGCCCGGCCTCGCGGAGCAGACGTTGCGCGAGGTCCGCCCCGCGCTTCACCGCGAAGTCAGAGTTGAGCAGGCTCAACGATTGCAGCGGCATCGTGGTCGCCACGCGGCGCGTGCAGTTGAAGACGATGGACGGCGCGTCGAACGTGCTGAGGAACGAGTTCACCTGCGTGCGGCGCTGCTGAAGAAAGACCGAGCGCGCGAACGCATCGGGCTTCGACTCGTCCACGATGATTTCAGCGACCCGGCGCATCCATCCTCCGTAGCAGTGCCACTGCGGAGGACGGACGGGACGCCACGATTGCAACCACGACGCCCCCGCCGGGTTCGCAGCCCCGTCAGGGGCGAAATCTTTGTAGTATGGACGTTCGTTAGACATCGCAGCCCCGTAGGGGCGACATCACCGGGACTATGCCGCTCCTACGGAGCTTGTGAATTCAATTTGGTGATGCATCTACAAAGATGCCGCGCCTACGGCGCTGCGGCCTGACGACCCAGAGCTACAGCGACCCGGCGCACGGGACGCCACGATTGCGACCACGACGCCACCGCCCGACGCATCAAGAACCTCCAAAACCAGGCCCACGCCCTGAACCTCAAACTCGTGCCCGCATAACAACTTCTCAATCCTGTTACTCAGGAGACGGCGTCATGATGCTCCTCAAAACTAAAATCCAAAGGGTCCTGCTCTCGCAACTGGTAAATCTGTCGAAGCACGTCCTTGGTGAGTGCCGTGATGAACTGCACGTCCGGCGGCAGCAAATAACCCAGACACCGAGTAGCGTCTGGAACGCCGCCATTCCCGGCGAGGTAATCGTGAGACATGGAAAGTCCACGCTCGGAGAAAAACAACCTCACGGCTCGCTCTCGCTCTGCCTCCGAACGCCACTCGACTGAAAGCGTGAACTCAGGAACTCCTGCACGCTGCCAAAGACTGACCGCCATCTGCTGGTCTGGCGTAGCGATGATGACAGAAGTGAATCGCGCTGATGAGCGAAGCAACCGGGAGACATAGCTCTCAATCTGGGCAAATCCGTCTGACGTGAAATGGTCAGGCTCGGGAATATCAGCCCACTTGGCATCTCCCAATTCTTTGCCGTTCTCGTCAACGGTCACGACTCGCATTTTGATGACGCGTGGCATAGCCGTCTAAGGAAGCACTGATTTAACCACAGAGGCACAGAGGACACTGAGGGAAGGCCCAACAAAACAACCTCTGCGTTCTCTGTGCCTCTGTGGTTTTATGAGACCTCTGCGAAACTCCCCTCAGGCCCGAGCGTCATAGAACGGCATGCACAC
>CAYZJP010000122.1:0-14788 GCA_964478755.1 uncultured Klebsiella sp.
TGGGCTTTCCCTCGGTGTCCTCTGTGCCTCTGTGGTTAAATCAGCGTTTCCCTTGTCGGTAAAATGGCCGACAAGAGGAAGTGTGCTCCAACTGTCCGGCGCGGGCGGCTCAACCAAACAAAGATGCCCGCTGGACTGGCAGACGACGGCGTCCAAACTCAGTCCAGAATGAAGGAGAAATTCGGGAAGGTGTGGGGATATTTGACGGCCGACACATGGCCGTCCACGAAGTTGCGATTGGCCGTCCCGTTCATGGGGCCACGCGGGAGAAGATACGCGGGGTCCACCATGTAGCGGTTGCGGATCGAGCTGGTTTCAATGCCGCCCGCGTGGCGATAGAGGGTGTTGCCGGTGACGGTGTTGGCCCCGGCTGCATTGGTGTCGGGGAACAGTTCCGCGTCCCAGCCATCCGTGTCCGCGTGGATGACCGTGCCGGAAGGGTCCAAGACATTGGCGACCCGGGTGATGGCCGGCGCGGTGCCCATGTTTTGGTTCTGGGCGTAGCAGATGCCGATGGTGGAGATGATTCCCGCCGTGTTGTTCTTGCTGATGGGTTTGAAGCCGGGACATTCAAAGACTTTCCCCGAACGGGTGCTGCCGGCGGCCTTGCCGCCAACGTAGGCGGGCAGGACGTTATACCAGATTTCCGCACCGGTGCTGGGTGCGACAAAAAAAGACGGGCACCAACGGTCATCCTGGTCACTGGCATAGAGCAGGGCGGCCATGGCCAGGGTTTTCGTGTTGTTCTGGCAACTCGCTGCCCGTGCCTTGTCCCGGGCCTTGGCAAGCGCCGGCAGGAGCATCCCCGCCAGAATCGCGATGATGGCGATGACGACGAGCAGTTCGATGAGGGTGAACCCGCGCCGGGCGGGGCGGGACTGAACTTGGGGCGGCTCGGACATGGTTTGATGGAGCTGGGTTTTCAAGTGCTAGCGGGCATAGTAACCCAGACGCCGGTCTGTGCAAGCGGGTTTCACAGCGTTTGATGATGGGGCGAGGCTCCTGCCGGGTGCTAATGAGAAAAGACCCAGTTGCAATCAACTGAGCTGCGCCCGCTCCTGCCGCCCGCACGCAAAAGGGCGTGACCGCGCGGGCGGGGTTGCCTAGCTTCGCGCCGATGTGGCGGGAGCGTCTGGATGCTTTTTGCGAGCGGGGGATTCACGTCCTCGTGGTGGGGCTGGTCGCGTTCGGGCCGCTGGCGCTGGGCGGCACGCACGCGGAGTTCTTCGCGGTGATGGCCGGGCTGGGCGTGGCGGCGCTGCTGTTTTGGCTGGTGCGGCTGTGGGTCGCGCCGGAGCCTGCGGTGTTCTGGCCGCCGATGGCTTGGGCGGTGGCGGCTTTTCTCCTCTACGCGGTGCTGCGCCATCACACGGCCGTTGTGGAATACACCGCGCGCGGCGAACTGCTGCGCGTGGCGCTCTACGGGATGGTCTTCTTCGTGGTGTCGAACAATCTCAATCGCCACGCCTCGGCGAACTGGGTCGTGGGCGCGATGCTCGCGGTGGGGACGTTCGCGGCGATGTATGGGATTCTCCAGGTGCTCACGAAATCTTCGCAGGTGTGGAACTACATCCGGCCGGAGCAATATCTCGGGCGCGCCTCGGGCACTTACATCTGCCCAAATCATCTCGCCGGCTGGCTGGAGCTGTCGCTGCCACTGGGACTGGCGTATCTGCTTGCTGGGCGGCTGAGTCATCTGGCGCGCATCCTGACGGGTTATGCGGTGGCGGTGATGCTGGCCGGGCTGGCGCTCACGGAATCGCGCGGTGCGTGGGTGGCGACGGCGCTGACGCTGCTGGGATTTTTCGCGGTGCTGCTCCGGCAGCGGGGCCAGCTTGTGCCGGCGCTGCTGCTGATGCTGTTGCTGGCCGGCGTGACGGTGTGGTTCGTGACGGAGGCGGGGGACTCGTCGGGTCGCGTGCGGCAACTGCTGGGGCTGGAGCAGTTGAACGACGCGCGGATGCACGTCTGGCCGGCGGCGGTGAAAATCTGGCAGGCGAATTTCTGGTGGGGCGCGGGGCCGGCGCACTTCGACCATCTCTTCCGAATTTACCGCGACCAGCATTTGCAGGCTCGTCCCGACCGCGTTCACAACGACTACCTCAACACACTGGCCGACTGGGGCGTGGTAGGCGCGGTGCTGGTGGCGGTCGCGTTGGGGCTGCTTTTCTGGGGCGTGGTCCGCGTCTGGCGGCACGTGCAGCGGGATGGCGATGATCTCCGTTCCACGCAGAGCAACCGCGCGGCGTTCGTGCTCGGCGCTTCGGCGGGATTGGTCGCGCTGCTGCTGCACGGGGTGACGGATTTCAACTTTCACATTCCCGCCAACGCGCTCGCGGCGGTCGCGCTCATGGCGCTGCTCTCGGCGCACTGGCGGTTTACGACCAGCGACTATCGCGTGCCGCTCGGCGTCGCGGGTCGTGTTGCGCTCACCGTGCTGGGTTTGGTGACGGCGGTCTGGCTCGGCCGGCAGGCGACTCTGCGCGGCATCGAGCGAAGCTTGCTGCTGCGCTCGGATGAGCCGGGCGGGACTCGTGAGCAACAGCTCGCGCTGCTGCGTCAGGCGCACGCGCTGGAGCCGATGAACCCGCAGACGTGCTTCAGCCTCGGCGAAGTGCTGCGCGTCGAAGCGTGGGAACGCCCGCCGGGCTACGACGAGATGGCGCGCGAGGCGATGGGGTGGTTCGAGCGTGCGTGGACGCTTAATCCCTACGATGGCTACGCGCGCCTGCGCTACGGGATGTGTCTCGATCTGCTTGGCGAGCGGCAGCAGGCGACGCGCTACTTCCAGCGCGCGCTCGAGCTGGACCCGAACGGCGCGTTCACGCTGACGCACGTCGGCTGGCACTACTGCCAGTTGGAGGAATGGGAGAAGGCGCGCGGGTATCTGCAACAGTCAGCGGAGCGACACGGTGTGGACCACACGATGACGCTGATCTTCCTCCAGCTTGCCAAGGACCGGCTGGCAGAACAAAAGAGCCGCTGAGGCAAACCGAAGTCAGCGCGTGCCGGCCAGTTGCTCGTGGGCCTTTCGCAGCAACGTCTCGGTGTCCTTCCAGCCGAGGCACGCGTCCGTGATGGAAACGCCGTAACGCAACTGCTTCAGGTCGCTGCCGAGCGGCTGGCTGCCTTCCTCCAAATTGCTCTCCAGCATCACGCCGATGACAGCCTTGCTGCCGGCGACACGCTGCTCGATGAGATGCTGCCAGACCGTCTGTTGCCGCGTGTGCTTCTTGCCGGAGTTCGCGTGGCTGCAATCCACGATCAACTCGCCCGGCAGGCCGGCTTCGTGCAGTTGCTTCACCGCCTCGGCAATGCTGCGCTCGTCGTAATTCGTCGTGTGCTTGCCGCCGCGCAGAACGAGGTGTCCGCCCTTGTTGCCCGTCGTCTGGATGATGCAGGTGCGTCCATCGGGATCAATGCCGAGAAAACTGTGCGGAGAACGCGCGGCCTTCATCGCGTTGACGGCGGTCTCAAGCGTGCCGTCCGTGCCGTTCTTGAAGCCCACCGGCATCGAAAGCCCGCTCGCCATCTCGCGATGCGTCTGCGATTCCGTCGTCCGTGCGCCGACCGCCGCCCAACTCACGAGGTCCGCGAGATACTGCGGCACAACTGGGTCGAGGAACTCCGTGCCCACCGGCATTCCCAGCCCGACGATGTCTGAAAGCAATTTGCGCCCGATCTTCAAGCCCGTTTCGATGTCGCACGAGCCGTCGAGGTGCGGATCGTTAATGAGACCCTTCCAACCCAGGATCGTGCGCGGCTTCTCGAAATAGACCCGCATCACGATCTCCATCCGGTCGGCGAACTCCCGGCGCAGCGGCAACAGATGCCGCGCGTAGTCCACCGCCGCGATGGGATCGTGGATCGAGCACGGCCCGACGACGACCAGCAGCCGATTGTCTTTCCGGTCGAGAATGTTTTGCACCGCGTGACGCCCCGCGACGACGGTCGCGGCGACCTCCGACGTGAGCGGAAGTGAGTCGGCCAGTTGGCGCGGCGTGATGATGGGCCGCGTGGCCTGGATGTGCCAGTTGTGCGTGCTCTGCATGGCGAAAACTCCTGCCCGGCGCGCGGGCCGTTGTCCGCCCGCCCCGTGACAGGGGCGGGCACTTTGCCGGAAGCCCCCGCCGCCTCGCAAGTTCCTTGTCGCTCGACTGCGGCATCCCTATCCTGCGCGCCGCTGCTCACTATGGACAATCCGCCTGCCACGCCGCGCAACTTCACCCGGTCCGTCCTTCCTTGGGCCGTCGCCATCGGCGCGCTGGTTCTCTACTTCGCCACGCTCGCCTCGTGGGTCACACTACCTGCGTTGAACCTCACGGCGCACGTCCTAGGCTGGGACTGGTGGAATCCCAAGATTGGTCGCCCGCTCTATCACTTGCTCACGCTGCCGGTGAAGCTTCTCCCCGCAGGCGCGCAAATTTCCGTCCTCAACGCCTTCGCTGCCGTCTGCTCCGCGCTCGCGCTCGCGCTCCTCGCCCGCAGCGTCGCGCTCCTGCCGCAGGACCGCACGCGTGACCAGCGCGCCCGTCTGCGCGACGGCTCCGGCCTGCTCGACCTCCCCGGGAACTGGCTCCCGCCGCTCCTCGCCGCGCTCGCATGCGGGTTGCAGCTCAGCTTCTGGGAACACGCCACCGCCGCGACCGGCGAGGCGCTCGACCTCCTGCTCCTCGCTGCCGCCATCTGGTGCCTGCTGGAGTTTCGGCTCGCCCGCGATGACAAGTGGCTTGCCCGCTTCGCCCTCGCGTGCGGTCTGGGCTTCGCAAACAACTGGGCGATGCTCGGCTTCGCGCCGTTCCTGCTCGCCGCGCTCGTTTGGGTGAAGGGCCGCGAGTTCTTCAATCTCCGTTTCGTCGGCCGCCTCGCCGCGTGGGGCGGCGCGGGCTTGCTGCTCTACCTTTTCAATCCCTTCACCGCCTCGCCGGAGTTCAGTTTCAGCTTCGGTGACTTGCTTCAGGCCGAGCTCGGTGCGCAGAAGAACGCGCTGCTGTTTAGTCCCAAGGGCCGCGTGCTGCTGCTCTCCTTCGCCACGCTGCTGCCGCTTGCGCTCATCGGCGTGCGCTGGTCTTCCGGCTTCGGCGACGTGAGCGCGGCGGGCAGCTTCATCTCGAATCTGCTCTTCCGCGTGATGCACGCCGTGTTCCTCGGCGTGTGCGTGTTCATGACGCTCGACCAAGAGTTCAGCCCGCGCGCGCTCGGTTACGGCCAGGCGATGCTGCCGTTCTACTACCTCGGCGCGCTGGTCATCGGCTACTGCGCGGGCTACTTCCTGCTCGTCTGCGGCGCGCCGGAGGAGAAGGCGTGGCAGAAGCCCGGCGTGCTCGGCAAGGCGCTCAACTTCGTGTGCGTCGCCATCATCTGGTTCGGCCTCGTGGCGCTGCCGGGCTGGCTGGCGGTGCACAGCCTCACTGCGCTCAATCTACAGAATAGGCCGAACCTTCGCGGTCATGCCGCACTTCTGGCGAAAGGTCTGCCCGGCCAAGGTGCGCTCGCCCTGAGCGAACAGCCTACGCAGTTGCTCCTCGTCGCCGCGTATTTCCATGGTCAGCAGTCACCCCACATCCTCCTCGACGCAAGGATGCTCCAACTCACTCGCTACCATCGCCAACTCGCGCGACGTCACGCCGGCCGCTGGCCCGACCCCGGCGCGACGCCGGACACGCAGATCATCCCGCCCGTCGCCATCGCCGGCTTTCTCGGGATGCAATCGCGCTCGAACCACGTCGTCCTGCTCCACCCGCCCGTGCCGGCGATGTATTTGGAGAATCTTTGGCCTGAGCCGCGTGGTTTGGTGAGTGAGCTGCGGCTCTACGGAACCAATGACATTGTGCCGCCTCGCCTCTCGCCAGCGCTCGTTGCTTCCGCGACGGACTGGTGTCAGCAATTTATCTCGATGGCACATCAAACACCCGGCGCAGAATGGGCCGGGTGGAATTCGTCAGATTGGCGCTTCATTTGTGGCGTTCTATCAGTTACGGCTAATTTCCATTGCGTTGAGATGTTCCGGGCAGGCAGTTCGAGCAATGCCCTTCACCTTATCGAGTTAGCCATCAAGGTGAACCGCACCAACCTCGTCGCCGTCCTAAACCGCGACTTCCACGAATCCCTCCGCACCGGCAAGCCCGCCGCCAGCGACCCCGCCAAGGTCGCGCAGGAACTCTTCGGCCCCGGCCAGACGTGGGGCACCGTCCTCGCCCGCCACGGCCCGCCCGACGAGCCGAACCTCTGCTTCGCGCTCGGCCAGTCGCTCCGGCAGTCCGGGATGCCGCGTCAGGCCATCATCCAGTTCACCCGTGTCACCGAACTCGCGCCCACCAACCACCTCGCCCACCTCGCCATCGCCGACACCTTCATCGCCCTCGGCCTGCCCGACCGAGCGAAGGCCGCCCTCGACGCCGCACGCGCCAAGTCCGAGTTGCGCACCGGACTCGCTGCCAACGAAGCAAGCGTCCTTCGCCTCGACGCACTTTATCTCGCCCAGAAAAACCAGAAGGCCGAGGCCGAGCAGGCGTTCTTGGACGCGCTCAAGAAGTTCCCCGCCGACCTCCCGCTGCTCGACTCGCTCACCGAGATTTACCTGTTGTCCGGCCGCTTCACCAACGCGCTCGCGATTACCGAGGCGGAGCTTAAGGTCGCGCCTGCCAGCCCGCGCGCGCTCGTGAACAAGGGCGGCATCCTCATCCAGATGAAGCAGCCCGAAGCGGCGCTCGTGCCGTTGAACAGGCTCATCGAGCTGCAACCCAATCATCCCGGCGCACATCTGAATCGCGCGATGGCCCTGATGAATTTGAACCGTCTCGACGAGGCGGCGAAGGACTACCGCAAGCTGATCGAACTCGCCCCCGCCACGCACAACGGCCATTTCGGCCTTGGTGAAATCGCCTGGCAGCGCAAACAGACCGGCGACGCGAAGAAGCATTACGAAGCCGGCCTCAAGCTGGCCCCCGCCGACGCCCCCGAAACCAAAATCGCCCAGCAGCGCCTCAAGGAACTCGGCGGCGGAAAGTAGCGGACGCATGAGCGGGCTGGAACAAATCGAGGGCAGTGGTTTCAGTGCATTGCGTTCCCCCTCACCCCGGCCCTCTCCCGCCGGGAGAGGGGGAAAGTCAGCCAGCGCTCGAAATCCTGTGGCATTCCTGTCCACCGGACGCGGGCTGGGACTCTCCCTCTCCCGACGGGAGAGGGCCGGGGTGAGGGGGAAGAGCCACCACCTTCTCCCACCGCCCAGCCTCGTTCATTGGCGTCCGTTCCTTCATCTCTCAGTTAAGCCGGAACAATGCAGTCAGAGTCCGGGTGGAACGGGCCACCGGCCCGTTGCGGCGGGCGACCCGCCCGCCGCTTCCATTGCGCCCAGCGCGCCTCAATTGGTTCCAAAGTTGGCCGTGCCGAAACTCGGCGGCAAGTTGCCGCCGAGGACGGGCCAGTGGCCCGTTCCACCCGGAACCAGCCGCGAGCGCTCCGAGCGGCCGTTTGAGATTTGGAGCTTGGAGCTTCTTTGGGATTTGGAGCTTGGAGCTTGGGATTTCCGCACCGCCTGAATGCGCGTCGCCCACGTCATCACGCGGTTGATTGTCGGTGGCGCGCAGGAAAACACCATCGCCAGCGTGCTCGGCCTGCGGCAGAAGCCCGGCCTCGAAGTCTCGCTCATCTCCGGCCCCACCAGCGGACCGGAAGGCTCACTGGAGCCGCGCGTCGCGCAAATCCCCGGTCTGCTCACCATTGTCCCGGAGTTGGTGCGTCCCATCTCTCCGCTTCAGGACTGGCTCGCCCTGCGCAAGCTCACCCGACTTTTCCGCGAGCAGCGGCCGGACATCGTCCACACACACAGCGGCAAGGCCGGCGTGCTCGGCCGACTCGCGGCGCACGCGGCGGGTGTGCCGATCATCGTGCATACCATTCACGGTCCGAGCTTTGGGGCGTTTCAAGGCCCGCTCGCGAACTTCGCCTTCCGCGCCGCCGAGCGCCGCGCGGGCCGAGTCACCACGCACTTTGTCTCCGTGGCCAACGCGATGACGGAGCAATACCTCGCCGCCGGCATCGGGGTGCCCGAGCAATACACGCGCATCTTCAGCGGCTTCGACTTGGAGCCGTTTCTCAACGCGAAGAACGATCCCGCCCTGCGCGCCAAACTCGGCATCGGCCCGGAGAATTTCGTCATCGGCAAGGTGGCGCGGCTGTTTGAGCACAAGGGACATCTTGACCTGCTCATTGCTTGCTCGGTGGTCGCCGAGAAGTTTCCGGATGCGAGGATTCTGTTAGTCGGCGATGGGGTGTTACGCGAGCGATTAGAGCGTTTGGTGCAAGGCGGTGAGCGCTCGATTCCTCAACTGAAAGGCCGCGTGGTTTTCGCCGGTTTGGTGAAGCCGCAGGAAGTGCCCAGCTACATCGGTGTGATGGACGCCGTGGTTCACCTGTCGCGGCGTGAGGGTTTGGCGCGCGTGCTGCCGCAGGCGCTCGCAGCGGGAAAGCCTATCGTCGCCTACGACTGCGATGGAGCGCGGGAAGTTTGCTTGGACAAAGAAACCGGGTTCTTGGTTAAGGAGGCGGACCTGGGAGCGGTTATGAGTAGGTTGATTCGGCTCGTTGCTGAACCGCAGCTTCGCGAGCGCCTCGGCGCACGCGGCCGCGAGCTGGTGAAGGAATGGTTCCCCGCGCAGCGCATGGTGGACGACCTGCACGCGCTCTACCTGCGCCTGCAAGCGGAGGCGAAGCGATGAGCCGCGCCGCCCCCATCCCCGTAGCAGCCGATGTGAGGAGGCTCTCGCTGAACCGGAGCGATGCAGATGGTTCTGGGTGGAACGGCCAACTTGGCCGTCCTCGGCGGCAACTTGCCGCCGAGTTTCGGCACATCCCACTGACGAAGCAATTGATGCGTTCTAGGCGCAGTGGAAGCGGCGGGCGGGTCGCCCGCCGCAACGGGCCGGTGGCCCGTTCCACCCAGACCCCGACTGCATCGCTCCGGTTGAGTGGAGCCTCCTCACGTCGGCTGCTACCGCGCGCGTGCCGGCGACTTGCAGTCGCCGTGTGTGGCGAACATTGGCACTACCCGGCGGCTGCGTTCGGACGCGCTGGACGGCGACTGCAAGTCGCCGGCACGGGCCGTCTCCATTCCGCATTCCCATGACTTTTCCCGCCAACGCCTACCTGCTCGCGTTCCTTGGCGGCGCGCTGGCGACCGCCGGGTCGCTCCCGCTGTGGCGGGCGTGGTGCGTGCGGACGGGGCTGGTGGACGACCCCGGTCATCGCAAAATCCACGACACGCCCATCCCGCTCGCGGGCGGGCTGGCGGTGCTCACGGGCTTGCTCGTGCCGCTGCTGCTGGGCGCGGCGGCGTTGCAGTCCAACCTGCTGCCCGCCGGTGCGGTGGAGAAAATCAGCTACGGCTTCGAGCGACGCGGCTTGCAGCTCGCCGCCATCCTCGTCGGCGCGCTCGGCATGGTTTTGCTTGGCTGGCTGGATGACAAACACGAGCTGCGCGCGGGGCCGAAGTTCGCCACGCAGCTCGGCATCGCGCTGCTGGTCGCGCTGGCGGGCGTGCGGATCAAGCTGTTCCCGCAAAGCCCCCTCTCGCCGGTCTTGAGCTGCGGCGTGACGGTGCTGTGGATTCTCACGGTCGTCACCGCGGTCAACATCATGGACAACATGAACGGCCTGTGCGCCGGCCTCGGGGCCATCGGCGCGGCGGCGTTCGCAACCATCTCCGCGCTGCAGGGGCAATACCTCGTGGCGTCGCTCGCGTTGCTGGCGGCGGGCGCGCTGGCGGGATTCCTGCCGTTCAACTATCCGAAGGCGAGTGCTTTCCTCGGTGATTCCGGCAGCCACCTCACGGGCTTCCTGCTCGCGGTGCTGGCGATTTTGCCGCACTTCTACACCGCGCAGAATCCGCGTCCACTCGCCGTGCTCGCGCCGCTGCTCGTGCTGGCCGTGCCACTCGGCGACATGGCGTGCGTGATGTGGATCCGTTGGCGCGCGGGCAGGCCGGTGTGGGAAGGCGACACGAATCATCTTTCGCATCGCCTCGTCCGACGCGGCCTCGGCAAGCCACAGGCGGTGGCGGTCATTTGGGGATTGCACGCGGCGGCGTGCGCGGCGGCAGTTTGGCTGGGGTCGTGAAACGGCTCCCCGCCGCTGGCTCTGGGTCCAAAGCCGGGGCCAAAACTTGCATCCACCGGAGGACCAATGGGACCACTCGGTTCATTCCTTGGACCTTTTGTGAGACAATTTGACCCAGTTAGGACGAAGCTGGGCTGGATTGGACGATACTTTGGGTCCGTTGGGAGGCATCTTTGGGCGATTGGAAGACTTGTTGGACCGATTGGAAGACTTGTTGGACCGATTGGAAGACTCTTTGGACCGGTTGGAACGCTTCTTGGGCTGGTTGGAAGACCTTTTCAGTCAGTTGGACGCTCCAACTAGCCCAGCTTGTCTTCCAAGCGACCCAAACTTCCCTCCAATCAGCCCAACAAGCCTTCCAAGTGACCCAAGCTTCCCTCCAACCAGCCCAGCTTGCCTTCCAAGCGATCCAAACTTCCCTCCAACCAGCTCGTGCTGCCTTCCAATTGAAGCTGGGTTTGGCTCCTCGCTGTTTTCGGTGGAATAGCGGACTGCGTTCGCGCCAGAGGCGCGGCTGAAGGTAGCCGGTGGGAAGCGCAGCGCACCCACCGGAGGACGGCCAAGCCGAGCCGCGCCCCGGAGGGAGCGCAGGTGGTTGTTCCCCGGAGTTCATGCGCCCCGCTGGGGCGCGGGAGGACTGGGGCAAGCTACCGGTGGGTGCGGTTCTCCCGCGGGTCGAACCTTCCCACCGGCTACCCTCACTGGCCCCGCTGGGGCCGACGTTGGCCAGCCAGTGAATCTCATTCCACCTAAAACAGCGAAGAACCGGTTAAATCATCACAACTATTTGATTTCCAGAGCGTTGCCGGCGGTGGACGGCCCGGACACGGCCGTTTCCGGGCGGTGAGCGGTCATTTCCGAGGTGGCGGTGGCGGTTTCCCGGCTGTCAGTGGCGATTCCTGCCCAGTCGGAGGAGGGTTCCATGAATGAAATGCGGGTTTCCGGCCTGTATCCAGCAATCGAATTCATGTCAGCGGCGATCTCCGCGCTGTCGGCGGCGATTTCCACGAGGTAAATGCCGATTTCCACGCCGTTACCTGCATCCGCGTTCTTGTAACTGGCGGTTTCCGGGGTGTCAGTGGGAGTTTCCGGGAGGTAAATCGGGGTGGCCGGAACGGCGATGGGAGCCGACACCTCACCCTGCTCGGTTTCCCATTCGCAGCGGACAACGAATGAAGGCGCGCTGGCGCTGCTTCACCGCCAGACGCGTTTCCACTCCTTGAGCTTGCCGTCCGGGGCGAAGGTCAGCCGCAGCATGCGGTCGGGGCCGCGCACGCCATCGGTGCGGATGACGCGGCCATCCGGGAAGGAGTGGTAGGTGGGAGTGCTCACGCCCCGCATCACCAGCCAGTCGGCGACGCGCGACTGGTCGGTGAGGCGCGCGCTCTTCTCCGGCGGCCCCAGCTCTCGCACGGCCTGGTCGAAGGTGAAGTTCCCCACGCGGGCGTCCCAGTCCACCTTCGGCGGCGTGGTGCAGCCGGCGGCGAAGGCGAGGACGAGCGTGGTGACTAGGAAGAAGTTTTTCATGGCACTTTGTGGCAGGTGAATCACGCGCGCGGGTGCGCGGCGGCATAAGCCTGCTTGAGCCGCTCCGTGGTGACGTGGGTGTAGATCTGCGTGGTGGAGAGATTCCGGTGGCCGAGGAGTTCCTGCACGCTGCGCAGGTCCGCGCCATCGTCGAGCAGGTGCGTGGCGAAGCTGTGGCGGAGCTTGTGCGGCGTGAGACGGGTGTCGAGGCCGGCGGCGAGGAGGTAGCGTTTGAGGCGCAGTTGGAGCTGCGCGGGGCGCACCGGCTTCAGACGTTCGGCGTCGCTGAGGAACACGGGGGCGCTGCCGGTCGGCATGGCGGGCAGCGCCTGCCAGTAGGCAAGAATCGCGCGCAGCGCGGGCGCGCCGATGGGCACCTGGCGTTCCTTGCGACCCTTGCCGCGCACGCGCACGAGCAGTTCGGCAGGGTTCAGGTCTTCCGCGCGGAGGCCGCAGACTTCGCTGATGCGCAGGCCGCTGGAATAGATGGTTTCCAGCAACGCGGCGTCGCGGAGGAAGTCGGACTTCAACACGACGCGCTCGCTGGTCTGGCACTCGCGCGTGTATTCGCGCTGCGGCGTTTCCAGCAGCGCGGCGGCCTGCGCGACGGTGATGAATTTGGGCAGCCGCTTCTCCGGCCTGGGCAGCGTCAAGTTGCGGATCGGCGAGGTGCTGACGTGGCCGCGTCGGATGAGAAACTTGTAGAACGTCCGCAGCGCACTGAAGGCGAGATGAATGGACGCGCGGCTGAGATTGAGTCGGCTGAGGTGACGGAGGAAGGAGCGGAAATCGTCGCGCTGCAACGTAGCCCACGCGGGCGGCGATTGCCGCTCGGCCATGTGCCACGCCAGAAACCGGACGAGTGCCTGGGAGTAGTTGCGATGCGTGAACGCCGAGGCACCGCCATCCGTGGCGAGGTGAGTGAGGAATTCCAAGACCCACGGGTCGTTGGGAAGTTCCGGCGTGCTCACGGGATGAACGTAGCGGGATTCCGGAGAATTGCCAACGCGCTGCGCGACGCCGTGGCGCGTTTACTTCGCGGTCGCGGGATCGTAGTTCAGCCACGGGCCGAGCCAGCGCTCGGCCTCGGCAAGCTTCATGCCCTTGCGTTGCGAGAGGTCGGCCACCTGGTCGCGGTCGAGCTTGCCCACGGCGAAGTATTTCGAGTCCGGGTGCGCGAAATAGAAGCCGCTCACGCTCGCGCCGGGCCACATGGCGAAGCTTTCGGTGAGCGAGATGCCGGCGTTTCTCTCCACGTCGAGCAGTGACCAGAGCAGCCCCTTCTCCGTGTGATCGGGACAGGCCGGGTAGCCGGGCGCGGGCCTGATGCCGCGATAGGCCTCGTCAATGAGCTGCTGCTGCGTGAGATTCTCGTGCTTGCCGAAACCCCACTCGTCGCGCACGCGCTTGTGCATGAACTCGGCGAACGCCTCGGCGAGCCGGTCGGCGATGGCCTCGATCATGATGGCGTTGTAGTCATCGTGAACCTTCTTGTGGGCATCGGCGAGCGCCTTCGTCTCCATTCCTGCCGTGACGGCGAAGCCGCCGAGGTAATCCGGCTGGCCCTTGGGCGCGATGAAGTCGGCGAGACACCAGTTCGGCGAGCCGTCGGTCTTCTCCGACTGCTGCCGGAGGAAGTGGAACGTCGTGCGAACGGTCTGGCGCAATTCGTCCGTGTAAACCTCCACGTCGTCACCGACGCGGTTGGCCGGAAAAAGTCCATAGACACAACGCGGCGTGAGCAGCTTCTCGCGGATGACTTTGGCCAGCATCGCCTGCGCGTCGGCGAAGAGCTTGCGCGCCTCCTCACCGTGCTGGGCGTGCTGGAGAATCGCCGGATAGACGCCGCGCAGTTCCCAAGTGTGGAAGAACGGCGTCCAGTCAATGAACTGCGCGACGGTTTCCAACGACGGCTGTTCAAGCACCCGCCCGCCGGTGAACTCCGGCTTCGGCAGGTCATCGAACTTGAGCTTCGGCGCGTTTCCTCGCGCCGCTTCGAGTGAAACCAGCTTCACCTGCTGCCCCGCGTGCTGCTGCCGGACGCGCTCGTATTCCTCGCGGTGCGCCTTTACGAAGGCATCCTTGCCATCCTTGCTCAAGAGGCTCGTCGTCACCGGCACGGCGCGGCTGGCGTCGAGCACGTGGACGACCGGCTGGCCGTAGTGCGGCGCAATCTTGATGGCCGTGTGCGCCTTGCTCGTGGTCGCGCCACCGATGAGCAGCGGCAGCTTGAAGCCCAGCCGTTCCATCTCGCGGGCGACGTGCTGCATCTCGTCGAGCGACGGCGTGATGAGGCCGCTCAGTCCGATGATGTCAGCTTTTTCCTCCACCGCGCGGTCAAGAATCTTCTGGCAGGGCACCATCACGCCCATGTCAATCACCTCGTAGTTGTTACATGCGAGCACGACGCCGACGATGTTCTTGCCGATGTCGTGCACGTCGCCCTTCACGGTCGCGAGGACGATTTTGCCCTGCGCTTTCACGGCCTCGCCGCGCGCGGCCATCGCGGCCTTCTCGGCCTCCATGAACGGCGTGAGATAGGCCACCGCCTTCTTCATCACCCGCGCGGACTTCACCACCTGCGGCAAAAACATTTTGCCCGCCCCGAACAAATCGCCGACCACGCTCATGCCCGCCATCAACGGGCCTTCGATGACGAGCAAGGGCTTGCCCAGCTTCGCGCGGGCTTCCTCGGTGTCGGCGTCAATGTAGAGGTCAATGCCCTTCACGAGCGCGTGCGAAAGCCGCTCCTCGACCGTGCCCTTGCGCCATTCCTCCTCGACCTTCTTGTCGCTGGCGGTCGTGCCGGCACTGGCGGCTTTCAGCTTTTCGCCGAAGGCCACGAGCCGCTCCGTCGCGTCGGGGCGACGATTGAGCAACGCGTCTTCCACCAGCGCCTTCAGCTCCGGCTCGATCTCCTCATACACCTCGAGCATCCCGGCGTTGACGATGCCCATGTCCATGCCGGCGCGAATCGCGTGGAAGAGAAACGCACTGTGCATCGCCTCGCGCACCGGGTTGTTGCCGCGGAAGCTGAACGAGACGTTCGAGACGCCGCCGCTGACCTTCGCGTGCGGGAGGTTCGCCTTAATCCAGCGCGTGGCCTCGATGAAGTCCACGGCGTAGTTGTTGTGCTCCTCGATGC
>CAYZJP010000123.1:0-14738 GCA_964478755.1 uncultured Klebsiella sp.
TGAAGAAGTTCGAGTAGTGGACGATGCCGGCCATGTCGGTCTCGCTGAACTCGACGCGGCGGAGGGCTTTGAACTCGGAGGCCATGATGAACGGTGCGTTAAGACTGCGCGCACCATGGCGCAATGGCCAGGGAGCGGCGAGTCGAATGTGGCCTCTTCCTGCGCCGTGCTTTCAAAGGCGTCGAACCGGTGTTACTGTGCGGCACCAACCAACTTCAATGAAACTGCCGTTCAAACTCACCCGACGTCGCTTCCTCCTCGGAGCTGGGATCGGACTGCCAGCAGTGGTCTTGAGCGACGCGATGGCACTGGAACCAAACTGGCTCCGCGTCCGCACGGTGCGGCTCGCGAAGGACACGCCGGCGCATCGCATCGCCCACTTCACCGACCTGCATCACAAAGGTGACCGGAAGCTGCTCGAAGCCGTGGTCAACCGGATCAATGCCCTGAAACCAGACTTTGCGTGTTTTACCGGTGATTTGGTTGAAGAGGCGAAACACCTGCCGGAAACGCTGGAATTGCTCCGGCAGATTCGTGTTCCGCTCTACGGCGTGCCGGGCAATCACGACTACTGGGCGGGCGTGGACTTCAAGTCCATCGGCGGGGTGTTTCGTGCCACTGGCGGCGCATGGCTCGTGGACACGACGGCGCGGACAGCCGACGGCAAATGCACCGTCAGCGGCCTCACCTGCCAGAGCGGACACCGCCCTGAACCGGCAAGCAACACGCGCAACGTGTTGCTGGCGCACTACCCGGCGTGGATGAAACGATTCGACGGCTTGCGCTTCGATGTGACGCTCGCCGGTCATTCGCACGGCGGCCAGGTTCGCCTGCCATTCTTTGGTCCGCTGATCGTCCCGTGGGGCGTGGACGAATACGACTGGGGCCTGTTCCAGACGAAGGCCGGCCCGCTCTACGTGAACGCGGGCATCGGGTGGTTCTACCTCAACGTGCGCTTCCGCTGCCGGCCGGAGATCACGGTCTTGGAAATCTGAAATGCAGCGAGGCATTATGGCTTGCGGAACACGACGACCCGGTTCGTGTTCGTGCCCTTGCGGTTGTTGTCCACACCCCAGCAGTTCGCGGTCTTGGTGAACTGCTGGGTGTTGAGCAGAACGAGAACCGGATCGAGCCCGGCAGCCAAGCCGCAGGGGAGAACCGTCTCTTCCAACTTCACGCGCCGCACGTTGACCTCGCCGACCTCGAAGGCGACATGGCCGCCGGGCCGGAGCAGCCGGTGCAGCTCGCCAAAGACTCGACGCATCTTGCCCTGCCAGTCTGACAGCCGGGGATGGGTGGCCAGCGGAACCGAGTCTGAACTGACACCGAGGAACCAATTCCGCAGCCAGTTGTCCGCCGCGTAGTCCACCACGTTGAGGAATGGCGGGGAAGTCACCACCAGCGCCACGCTGTCGTCGGCGAGTTCGGGAGAGCGCTCTGCGTCGCCGACCAGCAGCCGAGCCTTCATTCCGATGTCGGCGAGCAAGTGACTTTGATTCTCCGTGCAGTCCGAGAGCAAGCTCGCCGTCTTGGCGAGAATCAACCGGGACACTTCGCGACGTGGCGGGGTCTGCTTGAGACGCGTGTTGATCTTGCGCTGAGACTCGACTGACACAGCTTGGTTCGGCGGCAAGGTGTAAACAGAAAAGAAGCCCGCCGAGTGACCGGTCAGCCGGTTCAGCGCCACCATTTGAATCCACCCATCCATCGCGTCGAAGTCCCCGTCGCTGCGCCGCACCGACAGGTAGTGCCGCAGGGAGCAAATCTCCCGCAGCGTCACGGGATGGTAGAAGACGCTCAGCGGCTTGGGTTGCTCGACATCGGCGTCGAAGCAAATCGCGCGCAGCCGTTCCGCCACGGCGTCCACCGTGGGCGGTGCAAGTCGTGGGCGCACCAAGGCGGCGCAGAGCGGGTTCAAGTCGCAGCCCCACGACGTCCGCCCCAGCAACGCCGACTCCAACAAGGTCGTGCCGCGGCCCATGAACGGGTCATACACGACTTCGCCGGGCTGGGTGAGTCGTTCGACGAAGAAGCGGGGGAGCTGTGGCTTAAAGCAGGCCCGGTAGGAAATTTCGTGCAGACTGTGCGCCGCCCGCTGCTTGCTGGTCCAAAATTCGTTCGTGAAAAACGGGACGCGCTGACCGGCAATGCTGACGATTGTCTTGGCGCTCCGGTGGCCAAACTCAGCGAACTCCCCAACGTCACGCACGAGAGCGTGCGTCGTCGTTGCGGCTTTGACTGTCACCGTGCGGCTCATGGGTTCGTCCCGAGTGCTCGCAGCAGATTGAGAGCTTTCGCACGCGAAACTTTAGTCGTCGAGCCAAGCTGCCGGGCCTGCCACCAAGCCTCGACTTCTGCCGAGGCTACTACGTAGAACGGAACGTCAGGGAAAGTTTCCACATCGGCAAGGACGTAGCCTTTGATTTCTTTCAGCTTGGAAAGAAAGCCGGCCGACGCGAAAGCACGGCCTGAACCGATCATGTAACTCGGACAGAAATAAACACCGCCGCGCGTGATGCTCCGCACCTCCCATTTGTCGCCACTTGCATCTGTCAGGTCGTGGTCGGCACCTTCGCTCTCGGCAACGCGTCCTTTCAGCACTTCGCGCGCGAGGCGTCGTTCTAGAATGAAGGACACTCGCCGGCCATCGGTGAAGTATTCTCGCACCTCCTCCGGCTGAATCTTGAGCGCCACTGCAATGGCGCCCAAATTCCAAGTCAACCGACCTGCTGGTTCGCGTCCCATAAACTTTAATCGAGCCGAATCACCGCTGATGCGCCGTGCGCGTCCAAGCCTTCCAGTTCGGCGAACTTCTGCACGCTGCGAAGGGCTTTCTTCAGCGCGGGTTTCGAGTAGTCCACCACGCTGGTGCGGCGTTGGAACTGGTCCACGGTCAGGCCGGCGAAGGAGTGGCCCGCGCCGCCGGTGGGCAGCGTGTGGCTCGGGCCGGCGACGTAATCGCCCAGCACGGTTGGCGACCAGCCACCTAGGAAGAGCGCGCCAGCGGTGGTGATTTGCGACACGGCCGATTTCGGCTGACGGAGCATTACTTCGCAATGTTCGGGCGCGAGGCGGTTCACGAGCGCGAAACCCTCGGCGAGGGACTTCACTTGGATCAGCCAGCCGTTGTTCGCCAGAGCCTTGGCGATGAACTCGCGGCGGGACAGCTTCGGAAGCTGCCGGGCGATTTCCCTCTCCGTCGCTCTAAGTATCTTCGCCGAGGTTGTCACGAGCCAAACACGTTCGTGGCCGGAGCCGTGTTCAGCCTGCGCGAGCAGGTCGGCGGCGATGAACTTCGGGTTGGCCGAGTCGTCCGCCAGCACGAGCACTTCGCTCGGGCCGGGCAGCAGATCAATCGCGACATGGCCGAAGAGCAGGCGCTTCGCCGCGACGACGTAAGCGTTTCCGGGTCCAAAGATTTTTTGCACCGGACGAATCGTGGCGGTGCCGTGCGCGAGCGCGGCGACGGCCTGGGCGCCGCCGGCCTTGTAAATCTCCGTCGCTCCGGCCACGCGCGCGGCGAAGAGCAGCGCGGGGTTCACCGAGCCATCGCGCCCGGGCGGGGTGCAGACGACGATTTCTCGGCAGCCCGCCACGCGCGCGAGTGTGATGGTCATCAAGGCTGTCGAAACCAGCGGCGCGGTGCCGCCGGGAATATAGATGCCCACGCGCTCGAAGCCGTCGAACTTCTCTCCGACCGACCCGCCGTGCGAATTGCGAGCAGTCCAGTTTTTGCGCAGAGATTTTTTGGCGAAGCCAGCGATGTTCTTCCCAGCCTCAGCCACTGCGGCGCGGAGCGAGTCATCCGCCGCGAGCGATGCGTTGAAGAGTTCCGCCTGTGAAACGGCGAGTTGCCCGGCGGAAAGCTGCGCGCCATCGAAGCGCGCGGTCTGTTCGAGCAATGCAGTGTCACCGCGCTCCCGCACTGCAGCCACGATGCCGCGCGCACGCTCCTCGACGACGGGGTCGAAGAGGCTCGATGCCGCCGCGAGCCCGGTCAGCCGCGCGGCGAAATCCTTGTCCGAAAATCTAACGACGTTCATGGGTCGCGAGGCTACGAGTCGGGACTGGGAAAGTCAAAAGCGCGGGATTTTTCCTGTGCGCTGCGGCAAGCGTGTGATTCCATCGCGGCGCTTTCGCGCTGTGAAGATTCTCCTCGTCAAGCTCGGCCATCTCGGCGACACGCTCCTGCTCACGCCGACGCTGCACTTCCTCAAGCACAAGTTCCCCGACGCCCGGCTGGACGTGATGGTGCGCAGCGGCTGCGAGGTTTTGCTGCGCGGCAACACCGACGTGGCGGACATCCTGCCTGTCGGCAGCCCTGAGAAACAGAACCGCTCGGTGGCAAAAGAACTCAGCGAGTCCTCACGCGCATTCAGACACATCGCGCTGAGCGGCCGCTACGACTTCGCCTTTGACCTCTCCAACTCCGACCGTGCGAAATTCTGGGTGGCGCTCTCCCTCGCGCGGGTGCGGGGCATCAACCAGATGCCGCCAGTCACCGGCTGGCGCGCTCGGCTCTTCACGCACTTCACGCACTTCAACTGGGGCAAGGAACATCAGGTCTTGCGCGACTTCCGCTCTGTGGCGGACACCGTGGAGCCAGCCGCAGAACCGGGACCGCTGTGTTTCCATCCGCAAGCCGACGAGACGGAACTGCGCGCGAAAATTCCGTGGCTCGCTGGCCTCGGTGAGTTCGTCGTCATCCACGCGACGAGCCGCTGGGCGTTCAAAGAGTGGCTGCCGGAGCGCTGGGCTGCGGTGGCAGACGCACTGAAGCAGCGCGGGTTGAACGTCGTGTTCTCCTGCGGCCCGGGCGAGCGCGAGCTGGGTTTGGTGAGCTCCATTCGAGCACTTGCGAAGGAAGCGCACTTTTCCACCGAAGGAAAAATCAGCCTGCACGAACTCGGCTGGCTGCTGGGCCGCGCGAAGCTTTTCCTCGGCGTGGACACGGTGGCGATGCACCTCGCTGCCGCGATGCAGACACCGACTGTCGCACTCTTCGGGCCGTCGTCGGAGTGGAGCTGGCGTCCGTGGCAGTGTCCGCACGAACTCGCGCTCGGCGAATGCAAGTGCAAGCAGACGCGCGATTTCGTCTGCGACAAGAGCATGCCCTATCCGTGCATGGAACGCATCTCCGTCGCGGAGGTGCTGGCAAAGGCGGAGGCGCTCTGGAGCCAACCGCGGACTGCGGCACGCTAGATCACCGAGAGCTGGCTGGCCTCGATCTTGAACTGCTTGCCGCAGCGCTCGCAGTGGACCTGGCCGTCCTTCTTGTTTTTGTAATCCACCGCCAAACGCCTGCCACACTCGCAGACGTAGCCGATCACGCGCGAAGGATTGCCCACGACAAGCGCGTAATCCGGCACGTCGGCCGTGACCACGGAGCCGGCCCCGACCATGCAAAAGTTTCCCAGCACCACGCCGCAGACGATGGTGGCGTTCGCGCCGATGGACGCGCCGCGCTTCACGAGCGTCGGGAGAATGTCGTAGCTGTCGTTGAAGGCGCGCGGATACAGGTCGTTGGTGAAAACCATGTGCGGCCCGAGCAGCACGTCGTCCTCCACGGTGACGCCCTTGTAGACCGAGATGCCGTTCTGGATCTTGACGCGGTTCCCGATGGTCACGCCGAGGTCCACATAGACGCACTTGCCCAGCTTGCAGTTCTCGCCGATGCGCGCGCCGGACATGATCTGCGACTGGTGCCAAATTTTCGTGCCCGCGCCGATGACGGCGTCGCGCGCGACCTCGGCGGTCGGGTGGGCGAAGTAAGTTTGGTCAGCCATAATTTTTCGGCGTGAGCAGCTCGGAGTAAACCGCCTGAATCGCGTCGGCCATTGCCTGCGTGGAATACCGCGCGGTCGCCTCTTTGCGCGCGCGGCGGCCCATCGCTTCCCAACGGGCGGGACTGGCGGTCAGGTCGCGGAGAGCTTGGGCGAGCGGGTTCGTAGCGTCATCAAAATTCAGGACGCGCCCAACCTCGCCATCGCTCACCACCTCGCTCATGCCGGGCGTGTTGGAAACCAGCACGGGTCGGCCGGCGAACATCGCCTCCATGACCACGCGCGGGATGCCCTCGACGGTGGAAAACGCCACCAACGCATCCGCCGCGCGCAGCAAGCGCGGCACACCCTCGCGGCTGCCAAGGAACAACACTTGCCGCAGTAATCCCTGCTCCGCTACGACTCGCTTCATCGCCTCGACGTAAGCTGTGTCCTTGCGCGTGCCGCCAATAAATAGAATGAAATGCTTCCGGCTGTCCTTCAGCCACGGCAGCGCGCAATCAAGGATGCGGGCCTGGCCCTTCGCGTCGTAAATCGCACCAATGTTGGCGATGATGCGCGTCCCCCGCGTGCTCCAGTAACGCGGCTCTTCTGGCGACGGCTCCACGCCATCGCGCACCACCACGAGACGCGAGGCGTCGGGGACTGCCTTCGCCATCGCCGCGCGCAGCACCTCGGCCACGACGAGCACGCGGTCGAACTCGGCGTAACGATACTTCTGGATGCGGCGCGGCGTGAGGTCTTCGAGGCCGGTGCGGAAGTGACAGATGGCCGGCACGCCCGCAGCCCGCGCGGCGCGGAGGCTCTGCGGGCCAACCCAATGTTCGTTGGCATGAACGAGCCGGATGCCGTTCCGCTGGATGTAGCCCTTGAGCTTGCGCGTGAGAAGCCAGTTGGCCGGCAGCGCGCCGAAGTTGGTGGCGTGGCCGAACCTGGCGAGCGTCCACGGCACGCGCAACGTGTCGAGTTGCTGCGTGAGCCAGCCTTCGTTCGACACGACGACGTGCGGCGCAAACCGCGTGCGGTCCAGCAAACGCAGCGTGTGCACCAAGCTCACCTGCGAGCCGCCGAGCGAGGCGAACTTCTGCGTGATGAGGATGGCCTGAGGGCCGGCCGGTTTGGAACTGGGTTCAGACATGGCTGGCAGTTCCACGCGCGAGCCAACGACGGAGACGCTTCACGCGGACCAGCCTAGCGTCTGGCACGAAGCTTGAGAAGCGCGCGGCTTCAGCTCGCGAAAATCTTCGTCATCCGGTCGGACAAATCCTTCAAGCCTTCCGGCGTGCCGCCGCCGCCCTGCTCGGCGATGCCCCAGCCCTTGTAGCCGATCTTGTCGAGAGCGGCCATGATGGCGGGCCAGTTGTTCGTGCCTTCGAGGAACTTCACGCCGAAGCCCGCGCCCGCGCCTTTCTCGTCGCGGAGCTTGGTGCTGTATTCCTTGATGTGCAGCTTGAGGATGCGCTTGCCGATGACGGGGATCCATTCCTCCGCCGGGCTGTAGCGGCCCACGTTCCCGATGTCGAAGTGCCAGCCGACCCACTCGCTGTTGATCGCGTCGAGCAAGTCCACGGCCTGCTGCGGCTTGGTGACGAAGTTGTTCCAGACGTTCTCGATGGCGATCTTCACACCCAGGTCTTTCGCGACGGGCGCGGCCTTCTTGATTTCCTCGACGCAGCGCTTGAAGCAGTCCTCGTAGCTCACCTTGTCGTTCACCACGCCGGGCACCAGCAGCACGCTCGTCGCGCCATAGGCCTGCGCATCCTGGAGTGACAGCACCAGACCGTCGTAGCCGACCTTGCGCGTGGTTTCGTCGGGCGCGGAGAGTGGCTTGGCCCAATGCGTGTGGCAGCAGACGCTCGCGGCCTTGAGGCCGGTTTCCTTGAGCGCGGCGAGGACGTCCTCGCGGTTCATGCCGCCGTTCGGCTCGACGCCGACGAAGCCGGCGGCCTTGACCATCTGCATCTTCTCCAGCACGGAGCCTTTCACGCCGACGGTGCCCCACATGATGGCCTTTTTGATCTCGCGCTGTTGGTCGGCGGCGAACAGGGCTTGCGGCGCGAGCGCGGCGACGGTGGCGGCGGCGAGGAACTGACGGCGAGAGGCTTGGGGGTTCATATGCTGTTGGTCGGTGCGTTCAGGAGAGTTGGAAACCTCAACGCATTGTGCAATTCAAATGTGCTGCGCGTTGCACCGCGCGCTGACAGCGGCTAGCCTCGCGCCACTTGAACACGCCCGCGCCGACCACGCCGCCCGCGCCCACGCCGTGGTATCGCGTCCTCTACGTGCAGGTCCTGCTCGCGGTCGCGCTGGGCATCGTGGTCGGGGTGATCTTCCCGCAAAATCTGGCGAACCCGGACAAATGGAGCGCCGCTGCGTTGAAACCGCTGGGCGACGGCTTCATCAAACTGGTGAAGATGATGATCGCGCCAATCATCTTCTGCACCATCGTCCACGGCATCGCCTCGATGAGCGACCTGCGCAAGCTCGGCCGTGTGGGCATCAAGACGCTGCTCTACTTCGAGATCGTCTCGACCATCGCGCTTGTCATCGGACTGGTCGTCGTGAACTGGTTCCAGCCGGGCGCGGGCTTCAACATTGACCCCGCCACGCTCGATCCCGAGATCGCCAGGGGCTACGCCAAGAAGGCAGAGACGCAGACGCTCACCGCCTTCCTGCTCAACATCATTCCCACGACGATGTTCGACGCCTTCGTCACCGGCGACCTGCTGCAAGTGCTGCTGGTTTCGACACTCACTGGGTTCGCGATCACCGCGCTGGGCGAGCAGGCCCGGCGCTCCGTGCTGAACGTGATTGAGCGCGGCTCGGAAATCTTCTTCGGCATCATGCGCATCGTCGTGCGGCTCGCACCAGTGGGTGCGTTCGGCGCGATGGCCTTCACCGTGGGCAGCTACGGGCTTGGCTCGCTGGAGAAGCTGCTCCGGCTGATGGCGGGCTTTTACGTGACGGCGGGCGTGTTTGTCTTCGTGGTGCTCGGCGCGATCGCGGCGGCGTGCGGGTTTTCGATTCTGCGCTTCCTCGCGTTCATCAAGGAGGAGCTGCTCCTCGTGCTCGGCACGAGTTCCTCGGAGACCGCGCTGCCGGGGATGATTCAAAAAATGCAACGGCTCGGCTGCTCGACCTCGACCGTCGGCCTCGTCATCCCGACGGGTTACAGCTTCAACCTCGACGGCACGAACATCTACATGACGATGGCCGCCGTGTTCCTCGCCCAGGCCACGAACACGCCACTCGACCTCCGCGAGCAAATCACCCTGCTGCTCGTCGCGATGGTGTCCTCAAAAGGCTCCAGCGGCGTGACGGGCGCGGGCTTCATCACGTTGGCCGCCACGCTCGCGGTGGTGCCCAAGGTGCCCATCGCGTCGCTCGCGCTACTGGTGGGCATTGACCGCTTCATGAGCGAGTGCCGCGCGCTCACCAACCTCATCGGCAACGGCGTGGCGACGGTGGTCATCAGCCGGTGGGAGGGCGAGGTCACGCCGGAAACGTTGCGGAAGAACCTCGCGCCTGTAGGGGACGACGCAAGAAATCTCTGACTTCCGCTCCGAAACCCGTGCCGGCGACTTGCAGTCGCCGTCTGTGGGTAAGGGCATTTCGAGGTGACTCGGAGTCGTCCACCCGTCCCGACGGCGACTACAAGTCGCCGGCACGGGTTCGTGGGGCGACGCTACTTCTTCTGCTCCGCAAGCTGCTTCTCCAGCTCCTTCACGCGCCGAAGCAACTCCGGCAATTGCTGCGCAGCGAGCAACTGGCGCTTCATCTGCCTGTCAGGCATCGCGGGCGAGCCGAACCACTTCTCGCCGTCGGGGATGTCGTGCATCACGCCGGACTGCGCGGCGATGGTGACTTGGTTGCCAATCTTGAGATGTCCCGCGAGGCCGACCTGGCCGCCGAGCACGACGTAGTTGCCCAACTTCGTGCTGCCCGCGATGCCGGTCTGCGACACGACGATGCAGTGCTCACCCAACTGCACGTTGTGCCCAACCTGCACGAGGTTGTCTATCTTCGTGCCCTTGCCGATGATCGTCGGGCCAATCGCGCCGCGGTCCACCGTCACGTTCGCGCCCAGCTCCACGTCGTCGCCGAGGACGACGTGGCCGACCTGGAGCACCTTGTGATGCACACCGCTGTCGAAGACATAGCCGAAGCCATCGGAGCCGATGACGCAGCCGGCGTGAATGCGGACGCGACGGCCGACCTGCGTGCGCGCGTAAAGGACGGCGTTCGGAAACAACTTCGAGTCCTCGCCCACGATGCAGTTGTCGCCAAGATGATTTCCGCCGAGCAAGGCCGCGCGCGCCTCAATGCGGCAATGCTCTCCGATGACGCAATGCGGTCCGATGTAGGCCGACTCGTCCACGAACGCCGTCTTGGGAATGACCGCCGTCGGGTGGCGCTGGCCTTCGAGCACCGGCTCGGCGAAGAACAGCGGCAGCACTTTCGCGAAGGCCAGCCGGGCGTTCTTCACGCGGATGAGCGTCTTCTGTTCCGACTTGCGGTCGCCCGCGACGAGGATGGCCGTGGCCGCGCTGGCCTCGGCGGCGGCGAAATAGGCGTCCGTCTCCGCGAAGGTCAGGTCGCCGCGCTTGGCGGAGTCGGCGGGCGCGAAGCCGGTGATGGGCGCGGTGGGATCGCCGAGGACTTCTCCGCGAACGTGTTTGGCGATGTCAGCGACGGTGTGCGGCATGGGGAGAGAGTAACCAGCAATCAGTTTTCAGTAATCAGTAATTTCGGCCAGCCGGCTCGGGCGGTGTCACTGAACACCGAACTCCGATTACTTCCCCCGCGCATCCACGACGGCGTTCTTTTCGCCCAACACAATCACCTGCGGCTCCCAGTCGCGCGCCTTCGCCGCGTCCACCTCGGTGAAGCTCATGAGGGTGAGCTTGTCGCCGATCTTGCCGAGGTGCGCCACCGCGCCGTTCAACTCGATGGTCCCGGAGCCGCGCGGGCCCTCGATGACGTAGGTTTCCCAGCGCTCGCCGTTGGCGAGGTTGCCGCACAGGATGCGCTCGTAGGGAAAGAATCCCGCCTGCTCCATCAGGTCCGCCGCGATGGTGAGGCTGCCCTCGTAATTGAGCGACGCGCCGGTGACGGTGGCGCGGTGAATCTTCGATTTCAGGACGTGAACAAGCATGGTTTGCAGTCGGAATGGCTTCGCCCTGCCGGATTTTCGCGGGGAGGGGTTCGCCGGATTCAAGTCGCCGTTTGACTTGAAAATCGCGCGGCAATATAAAGCCCGCCGTTCGCAACACAACACTCGATTCAAACTCCTTTTTCTCATGAGCAGAAAAATTCGTTACGGCATGGTCGGCGGCGGGCGCGGCGCGTTCATCGGCGCGGTGCATCGCATTGCCGCCGCGATGGACCAGCAGATTGACCTCGTCTGCGGCGCGTTCAGCAGCGACCCCGGGCGCAGCAAGGCCAGCGGCGCGGACTTGTTTCTCCCGGCCAGCCGCTGCTACGGGACGTTCGAGGAGATGATCCGCGGCGAGAAGGCGCTGCCCGCGGGCGAGCGCATGGACTTCATCGCCATCGTCACGCCCAACCACATGCACTTCCCGCCCGCGAAGATGGCGTTGCAAAACGGCTTCCACGTCCTCAGCGACAAGCCCGCGACGTTCAATCTCGCCGAGGCCAAGGCGCTTGCCGCGCTCGTGAAGAAGACCGGCCTGCTCTACGGACTCACGCACAATTACACCGGCTACCCGCTCGTGAAGCAGGCGCGCGACATGGTCGCCACCGGCAAGCTCGGCAAGATTCGCAAGGTCGTCGTCGAGTATCCGCAGGGCTGGCTCGCCACGCGCCTCGAAGCCAGCGGCCAGAAGCAGGCCGGTTGGCGCACCGACCCGAAGAAAAGCGGCGCAGGCGGCTGCGTTGGCGACATCGGCACGCACGCGGAAAATTTGGCCGAATACATCACGGGCCTGCAAATATCTGAACTCGCCGCCGACCTCACGACGTTTGTGAAAGGCCGCAAGCTCGACGACGACGTGAACGTCCTGCTCCGCTTCAAGGGCGGAGCGAAGGGCGTGTTGCACAGCTCGCAGATTTCCGTCGGCGAGGAAAACAACTTGAACATCCGCGTCTATGGCGAACTCGGCGGTCTCGAATGGCACCAGAAGGAACCGAACACGCTGCTCGTGAAGTGGCTCGACCAGCCCATGCAGGTCTATCGCACCGCCAACGGCTACCTCTGCGACGCCGCGAAAGCCGCCAGTCGCACCCCGCCCGCGCATCCCGAGGGCTATCTCGAAGCCTTCGCGAACATCTACAAGAACTTCGCCAACGCCATCCGTGCCCGCGAGTCCGGCCAGAAGCTGGCGAAGGACGCCATCGCGAACGACTACCCGAAAATCGAGGACGGCGTGCGCGGCATGGCGTTCATCGAAGCGGTGGTGAAGTCGTCCAAGGCGAACGCGAAGTGGACGAAGCTGGACGTGTAGCCCCTACTGCCGTGAACCACTCGCCCGGTTTTCTCAGGCTCGTCAACGAGGCCCGCGCCACGGTGCGCGAGCTGACCCTCGAACAGGCCCGCGCCCGCCTCGCCGCAAACCCGCGCGCGGCGCTGCTGGATGTGCGCGAGGATTCCGAGTGGCAGGCCGGCCACGCGGCGGAGGCGCAGCATCTCGGCAAAGGGATTTTGGAGCGCGACCTGGAGCAGCGTTTCCCCGACGCGGACACGGAGATCATCATGTATTGCGGCGGCGGTTTCCGCTCCGCGCTGACGTGCGACGCCGCGCAGCGGATGGGCTACCGGAACGTCGCGTCGCTCATCGGCGGCTTCAAGGGCCTCGTCGCCGCCGGCTGGCCGATGAAGAAAGCGGCCTGAGCCGCGTCCCTCAGAGGAGTTTGATTTTATGAAACGCCTGCTTCCCCTGCTCTGCGCCTTGTTCGTTGTTCAACTTTCCGCCTTTGCCCAGCCGACGACCATCGCCACGTTCGACTCCGCCAAAGTCACGGCCGGCGAGGCGTTGCCCGGCAGCAATGTGGTCGTGACCGTGAGCTTCAAGATTCAAACGGGCCATTACCTGCACGCGAACCGTCCCTCGGTCCCGCGCGCCACGCCCACGATGATCCAGATCGGCCCCGCCGGGGCCACCCGCGCGCTGCCGGCGGCGTATGGCGCGACGGGACAGAAGACGATTCCCGGCACTCCGACCCCGGTGCAGGTGTATGAGGGCGGCCTCACGGCGCAGATTCCCGTGATGATCGCGCCCAACGCCGCGTTTCCGGTCACGCTGCCCGGTGTCCTGGCCTACGCGCCGGTGAATGACAAGACCCAGGTGCCCAGCCGGCTCGAACAGGTGCGCTTCAGCATCACCATCCCGCGCTCGACCAACACGCCGCCCGCCAACCCAAAGGCGCCCGCCAACGCGAAGGCCGCCGATCCGAAAAAAAAGTAGTGGCCCGCGTGCGCTCATCCGACACGTTGTGCCTGGGCCGCTGATGAAACACAGATTGAACCCAGACGGCCATGGTATCGGTCACGGGCGTGCCTCCGAGAAGAAGCGCGTTCTCCAATGAATCGTGCTGACGGCGCAAAACAGCGCGAACACGCGCTCAGTCCGTGTTCCATCCGTGTTTCATCTACGACCAAAGCAGGGTTCTGGTTTATGACGAAGGTGAAACCTCTCCTCCGCGCGCTCGCCCTTGGTTGCGCGTGCTTCGGTGCGGCCGTCTCTGCCCTCGCGTTGGAGCGCGTGAAGTTCAACCACCCCGGCCTCGTGGTGGACTTGGGCGTCGGACTGTGGGCGTGGCCCGTCCCGGCGGACACGAGGGGCGATGGGCGTTTCGATCTGTTCGTCGCGTGTCCGGACAAGCCCTTCAACGGCGTGTGGCAGTTCGAGAACACTGACACCGACACGGCGAAGAATCCTTTCCCGGTCTTCAAAACGGGACGCAGCCTGGGCAAGGCCGTCCACTACGTCATGCCTTCCTACGTGGACGGCCGCGTGCGCGTGCTCTCGCCCGCCACGGAGTATCCCGACTTCCTCACGGCGGGACTCGCGAAGGCGCTCAAGCTCGACCTGCCCGCGAACCCGCACACGCAACTCGTCAATCCCAAGGCGACGAAAGGCCCGCGCATCCGGCATAACCAGTGGCGTTATGCGGACTTCGACGGCGACGGCGCGCTGGACATCGTCGTGGGCGTCGAGGACTGGAGCGACTACGGCTGGGACGACGCGTGGGACCGCGCGGGCAGGTGGACCAACGGCCCGCTGCATGGCTTCGTTTACCTGCTGCGCAACCTCGGCACCACGGCGTCGCCGCGTTACGACACGCCGCGCAAGGTCGAGGCCGGTGGCGTGCCGATTGACACGTTCGGCTGTCCGTCGCCGAACTTCGTGGACTTCGACGGGGATGGCGATCTGGACTTGATCTGCGGCGAGTTTCTCGACGGGTTCACTTACTTCGAGAACATCGGCACGCGCACGCAGCCGCGTTACGCACCGGGCCGCCGGCTGAAGCTGCCGATGCCCGACGGCAGGCCGCTCGCGATGGACTTGGAGATGATTGTCCCGGTGGCGTTTGACTGGAACAAGGACGGCCATCCGGACCTCATCGTGGGCGACGAGGACGGGCGCGTCGCGCTGCTGCTGAACACGGGCAAGCTCGCACCGGATCGCACGCCGCAGTTTCTCGCGCCGCGCTATTTCCAGCAGGAGGCCGACGACTTGAAATGCGGCGCGCTCGCCACGCCCGTTGGCGTTGATTGGGATGGTGACGGCGACATTGACATCATCTGCGGCAACACGGCGGGCTACCTCGTCTTCTTCGAGAATCTCAGCGGCCCCGGCGTCGAGCAGCCCAAATGGGCCGCACCAAAACTGCTCGAAGCCGACGGCAAGGTCATCCGCTTCATGGCCGGCGCGAACGGCAGCATCCAAGGCCCCGCCGAAGCGAAGTGGGGTTACACCACGTTGAGCGTCGCGG
>CAYZJP010000124.1:0-14704 GCA_964478755.1 uncultured Klebsiella sp.
GTCGAAGAAGATCACGGTGGACGTGAAAGGCGAGATTCTGGAGTTGAAGAACACGGTCAACACGATGGTGGACCAGTTGAACTCGTTCGCATCGGAGGTGACGCGCGTGGCGCGCGAAGTCGGCACCGAAGGCAAACTTGGTGGTCAGGCCGACGTGCGCGGCGTGGCTGGCACATGGAAGGACTTGACCGACTCGGTCAACTCGATGGCCGGCAACTTGACGGGCCAGGTGCGCAACATCGCGGCGGTAACGACGGCGGTGGCCAACGGCGACTTGTCCAAGAAGATCACGGTGGACGTGAAGGGCGAAATCCTCGAGCTCAAGAATACGATCAACACCATGGTGGACCAGTTGAACTCGTTCGCCTCGGAAGTGACGCGCGTGGCCCGCGAAGTGGGCACGGAAGGCAAGCTGGGCGGCCAGGCCGACGTGAAAGGCGTGGCCGGCACTTGGAAGGACTTGACCGACTCGGTCAACTCGATGGCCGGCAATCTCACCGGCCAGGTGCGCAACATCGCGGCGGTAACGACCGCTGTCGCCAACGGCGACCTCTCCAAGAAGATCACGGTGACGGTGCGCGGTGAGATTCTCGAACTCAAGGACACGATCAACACGATGGTGGACCAGCTCAGCTCCTTCGCAGCGGAAGTGACGCGCGTGGCCCGCGAGGTGGGCACGGAAGGCAAGCTGGGCGGCCAGGCGGAAGTGAAGGGCGTCGCCGGCACGTGGAAGGACCTTACCGACAACGTGAACTTCATGGCCGGCAACCTGACCTCACAGGTGCGCAACATCGCGGCGGTAACCACCGCCGTCGCCAACGGCGATTTGTCCAAGAAGATCACGGTGGACGTGAAGGGCGAAATCCTCGAGCTCAAGAACACGATCAACACGATGGTGGACCAGCTCAGCTCGTTCGCCTCGGAGGTGACACGCGTGGCGCGCGAGGTCGGCACCGAAGGCAAGCTCGGTGGCCAGGCAGAAGTAAAAGGTGTCGGTGGCACCTGGAAGGATCTCACGGACAACGTGAACTTCATGGCCGGCAACCTTACTTCACAGGTGCGCAACATCGCCGCCGTGACCACCGCCGTCGCGAACGGCGACTTGTCCAAGAAGATCACGGTGGACGTGCGCGGCGAGATTCTGGAGCTGAAGGACACGATCAACACGATGGTGGACCAGCTCCGCTCGTTCGCCTCGGAGGTGACGCGCGTGGCGCGCGAAGTGGGCACGGAAGGCAAGCTGGGCGGGCAGGCCGACGTGAAAGGCGTGGCCGGCACTTGGAAAGATTTGACCGACAATGTGAATCTGATGGCCGGCAACCTGACCAACCAGGTGCGCGGCATCGCGGTCGTTGTCACGGCCGTCGCGAACGGCAACTTGAAACGCAAGCTGACCGTCGAAGCCAAGGGCGAGATCGCCGAGCTGGCCGACACGATCAACAACATGACCGACACACTCGCGACGTTCGCCGACCAGGTGACTTCCGTGGCGCGCGAGGTCGGTGTCGAAGGCAAGCTGGGCGGCCAGGCCAGCGTGCCTGGCGCAGCCGGCACTTGGAAAGATTTGACGGACAACGTCAACCAGCTCGCCGCCAACCTGACGACGCAAGTGCGCGCGATCGCGGAAGTGGCCACCGCCGTGACGAAGGGCGACCTGACGCGTTCGATCACGGTCGAAGCGCAGGGCGAGGTGGCCGCGCTCAAAGCCAACCTGAACGAGATGATCCGCAACCTGAAGGACACAACGCTGAAGAACAGCGAACAGGACTGGCTGAAGACGAACCTCGCGAAGTTCTCGCGCATGTTGCAAGGGCAGAAGGACCTGCTGACGGTGGGCCGGCTGATTCTTTCGGAGCTGGCGCCGGTGGTTTCCGCGCAGCAGGGCGTGTTCTACACGGTGGATTCAGTGAAGGATGAAGCGTATCTGAAGCTGCTCGCCAGCTACGCATTCCGCGAGCGCAAGAACGCCGACAACAAGTTCAAGCTCGGCGAAGGACTGGTCGGCCAGTGCGCGCTGGAAAAGGAAAAAATTCTGCTCACCAACGCGCCGAAGGATTACATCAAGATCAGTTCCGGCCTCGGCGAGGCGACGCCGCTGAACATCATCGTCATGCCGGTGGTGTTCGAGGGCCAGGTCAAGGCCGTCATCGAGCTGGCCTCGTTCGACAAGTTCAGCCCGACGCACCAGGCGTTCCTCGACCAGCTCGTCGAGTCCATCGGCATCGTGCTCAACACGATTGAGGCCAACACCCGCACGGAGGATTTGCTCAAGCAGTCGCAATCACTGGCCAAGGAGCTGCAAAGCCAGCAGGAGGAGTTGCAGCAGACCAACCAGGAGCTGGCCGAGAAAGCCAAGCTGCTCGCCGACCAGAACGTCGAAGTGGAACGCAAGAACCGCGAGGTCGAGCAAGCCCGCCAGGCGCTCGAAGAGAAAGCCAAGCAGCTCGCGCTCACGTCGAAATACAAATCCGAGTTCCTCGCGAACATGTCGCACGAGTTGCGCACGCCGCTCAACAGCCTGCTCATCCTCTCCGACGAGTTGTCGCGCAACAAGGACGCAAACCTGTCCGACAAGCAGGTCGAGTTCGCCAAGACGATTCATTCGTCCGGCAACGACCTGCTCGCGCTCATCAACGACATTCTCGACCTGTCCAAGATCGAGTCTGGCACCGTCATCGTGGACGTCGGCGAAGTCGGCTTCCGCGATTTGCAGGACTACGTGGACCGCACGTTCCGCCATGTGGCCGAGTCGAAGAGACTGGAATTCGACCTGTCGCTCGCGCCGGACCTGCCGCGGGCCATGCACACCGACTCGAAACGGCTGCAGCAGATTTTGAAGAACCTGCTGTCGAACGCGTTCAAGTTCACCGAGCGCGGCACCGTTTCCTTGCAAATCACCCCGGTCTTGGAGGGCTGGAGCTCGGATCACGAGACCTTGAACCGGGCCAGGTCCGTGCTGGCCTTCGCCGTCAGCGACACCGGCATCGGCATCTCGCCCGACAAGCAGCAGATCATTTTCGAGGCGTTCCAGCAGGCTGACGGCAGCACCAGCCGCAAATACGGCGGTACCGGCCTCGGCCTGGCCATCAGCCGCGAAATTGCGCGGCTGCTTGGCGGGGAGATTCACCTGCGGAGCACGCCCGGCCAGGGGAGCACGTTCACCCTTTATTTGCCGCAGTCGTATGTGCCAGCCAAGCCGGTGCGTCGGCAGGCCTCGGTGCCCGCGGAACAGGGCGTGATTGTCATCCCGTCCGACCTCGGGCTGCCGCGCAGTCTGCCCGAGCCATCCATGCCCGCCACGCTTCAAGTGATGGACGACGGCGAAATGATCCTGCCCACGGACAGGGTGCTGCTGATTGTGGAAAACGACGTGGGCTTCGCCCGTTTCCTGCTGGAGATGGCGCATGAACAGGGGTTCAAGGCCTTGATCGCTGTGAACGGGAGCGATGCGGTGGTGCTGGCCCGCAACCGCAAGCCGCAAGCCATCACGCTGGACATCAACCTGCCGGACATCAACGGCTGGCGCGTGCTGGCCCGCTTGAAGGAGGATGCCGGCACGCGCCACATTCCCGTGCATATCATCACTACGGAAGATGAGCACGAGCGCGGCTTGCGGATGGGTGCCATTGGAACTGTGACCAAGCCGCTCAAGTCCAAGGAGGCGCTCGAAGAGGTCTTCTCCCGGATCAGTTACTTCATCACCCCGCGCCCGCGAAACCTGCTGATTGCCCATCACGAAGCGGCCCAGCGCATCGAACTGGCCGAGCTGCTGGGCGGCGAGGGCATCCAGATCACCACGGTGAACAGCGGCGACGAAGTGCTGGCCGCCTTGCGGGAGAAGCCGTTCGACGCCGTGGTGTTGCAGTTCGAATCGCCGGACTTGAAGTCGTTCGAGCTGGTGGAAGAGATCAAGAAGGACGCGAGCCTGAGAGACATTCCTCTCATTGTTTTCGTGGACCGTGAGCTGTCCAAGAAGGACGAGGCCCACCTGAAACGTCTGCGCCAGACGATGAACCTGAAGGACGTGCGCTCGCGCGAGCGGCTCCTTGATGAGACCGCGCTGTTCCTGCACCGGGACGTGAGCCAGATGCCTCCGGAGATGCGTGGCATCTTGGAGCACATCCACGAGGCCAACACGGTGCTCGTTGGCAAGAAGGTGCTGATCGTTGACGATGACATCCGAAACATCTTTGCGATGACCAGCCTGCTGGAACGCCATCAGATGCAGATCATCCCTGCGGAAACCGGCAAGGCCGCCCTGGAACACCTGCAGACCACGCCAGACATCGACATCGTTCTGATGGACATCATGATGCCGGAGATGGACGGTTACGACACGATGCGAGCCATACGCAAGTTCGGGAAATTCCGCGCGCTGCCGTTGATCGCCCTCACCGCCAAGGCGATGAAGGGCGACCGGGAGAAGTGCATTGACGCGGGTGCCTCTGACTACATCGCCAAGCCGGTGGACACGACGGAGCTGCTCTCCATGCTCCGGCTCTGGCTCTACCGCTGACCTGCGATGATGGCAACCGTTTCAACAGACCAGCTCGTGAACGGCCTGGTGGTCGAGCCGGCACTGGAGGAGGACGAACCGCAAGTCGCGGCGGACCGCGTCAACATCCTCATGGTGGATGACCGCCCGGACAAGCTGCTGGCCTTGGAAAGCGTCCTCAGCCATCTGGGCCAGAACATCGTGAAGGCTGAATCGGGCAAGGAGGCGCTGCGCTGCCTGCTGCACCAGGACTTTGCGGTCATCCTGCTCGACATTAACATGCCGGGCATGGACGGCTTCGAGACCGCGGCCCTGATCCGGCAGCGCAAGAACTCGGAGCATACCCCGATCATTTTTGTCACCGGAATCAGTGACACCGAGACGCACGTCTCACGCGGCTACTCGTTGGGCGCGGTGGATTACATCCTCACGCCGGTCATGCCCGATGTTCTGCGGACGAAAGTGTCGGTCTTCGTCGAATTGCACAAGAAGACCCAGCAGGTCAAGCGGCAGGCTGACTCGTTGCGCCGGGCACACGATGACTTGGAAGTCCGCGTGCAAGAACGGACGACGGAATTGGCGAGTGCCAACGTGGCGTTGAAGGAAGAAATCGCGGTGCGTCGTCAGGCGGAGGCCAAAGTGCGCGAGTCCCTCAAGGAAAAGGAGATTCTGCTCAAGGAAATCCACCATCGCGTGAAGAACAACCTCCAGGTTGTGTCGAGCCTGCTGCGGCTCCAGGCGGCGGGCATACGGGACGAGGCGACCGCCGCGCTGTTCTATGAGAGCCAGACCCGGGTCCGCTCCATGGCGCTGATCCACGAGGAGCTTTATCAGGCGGGCAACCTCGCGCGGGTGGACTTTGCCTCCTATCTCCGACGTTTGCTGCCGGACCTCGCCCGATCCTATCGGGCGGATGCGTCGGAGAAGGTGGAGGTGAAGATCGAGGCGGCGGACGTGTCGCTGCCGGTGGATCGCGCCATTCCCTGCGGCCTGATTGTGAACGAGCTGATGACCAACGCCCTCAAGCACGCCTTCCCAAACGGGCGGGCAGGCAGCATCCAGGTGCGGCTGGCCACCCAGAAGGATCAAACAACCCTTGCGGTGCGGGACGACGGAGCCGGCTTTCCGCCGGATGTGGATTTCCGGCAGAGCCGCTCACTGGGCCTGCAACTAGTCTGCACGCTGGCGAACCAGCTAGGCGGGACCATCAACCTCACCCGTGACAATGGCACTGAATTTGTTATTGTATTCCCATTGGAAGAAGCTGGCTGATACGCGAGGCTCCCATATGAGCACTCCTCCGACCATCATGATCGTCGAAGATGAACGGGTCGTGGCCAAGGACTTGGAAGTTACGCTCCGGCGGCTGGGCTACGAGGTCTGCCTTACGGCCGCCACCGGCGAGGCGGCCGTGGAGCTGGTGGAGTCCAGCAAGCCGGACTTGGTGCTCATGGACGTGCGGCTCCGCGGCGGGATGGACGGCGTGGAGGCCGCCCGGCTGATCCAGTTCCGGCACGATCTGCCCGTCGTTTATCTGACTGCGTTCGCCGATGAGGTCACGTTGCGGCGGTCCTTGGAAACCCAGCCCTACGGTTATCTGATCAAGCCGTTCCGCGAGAAAGAGCTGCATGCCACGATTGAAACCGCGCTGTCCAAGAACCGGCTGGAAAAACTGCTTCAGGAAAGCGAGGAACGCCACCGCATCCTCAGCGAGGCCATCCCGCAGATGCTCTGGACCGCGCGCAAGGATGGCACGATGGTTTACTTCAACCAGCGCTGGCTGGACTACACGGGGTTGAGCCTGGCCGTGAGCCAAGGCGATGGCTGGCAGCGGGTGGTTCACCCGCACGATCTGCCCGACTTGGTGCAGAGCTGGCGGGCGGTCATGGAGGACAGCGTTGATTTTGAACTCGAATGCCGGCTCAAGCGCAGCATGGACCAGCGCTACTTCTGGCACGTCGCCCGGGGGCACCCGTTACAATGTCCGAAAGCCGAAATGAAATGGTGTGGCACGTTCACCGACATCGAATTCGAGAAACAGAGCGAGGAAGCCCTGCACCGGAGTGCGGCGCTCAAATGCGCGTTGATGGAAGGCTCGCCGGATCCCATCATCACGCTCGACATCGAAGGCCGGGTGCTGGAGCTGAACTCGGCCGCCGAGCGGGTCTTTGGCTGGTCGCGCGCCAAGCTGATCGGCAAGCCGCTGGGGAGCGCGCTCCTGCCGCCGGAAGGGATCGAGAAGCAACGGCAAGTGTTCGCCCGGCTGCTCGACGGCCACCACGGACAGGCGTTGGCCCACCGGGATGAAATGACATTGCTGCGGGGAGACGGCGGCCACGAGCCGGTGCAGATTTCCGTTGTCCAAGTTAAGAGCCTGAAGCCTCCAATTTTCACCGCTTATCTGCGGCCCACGAATGGAAAAAACGCGCCGCCGCATTCGATGCCGGGGCCGGCCTTGGCCTGGCCTGATGGCCATCCCACCGTGTTGCTGACTTGCGCAGGATGCAGGAGGAGGCTGACCGCAACCGGTCACTGGCAGCCGGCGCTCTCGGAGCAGACAGGCGCGCCCGAAAGCCAAGGTTTTTGTCCAGAGTGCGCGGCGAAACTCTGGACAGATCTGCCCACGGCCTGAAACAAGAATCAGTCGGTCCCGCTTGGAACTATTACGTCCCCGGTGCCGATGGAGCGGTTTCCCTCCCCGAAACTGAGCACAGCTTTTCGCACGTCACCGGCTGACTGCTTCCCCGTCACGAGGCGCAAGCTCGTCAGGCGGCAGCGAGGCGAGAATCTCCTCGGCGAAATCGGGATAAAGCTTGCGGATGCAGGCAGGACAAAGGCCGTGCGAAAAAGTGGCGTCGGAATGTTTCTGGATATACCGCTCCACCCCCTCCCAGTAGCCCTTGTCATCCCGGATTTTTTTGCAGCCCGCGCAGATGGGCAGCATCCCTTTCAAGGTCTTGACCTTGGCGAGGGCGTTCTGAAGCTCGCTGATCATCCCTTCGCGTTCCTGCTCCATCAGTTTGCGCGAACTGATGTCCCGGAACACGATGACGACTCCCACCGTTTCGCCGTTCTCCCGGCGGATGCGCGTGGCGGCGTAGTCAATCGGCGTGCGCGGCCCTTCGCGCGGCCGCACGTGGGTGCTGCCGCTCCAGTCCACGGCGAAGCCATCCTGAATCGCCTCGGCGAACGGGCTGCCGACGCCGGCCGGCGGGGCCTCCCCGGACAGGACCAGCACGGTGTCCAAGTGTTGTGCTACGGCCTGGTCGCGAGGCCAGCCCGTGATGGATTCGGCCAGTGAGTTCATGAAACGAACCTGGCCTTGTGGATCGGTGGCGATCACGGCCTCACCGATGCTGGTGAGGGTGTCGGTGAACCAGCGCTCTCGCTCGACCAACTGGCGTTCGGCGTGATGTTTGTGCAAGGCCATTTCAATCCCGATGCGAAGATCCCGCTCGACCAGCGGCTTGACCAGGTAGCCATACGGCTCGGTGGCTTTGGCGCGCTGAAGGGTCGTGTCCTCCGAGTAGGCAGTGAGGAAGATGACCGGGATTTGCAATTGCTCACGGATGTGGGCCGCCGTCTCCACGCCGTCCAGGTGCCCCGCCAGCTTGATGTCCATGAGCACAAGATCAGGGCGCAGTTCGGACGCCTTCTCAAAGGCCTCCTCGCCCAGCACCGCGACACCGGCCAGCACATGGCCCAGCGTTCGGAGGGTATTTTGAATGTCCATTGAGATGATCGGATCATCCTCCACCACGAGTATCCGCGCTTTTTTCATCACCTGCTCCTGTCTGCTTTGTTCATGGCCTCGGGCCGAGATTCCGCCACGTCAACAAGGCCGGAACCAGACCGACGGCTGTGTTCACGGGTTTATCTGGGTTGGGGATTGCGATCCGGACTCGGCCGCAGCGTTCGGCAACCTCGTTGGCTGCCGCTCCACTCGTTCAGCCAGAGCAACCCGGATCTGCATTTGCTGACGGGTCGTCATGCCGTGCAACCGTAGGCCGCATGGGGCAAATCGCAATTCGTGACCACCCTAAAAATGACTGGGCAACTGGATGGGTGTCCCTAGTGAGTTTGCCTAACAACCACGAACTGTGACCGCCGGAGCCGGGGACTACGAGCGGCGGGCTCAGGCCTGCGTCTCGACCCAGCGCACGGCGTAATGGACGAGGTCGGTGCCGGCCTTGAGCTTGAGCTTGGCCTTCATGTTGGCACGGTGGGCTTCCACGGTCTTGATGCTGACGTTCAACGTCTCGGCGATGAGCCTGCTGCTGCGTCCTTCGCCGATCAACTGGAAGACTTCAAACTCCCGGTCCGTCAGCGATTCCAACGGGGACGCGGTCTTCCCCGGACGCTTGCCGGCCAGATTTTGCAGGAGCTTCGTGGACATCTGTTCGCTCAGGTAAACCCGGCCGCCGAGCACTTCGCGGATTGCATTGAGCAGCGCCTTCCCGCCGTCCTTTTTGGTGATGTAGCCCTGCGCGCCTGCGCGCAGCACCCGCTCGGCGTAGAGTGATTCATCGTGCATGGAGAGGACCAGCACGGGCAGTGTCTCGTGTTGTATCTTCAAGTCTTTGATCAATTCCAGCCCGCTCCTTCCGCCCAACGAGATGTCCACCAGCGCGAGGTCAGGGCGGAGTGAGCGGACGGCTTGCAAGGCGGCGGCCGCACTTGGGGCCTCGCCGCAGACATATAAGTCAGGCTCGCGGTCGATCAGCCCGGCCACGCCCTGGCGCAATAGCGGGTGATCATCCACGATCAAAATGCGTTTCTTCGTTGGGCTGAGGGAAGCTTTCTTGGGACTCATGGCAGTGGCGCTGTCCGGGGTTTCTTCTTTGGAGTTGGCGGGCTGAAAGAGTTGCGCACGGAGCAGACAACCACAGGCTGCCGGTCAGGAGCATGTTTCAATTCAATCACACCGCCGATCATCCCGGCGCGAAAATTCATGATACGTCCGCCCAGCCCGGCATGATCAGGCTGGTTCTCCGACAACTCGGCCCCGTTATTCTTGATGGACAGGACGGTCCAGTGCTTGTCCCGCACGAGACTGATGACAATGCGCCGGGCCTGACCATGCTTGATGGCATTGCTAACGGCTTCCTGGGTGATGCGATACAAATGCGTGGCCACGACATTGTCATGGATGAGCACCTGGCCTTCGGAGTGCAACTCACATCGGACACGGAACAGCCGCTCGGTGGTGGCCGCCAGTTCCTGAAGCGCCGACATCAACCCGCCCGCCTCCAGCGGAACCGGCGAGAGGCCACGCGCCAGATCGTGCGCGTGCGCGTTGGCCTGGCCGACCAGCATGGCGATCTGCGCGGCTTGGTCGGCCTCGGAGTGGCCCTTGTCAGCGAGGCTGGCCTTGAGCGATTGGGTGAGATACTCGATGCCCGCGAGGTGCTGGCACAGCCCGTCATGCAAGTCTTGCCCGAAGCGGCACAACTCGCGATCGCTGATCTCAATGAGTTCCTTTTCGATCAGCATGCGTTCGGTGATGTCGTCTGCAATGCCGGCGATGCGATACACCTCGCCGGATTCGTCTCGCACTGGGAAGGCCCGGTCATGAATCCACCGGATGGAGCCGTCGGACCGACGGACGCGATAGATCAAATCGTATTCCCCGGTAATCTGTTTGGCTTGGACCGCCTCCCAGACGCGGTCACGATCTTCCGGAACAATATGTGCCAGCCAGTCCTGCGGCGACTGGTAAGGGCTCGTCCGCCCCCAGAGCTTCTGATAGCCCGGACTGAGGTAAATCATCCGCTTGGTCTTGAGATCGGTCATCCAGAACACCTCACGGATGTTCTCCGCAAATTGGCGGAAACTGCTCTGCGCCTCGTTCGCCCGCGCCTCGATCTCCTTGCGCTCGGTGATGTCCTCCGCCAGTCCGGCGATGCGGTAAACCTCGTCCTTCTGGCTCTTGATCGGAAAAGCGCGGTCCCGTATCCAACGCACTGTGCCGTCCGCCCGCACGATGCGATACTCCTCGTCATACAACCCAGCCGGCAGCTTCTGGGTGATGGCCGCGGCAATGCGTGGGCGGTCCTGCGCGTGAATGGTTTCAGCCGACTGCCGCGGCGAGCCACGGAGGCTGTCCCAAGTGCGGCCCCAAACCGTCTCGCAGCCGGGGCTTACGTAGAGCAATTCCTTGAGCGCAGAGTCGCTCAACCAAACGACTCCTGGGATGCTTTCCGCCAACTGTCGGAAACGCTCTTCGGATTCGGTCAACGCCACCTCTGTCCGCTTGCGGGTTGTGATGTCCAGCATCACGGTCCGCAAGCTCAGGCTCCGCGCCCCGGCCTCGCGCGCGGGCCGGCTAATGAACTGCACCTCGCGCGGGCCGTCGGGAATCTTGTCGGCAAGCGGGAACTCGCTGGAGATGGCTCGTTGAGTCCGGCGGCACAGCGTGAGATGGCGGGCGAAGTCCTCGACCGCGCCACTCGCCACAAACCGGCTGAAGGGCTTGCCGATCAGCGCGGATCGCACGGCGCCGAGCAACTGCGCACCCGTCAAGTTGATGTGCTTGATGATTCCTCGCCCGTTGAGCGTGACGTGGGCCACCGGGTCACGGTCGTATTCGTGGCCAAAACCATCACGGCCCGCCTCCGCCGCGGGTCTGGCCAGACGAGCCTCCCGCTCGGCGGCCTTCAATGCTTTGACCAGGTCGGCCCGCGTCATTTTCTCGTAGCGCTTCATCAGACGCCTGGCTCAGGTCACGAAGCAGGCTGGTGAAAGATAGGCCAACCCGGAGGCTCAATTCAATGTCCCAGTTTCCCCCGTCGCTCCCCTTTGACAGGCTTTGGCATAAGATCGATTTCCGACGTGGTTTCGAAACAGGGCCTCTTGTGCCAGTCAGGCATCTCTACCCAACAGTAGCCCATCAGCAACCGCACCGTTTGGTCAGAACAACTCGCCAACAACAAAGTTCGCTTCCTAGCAGTTCATTGAAAAAGTCTCTGCGGATTGAACGGCGCTGGCCTGTGTGAGTCTGAGACTCCATGCGTGGCCAAGTAAATCCCCAGTCCGACCTGTTGTGCCTGCTCTCGCCCGAGAGCCGCGTGCCCCAGCACCACCCGCTGCGCCGCGTCAAAGCCCTCGTGGACGATGTCCTGCGCGATCTCTCGCCCCTCTTCGACGAGATGTATGCCGAGCTGGGCCGGCCCTCCATCCCGCCCGAACGACTGCCCAAGGCCAACGTGCTGCAGGCCCTCCACACCATCCGCCCCGAACGCCCGCTGGTCGAAGCCCTCGACTACAACCTCCTCTTCCGCTGGTTCCTCGACCTGAACCTGCTGGACCCCATCTGGGACAACTCCACCTTCAGCCAGAACCAGCACCGCCTCCTCCAGCACCGCACCGCCGAACTCTTCTTCGCCCGCATCGTGGCGCTGGCGCGCGAACACGGCTGGGTCAGCGACGCCCACCTCACCGTGGACGGCACGCTCATCGATGCGTGGGCCAGCCGCAAAAGCTTCCAGCCCAAGACCGGGGAAAAATCCCCCACCGACGGCGACCCCGGCAACCCCAGCGTGGACTTCCACGGGCAAAGCCGGAGCAACGCCACGCACCAAAGCACCACGGATCCCGAGGCCCAACTGCTGCGCAAGGCCAAGGGCAAGGAAGCCAAGCTCTGCTTCGGCCTGCACGCCCTGGTGGAGCACCGCCACGGCCTGTGCGTGCGGGCGCAGGTCACCAGCGCCGCGGGCGTGACCGAAACCGCCGCCGCCACCGAACTCCTGGCCCGGCAACTGGACCAAGCCGAGCGAGCGCCGCAGAGTGTCGGGGCCGACAAAGGCCACCACAACGCGGAGCTGGTCAGCTTCTGCCGCGAACACGGCCTCGCGCCGCACGTCGCCCAGCTCAAAGACCGCCAGGTCGCCGGTCTGGACGGCCGCACCGCGCGGACGCTGGGCTGCCAGACCCGCCAGAAACTGCGCAAGCGGATCGAGGAAATCTTTGGCTGGTGCAAGGCAGTGGGCGGCCGGCGACGCACGCGCAAACGGGGCGTGGACCGCGTGGGCCTTAGTGCGCTCCTGATCCTGAGCAGCCACAACCTGGTGCGGATGGCCAAGCTGCTGGGCAGCCCGCCGGGGCCGACGCCCATGGCGACCGCGTAAGCGGGACGCCGGAACCTGCGGTGTGCCCGGAACCGGTGAAAACCGAGTCCGACGCTCCGCCCAAGCACCACAATGACGCACAAAACGGAGCCGAAATTTACGGAAGTCACCCATTTTTCAAAAACCTGATAAGGACAACAAGATACCAAGAAAGGCCAGCAAATGCTGGCGGGAGCGACGGGGCTCGAACCCGCAACCTCTGCCGTGACAGGGCAGCGCTCTAACCAATTGAGCTACGCCCCCGCAATGGGGGACGCGAAACTTAGAAAACCGCCCCCGACGCGTCAACAGCCGAATTGCCGGGCGGCACACGGTTGCACGCTCGCGCTGGCGCGTGAGAATTTCCATCGCGCCTATTGCAATCGCACGACGCGTTTCTATAGTGCGCGCCAATTGAACCGCGAGAAATGAGCGAATCCTCCGCCGCCAACGGGAGTTGGACCATTCAGGACGCCCGCACCCGCTACAACATCGACCGCTGGGGCGCGCGCTACTTCGACATCAACGACGCGGGCCACGTCGTCGCCCGCCCGCTTCAGGACGCGGGTGTGGCCGTGGATCTCACGGACATCGCGGAAGAGGCCCGGTCACGCGGGCTGAAGTTCCCGCTGCTCATCCGCTTTCAGGACATTCTCCGGCATCGTGTCGAGGCGATCAGCAAGGCGTTCCGCAACGCCATTACTGAGTTCAACTACTCCGGCCAGTATCGCGGCGTGTTCCCCATCAAGGTCAACCAGCTCCGCGAGGTCGTGGAGGAAATCCTCGACGCAGGCAAGCCGTTCAGCTTCGGCCTCGAGGTCGGGAGCAAGCCGGAACTCTTCGCGGGCCTCGCGATGCAAAACCAGGCCGGCAGCCTCATCATCTGCAACGGCTACAAGGACGCGCAGTTCATCCGCATGGCGCTCATGGGGACCAAGCTCGGCAAGCAGGTCATCATGGTCGTCGAGAAGCTCGAGGAGCTGAAGCAGATCATCGCTGTTTCGCAGCAGGTTGGCGTCGAGCCGCTCATCGGCATCCGCGCGCGGCTCGCGAGCAAGGGCGCGGGCAAGTGGGCCGAGAGCGGCGGTGAGAACGCGAAGTTCGGCCTGAGCACGGCGGAGCTGCTCGCGGCCACGGAGCTGCTGCGCGCGGAGAAGCTGGAGCATTGCTTCAAGCTCCTGCATTTCCACATCGGCTCGCAGGTGCCGGACATTCTCACGGTGAAGAAGGCTGTGCAGGAGGCCTCGCGCTTCTACGCCAAATTGCACAAGTTGGGCTTCGGCATCGAATACGTGGACGTGGGCGGCGGTTTGGGCGTGGATTACGACGGCTCGCGCAGCGCGTTCGACTCCTCCACGAACTACTCGCTCCAAGAATACGCCAACGACATCGTCTATTACATCGCCGACGTGTGCAACGCGGAGAAGGTGCCGCACCCGAACATCGTCAGCGAGAGCGGACGCGGCATTGTCGCGTATCACAGCGTGCTGCTCGTCGAAGTGTTCGGCTCCATCGCGAAGACCAAGGGCGGCGACGCGCTGACCTTCGGCGAGCACGAGCACGCGCTCGTCCGCGAGCTGCTCGACATCAAGAAAAACCTCGCGAAGCTCAACAAGCTGGAGGCGTATCACGACGCCGAGGAGCGCAAGGAAGACGCGCACCAGATGTTCACGCTCGGATTGTTGGAGCTGCCGGACAAGGCGAAGATTGAGACGCTTTACTGGGAAATCAGCCAGGAAGTCGTCGCCAGTTTCAAGGGCCAGGCCTACGTGCCCGAGGAAATCCGCAAGCTCGAAGACCTGCTGGGTGATCAGTATCTTTGCAACTTCTCCGTGTTCCAGTCGCTGCTTGACCACTGGGCGCTGGGTCAGCTTTTCCCCATCATGCCCATCGCGCGGCTCACCGAGCGCCCGACCAAGGAAGGCACGCTCGTGGACATCACGTGCGACTCCGACGGGTGCATCAACAAGTTCGTGGACTTGCGCGATGTGCGCGACACCCTTCCACTGCACGCGCTGAACACGAACGGCATCGGTCAGCAGGAACCTTACTTCCTCGGCTTCTTCCTGATGGGCGCGTATCAAGACATCATGGGAGACCTGCA
>CAYZJP010000125.1:0-14513 GCA_964478755.1 uncultured Klebsiella sp.
TGGAGCGTCCCGACCTCGTGAAGCAACTCGTCGTGAAACACGGCGCGCGCGACACCACCGTCCGCGGCACCGCAATGGCCGAACTCGACGCGATGACTCCGCGCTTCAGCCAATGGCTCCCCGGCGAGGAAATCCCCGAGAAGCACTGGATGTATCGCCTCGCGAAGAGGTATTGGTTCAACGATTTCGGCGCGTATCGTCGAGCCGATCACGACCAGACTGCCGCCGCGAAGACGAAGCAGCTCGTGGAAGCTGCGCGAAGTTAAACCTTGGATTGAGTCGCGCTATCGCGCGCTTATTGCGCTCTCGTCACGGCCCACCAAGCGCCGGGTCAGTCCACGGTGTGTTCGAGTAATACCAGCCGGCGGATTCAATCGTCTCCACATGGCCGTCCACGAAGCTCACGTTGGACCGCTTGTTGTGCCGCAGATGCGGCCCGCCCCAGTCTGGCGAGTTGCCGAGGTTGAGACTGGTGGCCTGCAGATTGCCGAATCCCATGTCGCTGCCGGACGGACGGATGAGGATCCAACACCCGGGCTTATAGATCGCGTTCGGTGTCATGGCGATGTTTCCGTTGGGGTCGTCCACTGCCAAAGCACCGCCATCAGTCATGGCGACCGTGGTGGAGGGCTTCATCACCATTGCGGTGGTCGTGAACGGCTTGTCCGCAAGCCGCTTGCCGATGTCGAAGTTGAGCGCATAATTGTTCTTGATGAGGCAGGCACCCCACAGCCGCTCTGCCACGTTCTTGGGAGCGCTGGGACACCGAAAAATATTGGTCGTGCCAAGAACGGGCAGCAGATGGTCCGCCCAAGTTTCCTGCACCTGCGCGCCGTTCAACCAACGAAAATGTCCCGGCGGCAGCAGGTCGTTGTGCTCGTCCGCGTAAAGCAGCTCGGCCGTGATCAACTGCTTCACGTTGCTGACGCACTTGATGGAGTTCCCCTTGCCCTTCGCCTGCGCCAACGCCGGCAGGAGCATCCCCGCCAGGATCGCGATGATGGCGATGACGACGAGCAGTTCGATCAGGGTGAACGCGCGCCGGCGGCGGGCGGTGAAGTTGAGTTTCATTGGTGGCGGCTGCTGCTGGCGTGCAGCCTGCCACAAACGGCACGCCGGAGATAGAAGTTGTTTTCCGCAGCTTGCAACTCACTTCGGCGGCAACGGCTTCAACTCCGCTTCCCTGAGCATCGCAAATATCACCGGCGTGACGATGAGGATGTGCAGGAGGCTGCTGACCATGCCGCCGATGACGGGCGTCGCCAGCGGTTGCATCACCTCGCTGCCGGGGCGGTGGCTCCACATGATGGGCAGCAGGCTCGCCACGATGGTGGCCACGGTCATCACCTTCGGGCGCAGGCGCAGACGCGCGCCGTCTTTGATGGCTTGCACGAGGTCGTCGCGCGTGAAGGGCGTGCCGGCGGCGGCGCACGCGGCTTGTTTCTTCGCGAGCATTTCCTCCAGATATACGACCATCACCACGCCGGTCTGGATGGCCGTGCCGAAGAGCGCGATGTAGCCCACCCACACGCTCACGCTGAAGTGGTAGCCCAGCGCGTATTGCAGGAAGACGCCGCCCGTCAGCGCGAAGGGCACGGCGAGGATGACGTGCGCGGCCTCCTTCGCCGAGTGATAGACCACGTAGAGCAGCAGGAAGATGATGAGCAGCGTGGCCGGGAAGATGTAGTAAAGCGTCTGCTGGGCGCGGAGGAGATTCTCGTATTCGCCGCTGTATTCGATGGTCATGCCCGGCGGGAGCGTGGGGACAATTTCCGTGGTCACGCGACGCCGCACTTCCTCGACGAAGCTCGTGAGGTCGCGGTCCTGCACGTTCGCCTGCACGAAGACGCGGAGGCGGCCGTTCTCGCTCGCGATCTCGCTCGGGCCGGTGGTGCGGCGGATCGTCGCGAGCTGGCCGAGCGGCATCTGCTTGCCGCTCGGCGTGGCCACCAGCACGTCGCCGAGGCGTTCAAGGTCGTCGCGTTCGTCGCGCTGCAGGCGCACCTGGATGCCGGTGCGTTCGCGCGGGTCCATGCGCTCGGCGGCCTGATACGTGGTGGAAATCACCTTGCCGCCGAGACCGGTCTCGACCGCGTCGAGCACGTCCGCCGCGCGCAAACCAAAACGCGCCATCGCGACGCGGTTGACTTCGACTTCGAGATACGGCTTGCCCTGCACGCGGCTGGGCGCGACGCCCACCGCGCCGGGCACTTCGCGCACGACACGCTCGACCTCGAAGGCTTTCCGCTGCAAGTCGTCGAGCGTGCCGCCGAGAATCTTCACGCCGAGCTGCGCGCGGATGCCGGTGGAAAGCATGAGGATGCGGTTCTCGATGGGTTGCAGAAAACCGGGGACGTAGCCTGGGACGTTAGCGAGTTTTTCGGTAAGTTCAGCAATAAGTGTTTCCTTGGTTGAATTGGGGCGCCACGCGGGATTGCGATATACGGTCGGGATGGTGATAAAACCTAGATATATATTATTTGTCGGCAGCCACTCGGGCTTGAGCATGATGGTGGTCTCAATCATCTCGACGGGCGCGGGGTCGGTGGCGGTCTCGGAGCGGCCCAGCTTGCCGCCGACGCTCTCGACCTCCGGCAGGCTGCGGATGACGCGGTCTTGCCAGGACATGACGCGCTTCACCTCGGTGAGCGACGTGCTGGGCAGCAGCACGGGCATGAAGAGGAGCGAACCTTCGTTGAGCGTCGGCATGAAGTCCTTGCCGAAGCCGGCGAAGAGCTTGGTGAAGTGCGGGTGACGCTCGGCGAAGGCGGTGAGGAGATGAGCGGAGTGGTCAGTGGTCAGTGGGGCAGTGTTCAGTGGTGCACCGGAAGCAGGAGCGTGTGCGGCGTGAGGCGAACTCTCATTAGCACCCGACTTCAGTCGGGTGTCCGCTGCGGTCGCGGGAGGACGAACCGTTTCAACGGTTTGTCCGGTCGTGGTCTTGGCGAGCCAGAGCATCACCGGCTTCGGCATTCCAAACGCGACCAGCAAGGCGAACGTGAGCAACACCGCCGCGCCGGTCATCACCGTCTTCCGCCACGTCAGCGCGAGGTCGAGCAGCGGGTCGTAAATCGCGAGCAGCACACGCATGACCCAGTTGCGGTCCTCGGCGTGGAACGGTCCGCGCACGAGGAACGAGCACAGCGCTGGCACGATGGTCACGGCGAGCAGCGTCGAGCCAATCATTGCGAAGGTCTTCGTGAACGCGAGCGGATGGAACAGCTTGCCCTCCTGCCCCGTCAGCGCGAACACCGGCAGGAACGCGAGGATAATGATGACCATCGCGAAGAAGATGGGCCGGCCAACTTGCTGGGCGGAGGCGAGGACGACGGCAAGCGTTTCCTCGGTTGTGAGGCGGATGGAAGAGGGTTTAGCGACAGGTGCGGGAGCCTTGGGTATGGCGGTGGGCGTGGCGGACGCAGTCGGGATGGGAGCGCCGGCCACCGGCCCGGCGTTGGGTTGCGCGGCCGCGCTTGACACCGGGTCCGAGACCGGCGCTCCGCTGACTGGAGGTTGAATGCTTGTCATCGGTGCGTTCATGACCCGGTTCTGCTTCTCCTCTTCCGCTCGCTCACAGTGCCGAATCACGTTCTCCGTCATCACGATGCCTGCGTCCACGAGCACGCCGATGGCGATGGCGATGCCGGAGAGCGACATGATGTTCGAGCTGATGCCGAACTTCTCCATGAGGATGAACGACACGAGAATCGAGAGCGGCAGCGGCACGGTGACGATGAGGATGCTGCGGAAGTGCCAGAGGAAGATGATGTGCGCGAGCGTGACGAGAATGATTTCCTCGGCGAGCGCGTGCTTGAGCGTGTCAATGGTCCGCTCGATGAGTTCGGCGCGGTCGTAGAAGGACTTGATCGTCACGCCGGGCGGGAGGCTCGGCTGAATCTGGCGAATCTTCTCCTTCACGCGGTTGATGGTGGCAAGCGCGTTCTCGCCGTTGCGCATCACGATGACACCACCGACAACTTCACTTCCGTCCACGTCGAGTGTGCCGCGCCGGAAGTCGCCGCCGATTTGCACGGTCGCGACGTCCTTGAGGTAAATCGGAATGCCGCCGCGCTCCATCAGCACGATGTTCTCCAAATCCGCGAGCGACTTCACGAGGCCCAGGCCGCGCACGACGAACTCCATGCCGTTCTCCTCGATGACCTTGCCACCGACGTTGAGGTTGCTCGCGCCGACGGCGTCCATCACATCCTTCAGGGTGACTTTGCGCGCGCGCATCTTGAGCGAGCTGACTTCGATCTGATACTGCCGCACGAAGCCACCGATGCTCGCGACTTCCGCCACGCCCTGCACGGCGTTGAGCTGGTAGCGGATGAACCAGTCTTGCAGCGCGCGGAGCTGGCCGAGGTCGTAAGAGCCAGACAGTTTCGAGTTTGGAGTTTCGAGTTTTGTTTTGTTCGTGAGCGCCGGGTCAACGTGCAGGTAATACTGATAGATCCAGCCGAGGCCTGTCGCGTCCGGGCCGAGCTGTGGCACGACACCGGCGGGAAGTTGCGCGGCGAGGAGGTTCAGGCGTTCGAGCACGCGCGTGCGGGCGAAGTAGTTGTCCACGCGCTCCTCGAAGATGATGGTCAGCAGCGTGAAGCCGAACATCGAGTTCGCGCGCACGGTCTTCACGCCCGCGAGACCTTGCAGCCCGACCGAGAGCGGATACGTGACCTGGTCCTCGACCTCCTGCGGCGAGCGACCCGCCCAGTCCGCGAACACGATGACCTGGTTCTCGGACAGATCGGGAATCGCGTCCACCGGTGTGCGGAACAGCGCGCGTGTTCCGAACGCGATGAGGAAGAAGACGCCGCACACCACGAGGAAGCGGTTCCGCAACGACCATTCAATGGCGCGGTTAATCATGCGGGCTCACCCGGTTGGTGCGGCGCTGTTTTGGAGGTCACTTTTTCGCCGCCAGCTTCGCGAGGTATTTCGCCGGATCTTTCTCGAAGTCCGGCTTGCAGCCGTCGCAGCAGAGTTTGATTTCCTGGCCTTGGTAAACCAGGACGTAGGGCTTGCCCATCGAGCCAAGCTTCTCGCCGGAGACGACGCACACCTCAAGCGGGTAAGGCTTGGCCGCGGTCTTCGCGTTGGCTCCGGGCTTCGGGGCTTCGGTCTTGGGCGCGTCGGCTTTCGGAGCGGCCGCGGCGGGTTCTTTCTGGTCGCAACCGATGAGCACAGCGGCGGCGAGGGTGGTGACTAGGATGATGGATGTGGCTTTCATTGTTTCTGTGTGTTTTGGGTTTGTGGAACGGCGCTCTTCGTGAGCACCGAAAGTTTCTCGATGTATTTCGCCGGTTCGTTCTGGAATTTCGGCGGGCAAGCGCCACAGCAGAACTTGAATTGCTGCCCTTGGTAAATCAGTGACGGCGACTCGCCCATGGCACCGAGCTTCAAACCCGTGACGAGACACACATCAAGCGGGTATGGTTTCACTCCGGGCGGCAGCACCTCCGTTTGCTTGGGCGGCGGCGCGGGTGCGGACGGCGTGGAGCCGGTGAATTCGCCGGCCTGTGAGTTGAGCTGCGCCTGGCCGTCAATGAGCAGGTTGCCCGTGGTCACGATGCGTTCGCCTTCTTTCACGCCATCCAGAAGCTCCCAATAATCGTCGCCCGCGCGGCCCAGCCTCACTCTTCGTTGCTCGTAAACTCCGCCGCCTTTGTCCACATAGACCACGATCCGGTCGCCGGTGTGCAGCACGGCAGAGCGCGGGAGCGTGAGCACTTCGGGCGTGTCGAGCTTCACGACGGCCTCGGCGTAAGTCCGGTGCAGCAATTCACGGCGTGCTTTGCCCTGCACGGTGAGGAGCGGGTTCTGCATCTCGACACGCACACGAGCGCTGCGGGTCATGTCGTTCAAGTTCGGATCAATGAACGTGATGGTCGCGTGGAACTTCTTGCCCGGCACGCTCGGCACGGTGATTTCAACCTCCTGCCCGACGCGCACCCAGGCGAAGTCGCGTTCATAAAGATCAAACTGAAACCACATCGTGAAAAAGTCCGCCAGCTCGAAGAGCCGGTCGCCCTCCTTTACGAACTGGCCTTCATAAACGTCGCGCGTGACCACGGTGCCGCTCATGGGCGCGAGAATTTCGCTGAGGTAGTTGGTCTCCGACTTCAACGGCAGCTTCGCGATCTGCGCGGGCGTGAGTCCATAACGCGCGAGCCGCTGCTCGGCGGCGGCCATCAGCCGTTTGTGCTCGGCGGTGAGCGCATAACTGTGCGCCATCTGGCTTTGGCGGAAGAGCAGCGTGTATTCGCGCTCGGTGTTGAGCAGCATCGGGCTGTAAAAGGTCGCCAGTGGCTCGCCTTCCTTCACTTCCGCGCCGATGAAGTTGACTTGCAGCTTCTCGATGCGGCCCTCGACATAGGCGGAGAGGCGTCGGTGCCTCGCGTCGCTGTCATCAATCGTGCCCGCGACGCGCAGCGTGCGGAGAAGCGGGCGTTTTCTCACCTCGGCGGTCTGCACGTGCATCGCCTGAATCGCATTGGTGCCGAGGCTCACGTTCCCGGCGGCCAGCTCGAAGCCTTTCTGCCCTTCAAAGACCGGCACCAAGTCCATGCCGCACACGGTGCACTTGCCGGGCTTGTCCGACTTCACCCACGGGTGCATCGCGCTCTGGTAGTAAAGAATCTTGCGCCCGCTGGCGTCGGCCTTGGCCGCGGGCGCGTGGTCGTGCGCGCCGTTGAAATGTTCTGCGGCGAACCAGCCGCCCGCACCCGCAAGCGCCGCGGTGGCGAGGATGGCAAGGGGAAGTTTGGCTTTCATGCCGACAAATAGTTTAGTAGTGAACAATATGTATGCGTCTTACCTGGCTTGACCATCGGGAGCCGCGTGCTGGTGCGGCCGTTCGCCGGGGAGCTGGACGAGCAGCCGGGCGAGTTGAAAATAATCCGGCAGGTCGCACAGCGCGGCCAGGTCGGCCAGCGCCTGATGCTGCTCGACGATGGCCCGATCCTGCATGAGCTGGCCTTCAAGGAACGCACGGCGGGCGTCGAGAATGTCACGCAACGGCCCACGGTTGCCTTCCCACATGACAAGGTGCGAGGCCATGCCTTGTTGGGTGCGTTGGAGGATCTCATCGCGGTAGAGCACCGCTTCACGATGCGCGGCGTCCGTGGCGAGCGTGAGGCGCAGGACTTCTTCACGCACGCTCAGTTCATAGTCGGTCAGTTCGGCCTCGACCGTGCGGACCTTCGCCTCGTCGCGGCGGAGGTCGGCGCGATACTTCGGAGCGTTCCACCACGGGAGGTTGAGGCTCACGGTGAACATGCCTTCGCGGAAGCCAGCGTCACCGCTGTATTGCCGGCCTTGGATGCCGAAGCTCACATCCGGCCGGCGCATCGTCCCGGTCAGGCGGGTGACGGCCTCGGCCTGGGCTTTTTCCTGGCGCATTACTTTGAGGCGCGGCTCATTCGTTGCGGCGTAGCTGGCGAGTGCCGCCGAGTAAACGACGGGCGGAGCAAGCGGTGGCAGCTCCACTGGTGGCCAAGTGGCCCGCAGGTCGCGGCCAAGCAGCCGGTTCAACGCCGCCTGCTCGGTGCGCAGCCGGCTTTGCTCGGTGCGCAGCGAATCAGCGCGTTTGCTCTTCTCGTTTTGCATCTGGAGCAGATCCGTGTGCAGTCCCGTCCCGGCGCGAAACTTCTCCTCCTGCAAGGCAATGAGTGTGTCCATCCATGCGAGATCGTTCGTGATGAAACCTGTCGTCCGATGCACCAGCGCGATACGGAGCAGGGCCTTCGTCAAATCCCGCCGCAACTGCGCCTCACGAAAGGCGGCCTCGGTTGCCTTGGTCTGCGTTTCTGCGACCGCGATGTCACGGCTCAGGCGCGGCCGGTTCCAGAGCGGGAGCTTCTGCTCGATGCCGTAGATCAAATCACCTTCTCCGTCGAGACCGACGCGCCGAGGTCCGGGCAGCACCCCACCAACGCTCAACTTCGGGTCTTCCCACTGCCGCACGGTTGCGATGCCAAGGCTGCTGGCCGTCACGCGCGCTTCCGCCACACGCAGGCTCGAGTTGTTGGTGCGCGCTTCGTCGAACAGCGCGGCCAACACCGTGGGCGACACGGAAATGGCATTCGTCCCATCCGCCACTGAAACCGCTTCCAATCGAGCGCAATTGATACGCAAGATGCTAAACACCAACATGATATAAATACTAGACTTCATAACTAATCTGCTTCCGACCAGGCCAAACCAAGAGGGGAACGCCCACGCCTCGACGCGATGCGTGGACACACTACTTCTGGGCAGCGGGAATCAGATGAGGTAGCTGCAATTCCGCATGAAGAGCGGAACGTCAGCCAAGGCAGGAGGAGCCGGGAGGAAAGTGGGAAGCACGCTCAACTTCGGCTGAACCAGCACGAAGCCAGCGACCGTTTGGAAGACGGCGAGGAGCTGCGACCGGGAATTGTCCTGAGCCGGGACTGGCACCATTGGCACCGGAGCGGTGTCCGAGGTCTTCACACAGCAGGAGGCATTGCCACAGCCACAGGGAGACTTGTTCTGGCAGTGCTGGCGCGTCGGCGACGCAAAGCCCGTCAGGTGCGAGAGCACCAGAGCGAGGCTGAAGAAGATGGTCACGACGGCCTTCATGCGCGGTTATTGTAGTGCTTTCGACGCCCGAGTCAAAGAGAAGTTCAACCAATGCCAGAGAAAGATGTGAAGCCGCAGAAAGACGGTGTTCCACGTGGAACAAGCCTGTTTCCCTTTTCACATCCTACCGACAAAGTTGCCCGCTCCGATGCGTGGCTACAAATCCCCGCAGCACCAAGTGTGTCCCGGCGTGGCGTCTTGGTGTTCGGCTGCGGCGCACCCGGCCAATTCCTCCTTTGGGCCGCGTTTCATGGCGACCATCACCACGCTGATGTCGGCGGGACTGACACCGGAGATACGGCTGGCTTGGCCCAGCGTGGCCGGGCGAACGGTCGTGAGCTTCTGCCGCGCCTCGGGACGGAGATTGCGGAGCGTCGCGTAGTCCAGCCAGTCTGGGATGCGCTTGTCCTCCATCGTGCGGAACTTCGCGATCTCCACCTCCTGTCGCTGGATGTAGCCGTCGTATTTCAAGGCAATCTCCACTTGTTCAACGAACTCTGCGCTCAAGCTTTCGTCCCGCTGCGGCAAGTCCGCGTAACTTACCTCCGGCCGACGCAGCAGCCGCGCGAGTGAATCCGACCCCGCATACGTCTTCGCCAGCCGTTCCAGCTCGGTCGCGATGGAGTCCCGCTTGGTTGCGACCTTCTGCCAAAGCCTTTCAGGCAGCAAACCCACGTCCCGGCCGATCTGCGACAGCCGTAGATCCGCATTATCCTGGCGCAGGAGCAGCCGATACTCGGCCCGACTCGTGAACATCCGATACGGCTCCGCTGTGCCCTTGGTCACGAGATCGTCAATCAACACCCCGATATACGCCTGATCGCGCCGGAGCACGACCGGCTCGTGTCCCTGCACGCGGCGGACGGCGTTGATGCCGGCCATGATGCCCTGTGCCCCGGCTTCCTCGTAACCGGACGTGCCGTTGATCTGACCGGCCAGAAACAAGCTGCGACAAACCTTCGTTTCCAAGCTCGGGCACAGTTGCGTGGGGAAAGCAAAATCATACTCCACCGCATAGGCCGGCCGCATGATCTCTGCGCGTTCGCACCCGATGATGCTGTGGACCATCTTGTATTGCACCTCGAACGGCAGGCACGTCGAGAAGCCATTCACGTAAATCTCATCCGTCGCGATGCCCTCCGGTTCAAGAAAGATTTGTTGCCGGAGCTTCTCCGGGAACTTCACGACCTTGTCCTCGATGCTCGGGCAATACCGCGGCCCGACGCCCTCAATCACGCCGGAATACATCGGCGACTTGTGCAGGTTCGCCCGGATGATCTCAGCCGTCCGTGCCGTGGTCCAAGTGATATGGCAGGGCAGTTGACCGCCAGCCTGTGCCAGGATGGAGCCGGGAGGGTAAACAGAGGGTTCAAGGTTCAAGGTTTCAGGTTTCAGATGCACATCGCCCCCGCTCCTGAGACCTTGAACCTGAAACCTTGAACCTTCCCTCCGTTCCACGTGGAACAATTCTTCCTCGGCCCAAAGCTCCTCCTTCCAATACGTGAACCACGGCACCGGCTCATCGCCCGGCTGGACATCCAGTTTGCTGAAGTCTATCGAACTCTTTACCAGCCTCGGCGGAGTGCCGGTTTTAAGTCTTCCAAGCTCGATTCCAATCTCCTTTAACGACGCAGATAGTCCCATTGCCGCCGATTCGCCTGCTCTTCCGCCCGATTGCTGGTTCGTCCCGACGTGCATCAGACCGCGCAAGAACGTCCCGGTTGTGATGACGACGGTCTTCCCAAGGTATTGCACCTCCAACGTCGTCTCCACTCCCCGCACTTCACCGTCCCGATGCAGCAGCTTGGTTGTCTGGCCCTGTTTGCAATCCAAATTCGCCTGTCGCTCACACAACCACTTGAGCCTGAATTGGTAAGCCTTCTTGTCGCACTGCGCACGCGGTGCCCGCACGCTCGCCCCTTTGGCCCCGTTCAGCATCCGAAACTGAAGGCCGGTCATGTCCGTTGTGCGGCCCATCTCCCCGCCCAAAGCGTCAATCTCCCGCGCCAGATGCCCCTTCGCCAGACCACCGACAGCAGGGTTGCACGACATCTGCCCGATCGTGTCCAGATTGATCGTGAGCAGCAGGGTCTGCGCACCCATGCGTGACGCGGCGAGCGCGGCCTCGACGCCTGCGTGGCCGGCCCCGACCACGATCACGTCATACTGTTTCGGATAAACGAACGCCATGCGGGTGCCAGTCTAATGCTCCCCGCGCGCTTGCCAAACAAACTCTGCATTCCGCTCCGTCGGCAGCTTACTGCATTTCCCGTATTTGACATGGCCGGCTTATGAATTAGATCACCTTTGCTTCAACTGACCGTTGTCGCCCAGGAAGCGGCCGGCAGTGGGGCAGGAAGGAAAATGGGTAGTAAAATGCCGTATGCCAACATATCGGCCACACTCAGTGACACTGACAGGAACACCATCATCACGAAGCTCAACGAGGCCAAGGCCCTGTTGACCTTTCTCATCAACCTCACCGGCGCGGAAAAGAAAGGCCTGCAAAGCCTCACCGCCGGCAACGAGCCGTTCGTCACGAAGGCCCTCACCTACGCCGAGGCCAACCCCGGCCTGGTCCCGCCCTTCGTGAACATCCCGGAGTTCCGCAAGGACTACAACCTCGCCCTCGCCATTCTCGCCGTGCAGCAGGTGCTACTGCCGCTGGCCGGGGCGCTGGACGACACGAACCGCGCCGCCGGCAACGAAGCCTGGGACGCGGCCTTGAAGTTTTACCAGGCGGTGCAAATGGCGGCGGAGATGAACGTCCCCGGCGCGGACGTGATCGCGGCGGACCTGAGCGAGCGCTTCGCCAAGGCCAGCGCGAGCAACAACCCTCCCACGCCTCCACCCGGCCCGTAACAACCCGCAACCCCGGCGACCAGCGCATCGCCTCAACGGCCTGAATCCCTGCTTCCGAGCATGGATTCAGGCCTCTTTCGTTATAGCTCACCGATAATGAGGTAAAGATAGCTGTTTTGACGGTAAAAATCGGCGCTTTAGAGCTGTAGCCTACCGCTCTCGAGCACCATTTCAGTGCTCAGGAGCACTGAATCACAGCTCCCGAACATCCCGTTCTGCTACCGACCCGCAAACCCCAGCTCCCCAGCGGTGAGCTACCCATCCAACGGACTCCGCACCCCCAAACCCGGCCTAGCCATGACATGAGTGTAAATCTGCGTCGTGCTCACGTCCTTGTGGCCGAGCAAATCCTGCACGGTGCGGATGTCCGTGCCACCCTCCAACAAGTGCGTCGCGAACGAGTGCCGCAGGGTGTGCGTAGTGACCCGTTTATTCACTCCCGCCCGCGCGCTCGCCGTCCGTATCGCCCGTTGCACATTGTCTTCGGGCACGTGGTGCCGTCGCCGCAAGCCGGAAACCGCATCCATCGAAACGCCCCGTGCCGGGAACAACCAGAACCACGGCCACTTTTCCCCCGCAGACGGATACTTGCGCGCGACCGCATCAGGCAAGGCCACACCCGGAACCCCCGCTTGCCGATCCGCCTGCCAGAGCACCCGGTTACGTTTCACTTGTGCGGCCAAAGCCAGCCGTAACGACTCCGGCAAAACCGTCATCCGATCCTTGAACCCCTTCGCGTCCCGCACCATTACCTGCCTCCGTTCCAGATCCACGTCCGCCACGCGCAAGCGCAGGCATTCCAAGAGACGCAAGCCCGCCCCGTATTGCAATTCCAACGGCAGCCGGTATTCCTCATCCACCGCCGTCAACACAGCGCGCACGTCCGGGCGGCTCAAGACCACCGGCAGGCGTGCCGGGCGGGTCGCATACTCAAGTCCAGCCACCAGCCCAAGTGGCTCATCCAGCACCTCGGCATAGAGGAACACCAATGCGTTCAACGCTTGGTTCTGCGTGGCCGCCGCCACATTCCGTTCCGTGGCCAAATGGCTCAAAAAGGCTGCCACCTCGGGTTCGCGCAGCACTTGTGGTCGCTGCCAGCGGCCGCGCGCCTGCTTGTGAAAGCGCAGGAAGCGCTCAATCCAATGCCAATACGCCAGCTCAGTCCGCCGGGCGTAATGGAAGTAACGCATCACCTCGTGCAACTGCTCGCGCAGCTTCTTGGAGGGATCGGGACGGAACTTTTCCTTGCCCTGCCGCCGCATCGCCGTGGTCAACTGCGGCTCGGCCAAGTTTGATCCAAATTTCATGCTCGACAACGAGTTAGCACTCCAATAAAACCGCAATCAACAATAAAACCGCACGGGTGTGCGGTTTAATATACTGTTAGGCCGCTTCGCACCGTTATGAACCAGACCACAACACACTCTTCGCTGCGACGAGGACTGGCACTCGTCGGTATGTGCTTTCTCTTGCTGGCAGGAATCGGATTTTTATACTCAGCACTGGTCGGAGATTCGCACGGACTCAGGGCTTGGCTCTTGCCGTTTGGTCCGTGGAGCTGTGCGCTGATTGTATTTGTGGCTTCCCGACGGGGTAGAGCTTGAGATATGAGGACAACGCGGCCTAACCATGCGCTGCAGCGAACCCGGCGGGGGCGTCGCGGTTGCAATCGTCGCGTCCCGTGCGCCGGGTCGCTGAGCTTGGGTCGTTAGGCCGCTTCGAGTTATGGCGCGATACGTATTTCTTGGCTTATCAATCTTGAGTCTCGGTTTCTTGGCTCATCTACTCTGGACTGGACGCGTCTATGCCCGAGGTGGTCGGCTTATCGGCACGCGTCAGACTGCGCCCGGTGACTTCTGGCTTGCGGTGGGTATTCGCATTGCAGTTTTTATTATCGGGCTAGTCACGTTTCTCTACATGAGGCGGCATTCGATCCGTTGAGTATGACGATGAAGCGGCCTAACTGTCGATCCTCAAGAGGTTGTCCGCAGATTTGGGGAGTCTGGAGGCAGGCGGTTTGGAGTGCAAGGCGCAATGAGGGCGGTGGAAATTATAGTCATGGAGGAAGAGCGGGAGGCAGGCGGCGCGGTGGTCAGAGGAGTCATAACTTCGTGCATAAGCCCACTCGCGGGTGAGGGTTTGGATGAAGCGTTCGGCCTTGCCGTTGGTCTGGGGGCGATAGGGTTTGGTGAAGAGATGGCGCAGGCCCAGTTGCTGGCAGGCGGCGGCGAAGAGTTTGGAGCGGTAGGTGGAGCCGCGGTCGGTGAGCACGCCTTGGATGGAGAAGTCATGCGCTTTGTAAAAGGCGATGGTTTGGTGGAGGGCGGCCAGGGTGCTGGGAGTTTTCTCATCGGGCAAGAGCGTGGCAAAGGCGAAGCGGGAATGGTCATCAATGGCGACGTGGAGGCTTTCGACCCCGGCGCCGGGATTGCGGTGGGAGCGGTCGCCGGTGGCGCGGACGCCGGGCTGATGAAAGCGGCCAAGCTTTTTAATATCAAGATGAAGCAATTCACCGGGCGTGGCGCGTTCGTAACGGACGACGGGAGGCTTGGGCGGTTCGAGAGAGCGGAGACGGTTGAGGCCGTGGCGCTGGAGGACGCGGGAAAGGGTGGCTTTTGAGACGGGCAGGACCATGAGGATTTGGGCAAAGGAACGGCGCTGGCGGCGCAGCGCGAGGATTTGCGTTTCGAGTTGGGCAGAGGTCTTGCGAGGCTGACGATGGGGTGTGGAGGGGCGGTCTTCCAAGCGTTTTGGAAAGTGATCCTGACGGGCGCGTTTGAGCCATTTGCGGACGGTCTTTTCGGAGACGGCAAAGGCGGTGGCGGTGGCGCGCAGCGAGGCATAGTTGGCCAGATGGGAGCGGATCATTTTAGCTCGCATGAGTGGAGTGAGTGTGGCATTAGCGTGCATAGTGACCGAGCGGGATGGCGTTGGGTTTGGAGTTCAACCACCATGAGCCTGCCAGACCCGCCCAGTGCGGACAACCTGTTGAAACATGACACCTAACCATGCGCTGCAGCGAACCCGGCGGGGGCGTCGCGGTTGCAATC
>CAYZJP010000126.1:0-14222 GCA_964478755.1 uncultured Klebsiella sp.
CTTCATTTTGGCTGCACGCTCATCTTGTTAAAGGAGGTTTTGGGATAGCCTCTACACACAACAACGCGCTGGCCTTACTTTGCACAGTCCCGCCAGAGCCAGCGCATCGTGTCGGGCAGGATCGCGCCGCCCTGTTTGCCACTGTGGCCGCCGTCGCCGAGAACGAAGTCACAGTCAATCTTCACAAACTTGAGCGCGGCGAACATCTCCTTGTTCGAGAGCGGCCAGTTGCCGTGCAGATTGTCGAGGTCGTTGGAGCCATCTTGCAGAAAGACGCGGAGGGCACGGCGCTGTTCCCGCAACTTTTTCTCCACTTCAGTGGCGGTCGCGGGGGCATCCTTCGCCAGCGGACGGATGAGGGCGGGATAGACGTGGCCGCCGCGGATGTTCGTGAAGCTGCCGATGTGGCTGATGACCTTGCCGAAGGAGTCGGGCCGCTCCCAAGCAATCGTGAAGGCTGCAATGCCGCCGGAACTTATGCCGACGGTCGCACGCATGGCGGGATCGCGCGTGATTTTCCACTTCATCTCCACTTCGGGCAAAAGTTCCTCCAAGAGGAAACGGGCGTAGGCGTCGCCGAGCGAATCGTATTCGTAACTGCGATTGCTGCGGCCCTTCGCGCCCGGTTCGGTCGCAGGCACATTGCCGGGATTGATGAACACGCCGATGGTCACGGGCATTTCCTTTCTCGCGATGAGGTTGTCCATCACGACGGGCGCGCGGAACGAGCCGTTGGCGCTTTGATAGCCGCCGCCGTCTTGGAAGACCATGAGCGCGGCGGGCTTGGCCGGGTCGTATTGCTTTGGCACATAGACCCAGTAATCGCGCTCCGTGCCGGGGAAAATCTTGCTGGCCTTGAAAGTGAACTTCTCGACGGTGCCAGCGGGCACGCCGGCCTGCGGCTGCGAGTCGGGACCGAGTTTGTAGTCATCAGCGGCTTGGGCGCGCACGGCGGAACAGCACAGGAGGACGGCGAAAACAAACAGGCGGCGTTGCATGGCGGAGAAGTATGTCGGCAGGCGACGCGAAGGCAATGCGGATGTGGCCGGCGGCGGTTTGACAGCGGAGGCGAAATGTGGGACAGCTTCGCCCAGCAGCCGAATCGCGGCCTCCTTCCCGAAGCCGCGAGCGGGGAACCCAAAGTCCGGGCAGCCGGACCGGGGCGAACGGCAGAGTTGCCGGGGCCACTTTCCAAGCCCAGCCCGACAGCTAACCTCGCAGGCATGGGAAAGGGCGATCCTCTGGGAGCGCGAGTGCGCCACCCACGTTCACCCCGTTCAGACAACGGCCGTCATTATGGACGGATGGCGCGACGCTCACTCCGTCACGCCGAGCGAACTGTATGCGCGCATGAAAACAGAAACTACGAAATGTCCGGAGTGCGGCGCGGAGTCGCTCTACCGAACCACGACCAATTCAGGCGGCGGATATGGGCCGGCGTTGCTCCCCGGTTTGGAACGGCCATTTTCGATGGGGACGTTCTGGTCGGGCACCTTTGCCCGGTTTGACGTGGTGGTCTGTGCCGAGTGCGGCTTGACCCGGTTCTATGCCGACCGCGAGGCGCGCGCGAGACTTCCCACGGCTACGGGCTGGCTTCCGATTTGATTCGTTCTGACGCTTCGCGATTGCCAAACTCCCGCCGCTGACATGCAAAGCCATTCCACGGAACGCGCCGCGTTGCCCGCGCTCACTCTGGCCGCCCTGGGCGTCGTCTATGGCGACATCGGCACCAGCCCGCTCTACGCGTTGCGCGAGTGCTTCAACCCGGAAAGCCCGCACGCAGTGAAGCCCACGCCGGAGCATGTGCTGGGGGTGCTCTCGTTGATCTTCTGGTCGCTCGTGCTCATCGTCAGCGTGAAGTATCTCGCGTTTGTGATGCGCGCGGACAACAAGAGCGAGGGTGGCATCCTCGCGCTGCTCGCGCTTGCGTTCCCGGAGCACGACAAGCCCCGGCGGCTGCGGTCCATGCTGGTCGGGTGCGGTGTGTTTGGCGCGTGCCTGCTCTACGGCGACGGGATGATCACGCCGGCCATCTCGGTGTTGAGCGCGGTCGAGGGCCTGAGCGTGGCGACGAAGGTCTTCGACCCCTACATCCTGCCCATCACGGTGGCGATTCTCGTCGGGCTGTTCAGCATCCAGCGGCTCGGCACGGGCCATGTGGGAAGACTGTTTGGCCCGGTGATGGTGCTGTGGTTCGGCACGCTCGTGGTGCTCGGCCTCAAGGCCGTGCTGGCGAGGCCCGAAGTCCTCGCAGCCATGAATCCGTGGCACGGAATGCACTTCCTGCTCACGACGGGCTATCAGGGCTTCGTCGTGATCGGTTCGGTGTTTCTCGTCGTCACCGGCGGCGAGGCGCTCTACGCGGACATGGGGCACTTTGGCGTGCGGCCCATCCGCCTCGCGTGGTTTGCGCTCGTGCTGCCGGCGTTGTTCATCAACTACCTCGGCCAAGGCGCGTTGCTGCTCGCGAATCCTGCCGCTGCGGAGAACCCGTTCTACCTGCTGGCCCCCTCGTGGGCGCTTTATCCGCTCGTCGTGCTGTCCACGGCGGCGACCGTCATCGCGTCGCAGGCGCTCATCTCCGGCGCCTATTCGCTCTCCATGCAAGCCATCCAGCTCGGCTACCTGCCGCGCATGGTCATCCGCCACACGAGCAGGGAGGAGCGCGGCCAAATCTATATGCCGCATGTGAACTGGGCGCTCATGCTTGCGTGCATCGGGCTGGTGCTGGGGTTCAAAACTTCATCGAACCTCGCTGCCGCCTACGGCATCGCGGTCACACTCACGATGATTGTCACGACGATGCTCTTCCACTTCGCCGCGCGCCGGCTTTGGGGCTGGACGCGCGGGAAGTCAGTCGCGCTCTGCGGTCTGTTCCTTTCAGTGGAGCTGGCGTTCTTCGCTTCAAACTTCCTGAAGATTGCGCACGGCGGCTGGTTTCCGCTGGTCGTGGGCGCGGCCATCTTCACCGTGATGGTGACGTGGAAGACCGGCCGTCGCCTCGTGTGGGAGCGGATGCAGAACGCCACGCTGCCGCGCGACCTTTTCTTCGCCGACATCGAGGTGAACCCGCCGCTGCGCGTGCCAGGCACGGCGATTTTCATGGCCGGCAACCCCAACGGCACACCCGTCGCGCTGCTCCACAATCTCAAGCACAACAAGGTTCTCCACGAGCGCAACATCCTGCTCACCATTGTCACCGACGAGGTGGCGCACGTGCCCGCCGCCGAGCGCGTGCAGATGGAGACGCTGCCGTGCGGCTTCCAGCGTGTCGTGGGCCGCTACGGCTTCATGGAGGAGCCCAACATCCTGAAACTGCTCACGGAAGCCCCGCTGACCGGCGGGCCGATTGACCTCGCGAAGACGACGTTTTTCCTGAGCCGCGAAACCGTCCTCGACACCGGCAAGGCCAGGCTCGCGCGCTGGCGCAAGTGGCTCTTCGCGGTGCTGGCCCGCAACGCGCAGACGGCCACGTCGTTCTTCGGCCTGCCGGCCAATCGCGTCGTCGAGCTGGGGATGCAGGTGGAGATTTGAGGCGGAGCGATGGGCCAGCCCGCGAGTCTTGAACTCCGGTGGCGTTTCGTGAAACTCTCCGCCCGTCGCTGTGTCTTGAACCTATGTCCGTGCCCCCCAAACCCAAGCGCCGTTCGGGTCTGCGCTGGTTCCTCGTCCTGCTGCTACTGGGCGCATCGGGCGGCGGTGGCTGGTGGTGGTTCAACAAGAACAAAGTTGTTCTCATCACCGTGCAGACCGAGAAGGTCGCGCGGCGGAACCTCACCGAAGTCGTCGTCGCCACCGGAAAGATCCAGCCCGTCACGCTCGTCAAAATCAGCCCCGAAGTGAGCGGGGAAATCACCGACCTGCCCGTGAGGGAAGGCCAGCGCGTGAAGCAGGGCGACTTGCTCCTGAAAATCAAACCCGACTTCTACATCGCCAACACCAATTCCGCCGACGCCAGCTTCAAGTCCTCGCAGGCCGGCCTGACGCTCGCGCTGGCGAACCAGGAAAAGGCGAAGCTGGAGTTCGAGCGGAACAAGAAGCTCTTCGACGGCAAGCTGCTTTCCGAATCACAATTTCAGGAGGCCAAGACCGGCTACGAGGTGACGCAGGCACAGGTGAAGTCCGCGCAGCACCAGACCGAGGTCGCCAAGGCCGCGCTGGACCGTTCGTTGGATGACCTCTCCAAGACCGTTATCGTGTCGCCGCTCGCCGGCACCATCAGCAAGCTCAACTCGCAGAAGGGCGAGCGCGTCGTCGGCACCGCCACGATGGCCGGCACCGAGGTGATGTCCATCGCCGACCTCGAAGAAATGGAAGCGCGCGTTGACATCGGCGAAGTGGACGTGGTGCTCATCCAGGTCGGGCAGATTGCACGGCTCGAAGTGGACTCGTTCCGCGACCGGAAGTTCACCGGCGAAGTCACTGAGATTGCCAACACCGCGAAGGCCACCGGCCTCGGCACGCAGCAGGAGGCGACGAAGTTTGAGGTGAAGGTGCGCGTGAAGGAGCAGGAAATTTTCCGCCCCGGCATGAGCGTGACTGCCGAGGTCGAGACGCGCTATCGCACGAACGTCCTCTGCGTTCCCATCCAGAGCGTGACCACGCGCCTGCCGAAAGAGGCGGTGGAGAAAGCCGCCAGGGCGAAAGCCGAAAAAGCCGACGCGAAAGAAGGCTACGGCAACGGCGACAAGGGCGGCCCAGCCGGCAAGAAGAAGGACGAGCCGGCCAAACCCATCGAAGTCATCTTCCAGCGCGACGGCGAGGCAGTGAAACAGGTCCCCGTCAAACGCGGCATCAGCGACGACAATTTCGTGGAGATACTCGAAGGTGTGACCGAGGGCACGGAAGTCATCTCGGGCGGCTTCAAGGCCATCAACCGCGAACTCGAAGACGGCAAGAAGGTGAAAGTGGACAATGAAAAGAAGCCGCCGGGAGAAGCAAAATGATTTCAGCCACAGATGGGCACAGATGAAACACAGATGCGGGAAGGGTTTTTGTATCAGGAAAGCACGAAGGCAGGAATAAGACACGTCGCAAAGGCGCGCCGTTGTTGTCATTCGTTCCATTCTTCCTGCTTTTCTGATTCCTCATCTGTGTTTCATCTGTGTCCATCTGTGGCTAAGAAACTTTTTCCGTGAGTCTCATCCGCTTACAAGACATCTGGCGCAGCTACCAGATGGCCGCCGAGACGGTTCACGCGTTGCGCGGCGTCTCGCTGGAAATCCAGCGCGGCGAATACGTCGCCATCATGGGGCCGAGCGGTTCCGGCAAGTCCACCATGATGAATCTCCTCGGCTGCCTCGACACGCCGACCAGCGGCACTTACGAGTTGAACGGCACCGATGTCAGCGGCATGGACGACAACGAGCTGGCCGAAATCCGCAACCGCGAGATCGGTTTCGTGTTCCAGACCTTCAACCTCCTCGCCCGCGCCACCGCGCTGCGCAACGTCGAGCTGCCGATGGTCTATGCCGGCGTAACGCCCGACGAACGCCATGAGAAGGCGATGGCCGCTCTGTCCGCCGTCGGCCTCGCGGATCGCGTGGACCATCGCCCCAACGAACTCTCCGGCGGCCAGCGGCAGCGCGTCGCCGTCGCCCGCGCGCTCGTGAACACCCCGTCCATCCTCCTCGCCGACGAGCCGACGGGGAACCTCGACTCCAAGACCGGCGTGGAAATCCTCGCGCTGTTCGACGAATTGGCGAGCAAGGGCAACACCATCATCGTCGTCACGCACGAGGAGAAGGTCGCGCTCCACTCGCGCCGCATCGTGCGGATTCTGGACGGGAACATCGCGAGCGATGAACGGGTGAACCGGCCCGGCTGAACGATGAACTTCCTCTCCGAACTCCACGAGGGCCTGCTCATCGCCTGGGATTCGCTCCGCGCGAACAAGCTCCGCTCCGCGCTGACGACGCTCGGCATCGTCATCGGCATCGTCACCGTCACGCTGATGGGCACGGCGCTCGCGGGCTTGAACGCCGCGTTTCTCAAGAGCATCTCCGCCATCGGCACGGATGTTTTCTTTGTCGCGCCTTGGCAGTGGTTCAGTGACGAGCCGTGGTGGAAGATGCGCAACCGCCGCCCCATTCTCCTCAACGACGCCCGCGCGCTCATCCGCCAGACCACCTTCGCGCGCGCGACCTCGATTGACGTGAGCCGTCGCATGACCGTGCGCTACGGCGATATGTCAGCCAGCGGCGTGACGGTCAACGGCACCACGGATGGCGGCGCGGAAGTCGGCGGGTTGGTGCTCAAGGAAGGCCGCTTCCTCTCCGCGGCGGAGGTGGATGGCGGGCGGCCCATGTGCGTCGTCGGCGCGGACCTCGCGGCGAACTTCTTTCCGTTCGAGTCGCCGCTCGGGAAGAAAATCCGCATCGAGGGCAGCAATCTGGAAATCATCGGCGTGCTGGAGAAGCGCGGCAAGTTCCTCGGCATGGAGAGCCTCGACAACCAAGTGCTCGTGCCGGTCACAAAGTTCGTTTCCGACCTCATCGCCTATCGTCCGCCCGTCATGGTGCGCATCAAGGTCCGCGACCTGAAGGAGATGGACGAGGCGCGCGAGGAAATCCGCGGCCTCATGCGCAAGATCCGCCGCCTCGCGCCCGGCGACGCGGACGACTTCGCCATCAACGAGCAGGCCGCCTTCATCAAGACGTTCGAGCGCATGAACACGGTGGTCGCGGGCGCTGGCCTGTTCATCACCAGCCTGTCGTTGTTCGTCGGTGGCATCGGCATCATGAACATCATGTTCGTTTCGGTGGTCGAGCGCACGCAGGAGATCGGCATCCGCAAGGCGATCGGTGCGAAACGCCGCGCGATACTCACGCAGTTCCTCATCGAGGCGGCGATGATCTGCCTGTTGGGCGGACTCATCGGCCTCGCCATCGCGTATCCCATCACGCTCGTCATGGACCGCTTCATGCCTGCCGTGCTGTCGGCGGCCCTCGTGGGCATCGCGCTGCTCGTGTCCGTGGCGACGGGTGTCATCGCCGGCTTCCTGCCGGCGTGGCGCGCAGCGAAGTTGAATCCGGTGGACGCGTTGCGCGCTGAATGAGCACTCCACGTCCTCGTCCTTCGGTCTTTGCTGTCCTCCGCGCGGAGGTCGTGGAGAGTTTTGTCATGGCGATGGCCGCGCTCGCGGCGCACAAGCTACGTTCCGCGCTCACGCTGGTGGGCGTCACCGTCGGCGTGTTCAGCATCATCTTGGTGATGACGGCGATGCGCGGCCTGCAGCAGAACATTGAGACTGAGTTGAGCGGGCTGGGCGCGAACACCTTTACCATTGAGAAGTGGCCGGCGATTTCCTTCGAGGGGCCGTCCGGCTGGGAGAAGTATCGCCGCCGCAAGAACTTCACCTTGCAGCACTGGTATGCGCTCCGCGACCAGGCCACACGCGCCCGCAGTGTCGCGGCGGAGGCCTATATGGCCAACGGCGAGCTGGCCTCGCGCTTCGAGCGCACGAACCCCGACTTGAGCGTCATCGGCGCGACGCCGGAGGCTTTCCTCGCGCGCAACTGGATCGTCGAGGCCGGCCGCTCGCTGCTGCCCGGCGACCTCGACAGCTCGCGCAACGTCTGCGTCATGGGCAACACGGTGATGAAGAAGCTTTTTCCGCAAGGCTCCGCGCTCGGCGAGTCCGTGAAGTTCAGCGGCGTGAACTACCAGGTCATCGGCTATCTCGAACCCAAGGGCGGCTTCGGCGGGCAGGCGCAGGACAATTTCATTCTCGTTCCCATCACCACCGGCTTGAACCGCTTCGGCGGCGCGCAGTGGCGCAGCCTCTCGCTCTATGTGCAGACGCACAACCAGGACGAGATGGAGGACACGATGGAACAGGTGCGCGGCATCCTGCGCAAGATCCGCAAGGTTCCGCCCGGTGAGGCCGATGACTTCGAGATTTTCTCCAACGACTCGCTCATCGCGCAGTTCCGCGATCTTACGCTCGCCGTCCGCGCGGGCGTCACGGTCGTTAGCAGCATCGCGCTGCTCGCCGCCGGCGTGGGCATCATGAACATCATGCTCGTCAGCGTGACCGAGCGGACGCGGGAGATCGGCATCCGGCGCGCGGTCGGCGCGAAGAAGCGGAACATCCTCACGCAATTCATCATGGAGGCCGTCGTCATCTGCGAAGTCGGCGGCCTCATCGGCGTCGTGCTCGGCATCGCGGGTGGGAACGTGGGAGCTTATTACCTCAAACTTCCGCCGGTCTTCCCGGTGGACTGGGCCATCATCGGCCTCGTGATCTGCTCGGTCGTGGGCATCGTCTTCGGCACCTATCCCGCCATCAAGGCCGCGAACCTCGACCCCGTGGAGTCTCTCCGCTACGAGTGAGGGCGCGTGCGTGTGAATGTCAGCTTGACCGGATCGGCTGGGAAGCGCATAGGTCAAGCCATGAACCCCAGAGCCATACGGCTTTCCCGGCGCAATGCTTTCACCCTGATCGAACTCCTCGTCGTCATCGCCATCATCGCGATCCTGGCCGGGATGCTCCTGCCGGCGTTGAGCAAGGCGAAGATGAAATCGCACCAGGCGCGATGCGCGAGCAACACGAAGCAGATTGGGCTGGCGATGCTGGTTTACGCGGGCGACTACGACGAAAAATTTCCCGTGCATTCCGGCTGGGGGGACATGGGCGGGAAGACGCCGGACGCGAACCCGCCGTTCACCCTCAATGGCTCCTACGGTGTCAACACGATCGAAGCCAACCGGGTGCTCAACAAATACACCGGTGGCGGCGCGGTCTATAACTGCCCGCGGGATTCCGGCGACTCGTTCAGTGCCGCCTACGCTGCTCAGGTGAAAAAGTGCTTCGACAGCTATGGCACCAGCTACTTGGTGGAGTGGAACGGGCCGGCCTTCGGAGTCGCTCAAATCACTTCGCAGACCGTGGCCAACGCGAAGCGGACCTCCGAATACATCCGTGCCGTGGATCGGAAGATTCTCTTCGGTGACTGGAACTGGCACGCCAACCGCGCGGTCAATGTCCAGGCCGGCCAGTGGCATAACTACGGCGGCCGCAACCGCTATAACCTTGCGTGGTTGGACGGTCACTCGGAGTTCTTCGAGTTCCCGGCGGGCTATCCGTCGCTGGCGGCCGGCACTGTGCCCGACCCGGACGTGCGTCCCTATTGGTGAGAGGCAACCGTCCTCGCACTTGAAATCAGTTTTCCTGACTGGCACTGGCTGCCTTCCCGTGGCTCAATTCCGGCCATGAAATCTCTGGGCGTTTTGCTGGTTCTGCTCTCCACATTTTCCGGCACGATCGTCGCGGCCACGACCTCGCCCGCCCGCCCCAATCTCATCTTTCTTCTCATTGACGACCTGCGCTGGAACGCGCTGGGCTACATGGGGGACAAGATCGTCCAGTCGCCGAACATTGACCGGCTCGCGGCGCGCGGTATGGTGTTCGACAACTGCTTCGTCACGACATCCATCTGCTGTGTGAGCCGCGCGAGCTTTTTCACGGGGCAGTGGATGCGGCGGCACGGCATCGAGGATTTCGCGACGGGCTTGAACGGCGCGGCGTGGGACAACACGTATCCGGCGCAACTGCGGAAGGCAGGCTTCCGCACAGGCTTCATCGGCAAATGGGGCGTTGGCTCGGCGAAGGAAACGAGCGCGAAGGCGACGGCTTTCGATTACTGGAAAGGCCTGCCGGGTCAGGCCGGCGAGTTCATCGAGAAGAACGATCCGACACGCACGCACAAGACCGCGCGTTTCGGCAACGAGGCGCTGGAGTTCCTCGGCGGATGCGAGAAGGGAAAGTCCTTCTGCCTCTCCGTGAGCTTCAATGCCGTTCACGCGCGCGACGGCAAGCCGCGCGAGTTCGAGCCGGACCCGCGTGACGAGGAGCTTTACAAGGACGTGACCATCCCGGTGCCGAAGCTCGCGACGGATGAGGCGTTCAAGCGCCTGCCCGAGTCCGTGCAGAAGTCCGAGGGCCGCACGCGCTGGCACTGGCGCTTCGACTCGCCGGAGAAAACGCAGCGCATCCTCCGCGACTACTACCGGCTCATCACCGGCGTGGACCGCGAGGTCGGACGCATCGTGGCGGAGTTGGAGAAGCGCGGACTGGCGGACAACACGGTCATTCTTTTCGCGGGCGACAACGGCTTTGCCTTCGGCGACCGCGGCATGGCGGACAAGTGGTTCATGTATGAGGAGGACATCCGCGTGCCGGGCTTCATCTACGACCCGCGCGAGCCGAAGACCGCGCAAGGCAAACGCACCGGCGCGATGGTGCTCAACGTGGATTACGCGCCGACGATGCTGGAACTCGCCGGCGTGCCCGTGCCGCGCGTGATGCAGGGGCGCAGTTTGGTTCCGCTGCTGAATGGCGAGTTGCCGAAAGACTGGCGCACGGAGTTTTTCTACGAGCATCACTCGGTCGCCGCGCGCATCCCACAGAGCGAAGGCGTGCGAACCGAGCGATGGAAGTATCTCCGTTGGATCGCCGAGACGCCGGTGAAGGAGGAACTTTACGATCTGCGCGCCGACCCGCTTGAGGAGCGGAATCTGTTCGATGACTCGAAGCACGCGGCCTTGCTCGCCGAGCTGCGCGGCAAGTGGGAGCGCTACGGGCGGGAGTTGCGGTAGCGCGGAATGCCGCCGAAAAGTCCCTAGACAGATTGAGGTTTGCAACTACTGTTCACCTGTCAGCCGGTCAAACCCTTGAAGGGCAGGCGGCCTTCAAACAATTAGGACAAACGTATGGCGACGGTCTTAATCGCGGACGACGAAACGTCAGTCAGGGAGGTTGTGAAGCGGATTCTCGCCATTGACGGCCATCAGGTGATCGAGGCCGGCGATGGCGAGGAGGCGTTGCGCAAGATTCGCAGCGACAAACCTGACTTGGTGATGATGGATCTGTTCATGCCGCGCAAGGAAGGCTTGGAGACGATCATGCAACTGCGCCGGTCCTTCCCTGACATCAAAGTCATCGCGATCTCGGGCGGCAATCCAACCCACGGGATGTCATTCTTGGATTTGGCGAAAAAATTTGGAGCCGAGCGCGTGCTCGCCAAGCCGTTCGGCATGCAGGAGATACGTGATGCCGTGTCTGAGCTGCTCGATTCGCAGCAGGCCGAGGTCGTCCCGGCGGTTTGAGGTTCTCTTCTGGAGGCGCTCCGCGCGGTGCAGTTTCCCTGAGCTGGCGCAACCGAAGAATTCTCTTCGCGGAAACAATTCCTCCTTCCCACGCCGCCGGCTTCTCGCATCATCGCGCCCATGCTTTCGGACATCCGGTCAGTTCACTTCGTCGGGATTTGCGGCACGGCGATGGCCAGCACGGCGGCGGCGATCCAGGAGCGCGGCATCCGCGTCACCGGCTCGGACACGAACGTCTATCCGCCGATGTCCACGTTTCTCGCCGAGCGGAAGGTCGAGGTCATCTCCGGCTACGACGAAAAGAACCTCGCGTCCAAGCCCGATCTCGTCGTCATCGGCAACGCCATGTCACGCGGCAATCCGGAAGTCGAAGCCGTGCTCGACCGCAAGCTGCGCTACTGCTCGCTGCCGGAGCTGCTCAAGGAATTCTTCATCCGTGGCAAACGCTCCCTCGTCGTCAGCGGCACGCATGGCAAGACCACCACCACCTCGCTGCTCACCTGGGTCTTCGAGTGCGCGGGCTTGAACCCCAGCTACCTCGTCGGCGGCATCCCGAGCAATCTCGGCCAGGGCGCGCGCTTCACCGACAGCGAGTGGTTCATCATCGAGGGCGACGAATACGACACCGCCTTCTTCGACAAGCGCAGCAAGTTCATCCACTACCTGCCCGAGGTCGCCGTCATCAACAACCTTGAACTGGACCACGCCGACATCTTTCCGGACGTAGCCGCCGTGCAAAAGGCGTTCTCACATTTCATCCGCCTCATCCCGCGCAACGGCCTCCTGCTCGGCAATGGTGACGATGCCAACCTCGCCTCGCTGCTCAACGTCACGCACTGCCCGGTGAAGCGCTTCGGCCTGGGCGAGAACAACGCCGTGCGTGCCACCAACCTCCGCTTCGGCGCGACGGCCACCGAGTTCGAGCTGCCGAGCTGCAAGTTCCACCTGAACCTGGTCGGCGAGCTGAACGTGCGCAACGCCCTCGCCGTCGTCGGCGCCGCGAAGCACTGCGGCATCTCCAACAAGCAGATTCAGACCGCCTTCGACACCTTCAAGAGCGTGAAACGCCGCATGGAAGTGCGCGGCGTCGCCGGCGGCGTCACCGTGGTGGACGACTTCGGCCACCACCCCACCGCCATCCGCGAGACCCTCAAGGCGCTGCGCATCAAGTATCCGGGCCAGAAGATCTGGGCCGTCTTCGAGCCGCGCACGCAGAGCACGCGCCGCAACGTCTTTCAAAACGACTTCCCCACCGCGTTCGGCGAGGCGGACGACATCATCATCGCGGAAGTCGCCTTCGCCAGCGTGCTCACGCCCGAGGAACGCCTCGACACCACGAAGCTCGAAGCCGACCTCAAGGCCAACGGCAAACGCGCGCAATTCCTCCCCGACGTGGACACCATCGTCCGCCATCTCGTCCAGCACGCGCAGGGCGGCGACGTGGTCAGCGTCTTCACCAACGGCGGCTTCGGCAACATCCACGCGAAGCTGCTGGAGCGGCTGGGGAAGCGGTGAGGAAGCGCGAAGGAATCAGTCGCAGCCTAGCAAGTGGTTAGCCGTCTTCATCCGATGCCTGACTCTACCTCTCTCAACTCCAAAACGCGGTGAACAGAGACGCGCCGCCGACAAAACAGCCCTGATAGCCGCAGGTGTCGGACTCTCCCGGCGTGCCGACGAACCGAATATAGAACGGCAAACAATTCGCGTTGGAGAGTAACGGCTGAACAAAACGCTCTGCACCGGGGGCGGCGAACTCGGAAGGAAATGTCGGCTTCCACGGCTCACGGATCGTGAGTATCCCGAATCGCTTGCCGACCTCAACCTCGCTGCGCTCGTCGAGGCAATGCGCGAGACAGATCCCAATGAACTCATCTTCTTTATTGGGGACGATGTTCATGCGCGATGCGATGACGGTTAACCAGTAATGGGCGGCGGGTTTTGCAGTCTATCCCGGTTCACATTCCGACCCTATCGGCGTCTGTCACCACCTGTCCAGCCGCGCTGCGCCCACGGTTTTCCCGCTCTCCCATTGCGGCCACCTTCTCTTCCCGCTCGCGAGGGGAGAAGAAGGGCTTCGCTTCGCAGCTCCTTGGAGTTCAGGACAACGTTTATGCCGTGTGAGTGCGGATCAATCCCGTGCGGGACTTGAAGGCTCCGGCGAGGAGTTGCCAGGTCACGTTTCAGGATTGGCAGCGGCGGAAAATTCGGCCTATCGTCCCGCCCGTTGTATGAAGATGAAAGCAGTTTTTCCCTTGCTGGCATTGGTCAGCGTGGGCCTCGCGGCCTGCCCCGCAAGAGCGGTGGACAGGTTGTGCGCCGATGAGGAGCCGGTCGCCGGCAAGGTCGAGAAGCCCGTCGTGTTCCTCGACAAAAGCCCGGTCATTGTCAAATACCAGCTTGGCCGCCTCTCGAACGACCAGCTTTTGCTGGTGGACCGCGAGACATCGCACGCGAAGTTCATCCCGCTCTGGGAGGCGATCCTCGGCCGTCCTGGCATGGCGGCGAAGTTACGCGGCGAAGCGGCCGCCGCGCTCTCCGTGTTGAACAAGTCCGACGTGCCGACGGAATTGCTCGCGGGCATCAAGCGCGCTTCCGCCAGCGCGCCGGTGGTGGCCGAGTTGTCCAAGCTCCTCGTCACGCAGAAGCCGGAGGACTTGAAGAAGGGCGAGGCAGCGCTCGAAGCGCTCGCGGCCGGAGAAGGCCCGGACGCGGCGCGGCAGGCCGCGTTTGGGGCGCTCATCGGCATCCAGTCTGCGGACGCGCTGTGGGCGTTCGCACAGGGCAGGCCTGGCGCGCTGGCGCATCTGGTGGCGGGCATTCCGCTCGCGCCGGACGGGGCGAAGCGCGCGGCGTTCGCGAGCAAGGTGCTGCCGCTGCTCGCGCCCGGCGGTGATGCCGCCGCGCGCAAGGCCGCGATCTCCGCCGCCGCGAAGCTGCCGGGCAGCGAGGCCGCCGCGTTCGCCGCGCTGGCGAAGGTGATCGCCAGCGGCGCGGAAGTTCCGACCGCTGCCCGCGCGGTTATGGCATTGCCCCGCAACTCGTGGCCTGAACCCCCCCTCCGGCCGCCGGCCGACCCCCCGTTGGGCCGGGCCAAAAAAGTCCCCCGCCCCCAC
>CAYZJP010000127.1:0-14178 GCA_964478755.1 uncultured Klebsiella sp.
GAAGCTCGGCGGCAGGTTGCCGCCGAGAACGGCCAAGTTGGCCGTTCCACCCGGAACAGTCCGGCTCCGGCGGCCTTGCGTCCCGCTATGGATTGCGCCACGTTGCCGCAGTTCCAAAAACCAAAACCCGCAACAGCTATGAACCCGCTTGCTTCTCGTCGCCGCTTCCTCCAGTCCACGACCGCCACCGCCGCGCTCGGCTTGGGCGGTATTGGTTTTCTTGACCGCCTTGCGCCAGTTTCCGCCGCAGAGGCGAAGCTGCCGACAGAGCGCGTGCGCTTGAACGCGGACATCGAGCCGATCGTGCGACTGCTCGAGGAGACGCCACGCGAACGCGTGCTGGAGGAGTTCGGCGCGCGAGTCCGGCGCGGGATGAGCTACCGCGAAGTCCTCGCCGCGGCCCAGCTCGCGGGCGTGCGCAGCATCCAGCCGCGCCCAGTGGGCTTCAAGTTTCACGCCGTGCTCGTGGTGAACTCCGCGCATCTCGCGAGCCTGAACGCGCCGGACACCGACCGTTGGCTGCCAATATTCTGGGCGCTCGACCAGTTCAAGGCATCGCAAGCGCGCAACGCGCAGGAGGGCAACTGGAGCATGCCCGCCGTGGCCGAGTCCGCCGTGCCGCCGGCGCATCGCGCGAAGGCGGCGTTCACCGAGGCGATGGACAATTGGGACACAGCGGCGGCGGACGTGGCGGTCGCCGGTCTCGCACGTAGCGCGGGAGCGCAGGAGGTCTTCGAGCTGTTCGCGCGATACGGCGCGCGGGATTTCCGCGACATCGGGCACAAGGCCATTTACGTGGCGAACAGTTGGCGCACGCTTCAAAACATCGGCTGGCAGCACGCGGAGCCGGTGCTGCGCTCGCTCACTTACGCGCTGCTCGATCACGAGGAAACGAATCCGGCGAAGCGCGACGCGGCAGCGGACCGCTCGGGCCGCCGCAACCGCGAGCTGGCCGCGAAGATTCGCCCCGAGTGGCTCGCGGGCAAACCAGACGCCGACGCCGCGACGGATTTGCTCAAGGCGTTCCGCCAGGTCAGCGATGCCGAAGCGGCTGACCAGGTCGTCGCGTTGCTCAATCGCGGCGTGTCACCCGCGTCCGTGTGGGACGGGATTTTCCAAGCTGCCGGCGAGTTGCTCATGCGCCAGCCGGCCATCACGTCGCTGCACTCGGTGACGAGCGCCAACGCGCTGCACTACGCCTTCCAGAACAGCGGCAACGACGAGACGCGCCGTGTGTTGCTGTTGCAGGCGGCGTCGTTTCTTCCGCAGTTCCGCGAGCGGATGAAGGGCGCGAAGCCCGCGCCGCTGGATGAGTTGGAGGCCGTCGCACCGAAAGCCGCCGGAGCCGAGGCCGTCGCGGAAATTTTCACCGATGTAAGCCGCGACAAGAACGTGGCGGCGAGCAAGGCGCTCGGTTATTTGCGCGCGGGCGGCGACCCGCTTGCCTTCATCGCGACGGCACGACGGCTGATTTATCTCAAAGGCTCGGACGCGCATGACTACAAGTTCAGCGAGGCGGCGATGGAGGATTTCTTTCATGTCTCGCCACCGTTGCGCGACCGCTGCCTCGCCGCGAGCGTCGGCTGGCTGAAAGGCTCCGGCGGCGGGGACAGCAAGCTCGTGCAGCGCACGCGCGATGCGTTCAAGGCGTGAGCCACACGAGAAGCGTCAGTCGGCGCTTTACGCTGCGCGATGATTTGTGTTTGCTGCGGCCATGTTCAGCCCGCGATTCTTTGCCTTCTTCGCCGCCGCGTTGCCATTGGCCGCGCAAGTTCCCTTGCCCAATGCCAAGCCCATCCCGCTTGTGCAGGCGCTGCCGCAGCCTTACGAACAAGTTTCCTTCCAGCGCGCCGGCACCGAACTGGCGCGGCTGCACTTCGGGCCGGGGCTGAACCGTCCGTTCGTCTTCCCACTCATCGGGCCGTCGGGTCGCTCAGTCACGCGCATGGGCCACCCGCACGATCCGGTGAGCCACAGCCATCACAACTCGATCTGGGTCTCGCACAACGACGTGAACGGCTGGAGCTTCTGGGCGGACAGTGGCACGAACCAAGGCCGCATCATCGGGCAGCGACTGGAGAAACTTGAGGACAGCGACACCGAAGCGGCAGCGACGATCTACAACCATTGGGTGGACAAGAATGGCAAGGTGCTGCTGGAGGAACGACGGCGCGTGTGCTTGGAGTCGCTGCCGAACAACGAGTCGTTGCTTGTGCTCGACCTGCGCTTCGAGGCGAAGGGCGCGCCGGTCACGTTTGGCAAGACGCCGTTCGGTCTCGTCGGCGTGCGCATGGCCAAGACCATCGGCATCGCGGACGGCGGCGGGACGATCCGCAACTCCGAAGGGAATGTGGACGAACAGGGCGACAACGGTTGTTTCTGGAAGCGCGCCCGATGGTGCGATTACTCCGGGCCAATGCTGCCGGGCAAAAACGAGGGCGCGACGTTGCTCGATCATCCGGCGAATCCGAATCATCCGACATTCTTCCACGTGCGCAGCGACGGCTGGATGGGTAGCAGCTTCACGCACGACGCGCCACGCGTGATTGAGCCGGGCAAGCCGCTGCAACTGCGCTACGCCGTCTATGTCCACGGCGGTGTGCCGGAGCGCGCGGCGTTGGAGAAGCAGTGGGAAACATTTGCGAAGACAGCGTTGCCGGACCTGAGCGGGAAGAAGAGGTAGCCGGTCCGAACCATTGCTTGCCGATTGTGGCCTCGCCCACCATGTTCCGCGCGTGCGAATCGGTTTTCAGTCGGGCGAGCGGCGCGGGAGGGATGGCGAGAGCCGCCCGGGGGTGCTGGGCTTCCTCCAGCGCTGGATCATCAGCACGCTCGCCGTGCTCGTGGCCACGCACATCGTCCCCGGCATCCGCTACGACACGGTGGCGAGCCTCTTCGTCGCATCGTTGCTATTCGGCGTCCTCGTCACCTTCCTGCGTCCGATGTTGTTCCTGCTCACGCTGCCGTTGGTGGTCGTCTCGCTGGGCCTCTTCGTGCTCGTCATCAATGCCGGGCTGCTCTATCTCGTTGGATCGCTGGTGAAAGACTTTCATGTGGATGGCTTCTGGCCGGCATTCTGGGGCGCGCTGGTCATCAGCCTCGTCTCGCTGGTGCTCAACACGCTGACCGGCTCCAGCGACGGCCGCGTGCGCGTGCGGCGCACGGCGCCGGCAAGCAAGCCACCCGGCGGGGACGACGACGGACCGGTGATTGACGTGTGAGCGCGGAGGCCCGCGTTCTAAGCCGTCACCAGCAGCCGCTCAATCTCCTCGTAGGTTCGCACGACGTGGTTTGCGTGCGTGAGTTTTTCCGCCGGCAAGGTGTTCGTGATCGCAATCGCCGTCATGCCCGCCGCCCGCGCCGCCGTGACTCCCGCCGCCGAGTCTTCAATCACACAGCACTTCGACGGCGCGACGCCGAGCAGCTCCGCCGCGCGCAGGAAGATGTCGGGCGCGGGCTTTCCATTGGCCACGTCCTGCACGCTGACCACGACCGGGAAGAACTGCCGCAGCGACTTCATCGCCAGGACTTCCTCGATCACCGGATGCACCGAGCCGGACGCCACGGCGAGCCGGTAGCGCGGCGCGAGTTGCGCGACGAGTTCCGGCAGGCCGTCGAAGATGGGCTGTTCGCGCCGGATGATTCCGATGAGGTGGTTCTGCTTCCACGCGGTCAGCTCATCGAGCGTCCACTTGGGGTTGTGTTTGGCGATGAAGTCCACCCACACCGCGCGGTCGGAGCGGCCGAGGTATTGCTCGAACTGAATGCCGTGCGTCTGGCCGTAGCCCATCTCTGCGAACACGTCCATGAACGCGCGCTCGTGACGCGGTTCGCTGTCAATGATGACGCCGTCCATGTCAAAGATGACGGCGGAGAATTTTGGATCTGGCATCTGGGTAATGGGGAGCAGGAGGAGCGGGCTGCGGAGTCAGGGTTCTTTCCTGCTCCTTCGCGTTCAATGAAACACCGACTCCTTCGGCCGCTCGACGAAGTGCAGCAAGTTTCCCTCGGCATCCGCGAAAAACAGCACGCGTCCGCCGCCACCGGCGGGCTTGGGCTGTTCGGTGAACGTCACGCCGCGACGCGTCAGCTCGGCTTGCGCTGACTCGATGGACTCGACGCGCAGCGCCAAGTGCCGCCAGCCGGCGACGCCGTTGTTGGCCGTGTCTTTCACGGATCCGGTTGCGCCGTAAATCTCGATCATCAGTCCACCGCCGAGTTCGAGGAAGAAGGCCGGTGGCGTCTGGCCGTTGTCGAAGCGCACCTTCGCGCCCAGCACGCGCACATACCAGTCCTTGAGGGCGACGGGGTCGCGCGCCGGCAGACCGAGATGCTCGACGGAATACTTGAGTTCGCTCATGTGCCGGGCATTTCGGGCGAGCCGGGGCGATTGCGCAACCGGAAAACTTCCGCGGGTTGATCCTTCGGAGGCACGTTCGCGGTGATGGAGTTGGTCGCGCGCGTGCCATCGTCGCCACCTGCCGCGCGGAGGTAATTGCTTGACGCCTCCCGGCCTTCCGCATTGCATACGCACCCATGAAGAAATTGATTTTTGGTCTGTTCGCAGTCGCGATTCTCGCAGCCGCCGGCACCGGGTGCATCACCACCGTGGACGGCCACAAGTCAGCGGGCGTGCCGTTCCGCAAGGATCGGATCGTCAGCCGCTACCAGCTTCCGGTGGAGCAGGTGTTCATGGCGGCGAAGGAAGTCCTCGCCGGTGAGAAGGGCGGACTGGGCGTGCTCGAAGCCGAGAACCGCGTCAACAACTCGCTCGTGGCCAAGGTCAACACGCGCAAGGTGTATGTGAAAGTCACCGAGGTGGAGCCAAACATCACCGAGATCGTCGTGCAGGTGCGCACGGACGCCGGTTGGTCGGACGTTGACTGGGCGGCGGAGATTGACAAGCAGATCGCCCTGCGGCTCCAGGTCGCCCCGAAGTAAGCGTTAGGCGTCGAACCCGCAACCAGCCGAGGCTCATTCCTCGGCTTTTTTCTTTTCAAACTTGCTGACGGGCTGGAGGTGCATCATCGCCACGGCGGCGCGGTGGGCGACGGCGCTGTTGGGATACAAATCCTGGATGCGCTTCAGGGTGGCGCGACCAGCCGCCACGTCGTTGAAGTATTTCACCTGCCAGTCCGCCTTTTGGTGCAGCCAGCGGACGACCTCGCGCTGCGGCTGGCCGGGCGTGCTGATGAGGATTTCCAGCTCCTGCAACGCGCGCTCGTAAAACTCAAACTGCTCGGCGTAGAGGCGCGCAATCTCCTCGCGGGCCGTCCAGTCGTTCGCGTTCTTCGCCAGGCGATCGCGCAGGCGGCGCTCCTCGGCGTTGATGTCGAGCTTCTCGGGCGCGACGGGCTTGCGACGGCGCAGGCCGAGCTTGCGGTCGAACTCCGGGATTTTGATGGGCTGCCGGTTGTCCTCGCGCGCGAGCATCTCCGGCGTCGCCAGGTTGGTGAGGCGCTGCTGGGCGTGGAGCGCCGCCTCGGAGCCGGGCGCGAGCGTGGTGATGCGCTCGAGGGCGAGCCGCGCGGCGTCAGCGTCGCGGGCGAACTTGAGCTGCCAATCGGCGGCGGTGTTCAGCGCGTAGCTGATCTGGCCGGGGGAAAGTTCCTTGAGTTGCAGCGCGTCCTCGATGACGGCGAGCGCGCCCGGCAAATCCTCCGAGTGTTCGGCCAGCAACGCCGCGAGCCGCATCCGGCCATCGTAGTCCTCCGGGAATTTCTCCAGCTCCGCGCGCACGTCGGCAATCGCGCCTCCAATGTTGCCGGCCATGCGCTTCGCCTCGGCGGCGGAGTAGAACGGCTTGGCTTCGATCTCCTCCTGCCCACCGTCAAATATGTCGCCGATCGGGTCGGCAAAGATGCCGGCAATTTCGTGGCGCCAGAGAATCGCCAGGATGATGAGGCAGCCCGCCAGCAACGGCACACCGACGAAGGCCATGCCTGACAAGGCGAGCGGCACCACGTGTCGGAGCATGCCAAATACAATCACCCCTGTGGCCACCCCGCGCGCGGCAAACGAGCCGAGGTCGGCCTCCGACCGCTGCCAGCGCCACCAGATAAACCAACTGATGGCACCCACCCCGGCGATCCATTCCAGAACTAAAAGCGCGATGTCCATGCAGGCGTTGGAGCGAGTCTGGCTCGGACGCGCGTTTTGTCAAAGCCGGTGACGGTCACGGGATAGTGCTTCACCTCCAGCCGCGTCGTGTTATGGTTCCGCCATGTTCAAACCGCATTCCTCGTTCCGCCAGTGGGCGGGCCTGCTGGGAGCCGCCCTTGCGTTCAGCAACGCCTTCGCCGCCGCACCTTCACTTCAGCTCTCCCTGCAAAAACGCGTCGAGCCGAAGCCTGACGGCGAGGCCCGCGTGACGACCACCGCCGAAACGTGGGACGCGAAGAAAACCGCCATCATCGTCTGCGACATGTGGGATTTGCACCATTGCAAGAACGCCGTGAAGCGCGAGGGCGAGATGGCTCCGCGCATGAACGAGTTGCTGGAAAAGGCCCGCGCGCACGGCGTCTTCGTCATCCACGCGCCGAGCAGTTGCATGAAGTATTACGAAGGCCATCCGGCGCGCGAGCGGGCCAAGGCCGCGCCGCCGGCCGCGAGCCTGCCCGCCGAAATCGGCGCGTGGTGCAAACAGATTCCCGCCGAGGAGCAGGGCAAGTATCCGATTGACCAGACCGACGGCGGCGAGGACGACGATGCGGTGGAGCACGCGGCGTGGGCGGAGGAGTTGAAGGCGAAAGGCCTCAACCCACGCGCCCCGTGGACGCGGCAGATTGACGTGCTCAAGATTTACGACCACGACGCCATCAGTGATTCCGGCGTGGAGATTTGGAACCTGCTCGAGCAACGCGGCATTTCCAACGTCATCCTCATGGGCGTCCACATCAATATGTGCGTGGCCGGGCGGCCCTTCGGCCTGCGGCAGATGGCAAAGAACGGCAAGCACGTCGTGCTCATGCGCGACCTGACCGACTCGATGTATAACCCCGCGCGCTGGCCGTTCGTGGATCATTTCCGCGGCACGGAGCTGTTCATCGAGCACCTGGAGAAATTCGTCTGCCCGACCGTCACATCGGACCAGATTTTGGGCGGCAGGCCATTCCATTTCAGCGGCGCGCCCCAAAGGAAAAGCTGAGGCGCAAACAGACTGCGACCATGTCACAGTTGAGGCTGTGGCCCGAAACCTTCACCCGAGGACGACCGGAACGGGGCCGCCGGTCACCATCGTGTCGCGAAGAAGATGAACACACCTATCAACGCGGCCGCCCCGATGATCACTGCCACCCAGGTCCAGCCGCCAGTCCGGTCTTTCTGCTCCGGCTCTTCGAATGGCAGATTAGGCATACGATGTTCTGGGTTCCGAACTCATTTCAGCCTACCGGCTTGAACCCGGAACCATACGCAGTCTGGCAGTTGGCCGTTTGGCCAACAAGCCCAAATAAGCGCCGGTCGTGAATGGCCTCCCGCCAGTCCAAGTCATATTTTTCGCGCTCCGATGAGCTTTGCCCGCCAGATGAGTTTCCCGCTGCTCCGACTGCCGCTCTGCCTGGCGGCCGGGTTGGTGGTGTCGCGACTGGGTGCCGCCGAGCTGTCCCGCGAGCATCTGGAATTCTTCGAGAAGAAAATCCGCCCCGTGCTGGCCGGGCGCTGCTACGAATGCCACAGCGCGGCGAAGAAGATCAAAGGAGGCCTCGCGCTCGACACGCGCGCGGGCTTGCTCAAGGGCGGCGATGCCGGCCCCGTGCTTGTCCCTGGTGACGCGGAGAGGTCCAAGCTCATCGAGGCCGTCCGCTACAAGAACCGCGACCTGCAGATGCCGCCCAAGAGTCCGCTCCCGCCGGACCAGGTGCGCGACTTGGAGCAGTGGGTGAAGCTCGGCGCGCCCGACCCGCGCGGAGAGATCGTCGCGCAGTCCACCGGAAAGCATGGCCTCAGCGTGGAGGAAGGCCGGCGGTTCTGGGCCTTCCAGCCGCTCACGGATCCGGCGGTTCCCAAAGTCAGCAATCGGAAATCGAAAATCGGCAACCCCATTGACGCATTCATCGCCGGCAAGCTTGCCGAGAAGAAGCTCGCCGCCGCTGCGCCCGCAGACAAACGCGCGTTGATTCGCCGCGCCACCTTCGACCTCGCCGGCCTGCCGCCGAGTCCCGAGGAGGTGGATGCCTTCCTCGCGGACAAATCGCCCGACGCCTTCGCCAAAGTCGTGGAGCGCCTGCTGAATTCGCCTGCTTACGGTGAGCGCTGGGGCCGTCACTGGCTCGACCTGGCGCGCTACGCCGACTCGAACGGCCTCGACGAAAACGTCGCCTTTGGCAACGCGTGGCGCTACCGCGACTACGTGGTGAACGCGTTCAACGCGGACAAACCTTACGACCGCTTTGTGCGCGAGCAGATTGCCGGCGACCTGTTGCCCGCCGATTCGCTGCCGCAGCGGCACGAGCAGTTGACCGCGCTCGGTTTCCTGAGCATCGGCCCGAAGCTCCTCGCCGAGCCGGACAAGGTGAAGCTGGAGATGGACATGATTGACGAGCAGATCGAGACGTTGGGCCGGGCCTTCCTCGGCATGACCGTCGGCTGCGCGCGCTGCCATGACCACAAGTTTGATCCCGTTCCGACCACTGACTACTATGCGCTCGCCGCCATCTTCAAAAGCACGCGCACGATGGACGACCTCAAGACCATTGCGAGGTGGCACGAGCCGGAAGTCGCCACGCCCGCCGAACGCGCGATGGTCGAAGCACACCAGAAACGCGTCGCGGAACAGAAGGCCGCCATCACCAACCTCGTCTCGACCGCGAACAAGTCCCTCGTCACCGACAAGGGCACGAAGGATGTGTCGAAGAACCCGGAAAGCCGGTATCCAACCAACACGGTCGCCGAGCTGAAGCAGCTCCGTGAAACGCTCGCACAGTTGGAAAAGGATGCGCCCGAGATGCCCAGCACGATGGGCGTGACCGACGCGACCAACATGGTGAAGACGTTGCCCGTCCACATTCGCGGCAGCCATCTCACGCTGGGCCAGCCCGTCCCGCGCGGCTTCCCGCAGGTGATGCGGTTCGCCAGCCTCCGCGCCGAGCTGCCCGATCAGCAGAGCGGCAGGCTCGAACTCGCGCAATGGCTCGCCAGCCCGGACCACCCGCTCACCGCCCGCGTGATGGTCAACCGCATCTGGCGCTGGCATTTTGGGCAAGGTCTCGTTGGCAGCACGGACAACTTCGGCGTGCTCGGCGAGCGGCCTTCACACCCGGAGCTGCTCGACTGGCTCGCGCGTCGCTTCATCGCCGAGGGCTGGAGCGTGAAGGCGATGCACCGCCTCATCATGTCGAGCGCCGCTTATCAGCGCGCGACCAAGCCCGCCTCGGAAACCCGCCGCTCCGTCGTGGACTCGGAGAATCGCCTGCTCTCGCACTTCCCCATCCGCCGCCTCGAAGCCGAGGAGGTCCGCGACTCAGTCCTGTTCGTTGCCGGCACACTGGACCGGACGATGGGCGGCAAGACGATTCCCGTGAAGAACCGCGAGTTCTTCTTCAACCACACCTCGAAGGACGCGACCACTTACGACAGTCCGCGTCGTGCGCTCTACCTGCCCGTCGTGCGGAACAACGTCTATGACCTCTTCGAGCAGTTCGACTTTCCCGACCCCGCCGTGCCCAACGGGAACCGCAACGCCACGGTCGTCGCCCCGCAGGCGCTGCTGATGATGAACAGCGGGCTGGTGGTGAAGGCGGCGGAGCAGTTCGCGACCAGCTTGCTCGCGTCAGCCAGCGACGACACGCGTCGGCTCGAACTCGCCTACCAGAAGGCTTACGCCCGCCCGCCGACCGCGAAGGAGCTGGCCCGCGCAAAAAAATTCCTCGCCGAGTTCAAGCCCGCCACCACCGTTGACAAGTCGAAGATCCCGCCCGCGTGGACCGTCTTCTGCCAGTCGCTCCTCGCGGCAAACGAATTTATCTACCTGAACTGAGCCGCCGGCTCATTAGTCGGTTGAATTCGTTCATGATTCCCAGCACCATCGCGCCATGTTCATGCCCTTCCGCCTGCTCTGCTTCGGCGCGCTTCTTGGCCTAACGCTGAACGCCAGTGCTGCCGTGAGGCGCCCGAACGTGCTCTTCATCCTGTGCGACGACATCCGCTGGGACGCGCTCGGCTGCGCCGGAAATCCTTACGTCAAGACGCCGAACATTGACCGGCTCGCGCACGAGGGCGTGGATTTCCGCAACATGTTTTGCACGACGTCGCTGTGTTCGCCGAGCCGCGCGAGCATTTTGAGCGGGCTGTATGCGCACGCGCACGGTGTGCAAAACAACTTCACCGAGTATCCGGCGAACTTCACAAGCTTCCCGATGCAGTTGCAGAAACAAGGCTACGACACGGCGTATTTCGGCAAGTGGCACATGGGCGAGAACAACGACCAGCCGCGACCGGGCTTCAACTGGTTTGTCACGCACAAGGGCCAGGGCAAATACTTCGACACCGAGTGGAACGTGAACGGCGCCGGCTCGAAGCTCATCCCCGGCTACTACACGCACATCGTCACTGACATGGCGACGGAGTGGCTGAACCGTTCGCACGGCGACAAGCCGTGGTGCCTGATGATCGGCCACAAGGCACCGCACAGTTTTTATTTCCCCGAGCCGAAATACACGAACGCCTTCGACAAGGTTTGGATTCCGTATCCCGAGACGGCGTTCCATCTCGACGACAAGCCCGCGTGGATCAAGGAGCGGCTCTACACATGGCACGGCATTTACGGGCCGCTCTTCGAGTGGCGCAAAAAATTCCCCGACGACAGCCCGGAGGCGGTGAAGGACTTCGCCGCGATGACCCGCGCGTATTGGGGAACGATCCTCTCCGTGGATGACAGCGTGGGCAAACTCCTCGGCGAACTTCAGCGCCGCGGCGAACTCGACCACACGCTCATCGTCTTCATGGGCGACAACGGCCTGCTCAACGGCGAGCACGGCATGGTGGACAAGCGCACCGCGCACGAGGCGAGCCTGCGCATCCCGCTGATCGTGCGCTTCCCCGGCCTCACGCCGACGGACAAGCCGCGCGACATCACGCAGCAGGCGCTCACCGTGGATGTCGCTCCGAGCCTCCTCGAACTTTGCGGCGCGCCGCCGTTGAAAAACATTCACGGCAAATCGTGGGTGAAACTGGTGCAGCGCGGCGATCCTTCGTGGCGCACCGCGTGGCTGTATCATTACAATTACGAGAAGCAGTTCCCCTACACCCCGAACGTCCGCGCCGTCCGCACCGACTCGTGGAAATACATTCACTATCCTCACGGCGACGGCAAACCCGACCGCCACAAGGCCGAGCTTTACAACATCGAGTTCGACCCCGAGGAGCGGCACAACCTCATTGATAATCCGAAATACACCACCGAGTGGAAGCGCATGATGGGCGAACTCGGCCGCGTGATGAAGGAAACCGGCCTCACCGCCGCAAACGACAAGATGCCGCTCGACGAAGGCATCAAGAAGGAACTGCCGGACCAGAAGATACGGTGAGCGGAACCCATTTGCTCTCCGCAGTCGGACCGGTTAAGGTCGCGCCATGTCAAGCGTCGAAGAACTGGAATCTGCGGTTCTGAGTCTGGACCAACATCAGCGCGAGCGGTTGGTGGCAACGCTGCTCGACAGTCTCCCTCCGTCCGCGATGACCGGGGAGCAAATCTTGGCCGAGGCGGTTCGAAGGGACCATGAGTTGTCGAGCGGCGCCGTTCAGCCGATGACCGAAGCGCAGTTCCGCGCGGGGCTGATATACCGCCGCGGTGAATGACGCTGGAGCTTCATCCACTTGTCCAGAGTGACGTCAACGAGGCTCTCGAATATTACCTGAAGGTTGCGCCCTCCGTGGTGGATCGGTTCGCGACCGACTTGGACCGGCGACTGGCGCAGATTCTGGGCAACGCAAAGCGTTTCTCCTTTCTCACCGGCCACCGCGAGCTGCGCCGCGCCCGGCTGGAGAGATTTCCCTACGTCGTAGTCTACCGCGAACTGCCGGACAAAGTCTTCGTCCTGACCGTGCGCCATGAACGGCGTCATCCTGACTACGGATTGGCGCGGGCTTGAACCGATTCCGTGCGTTGCACTCCGCGCTCCGACCTGCAAACCTCGCCCCACTATGTCGAGCATTGGCAAACTGATGAAGCAGGCGACTCGGATGCAGCAGCAGATCGAGCGGGTCCAGAGCGAGATGGCAGCCAAAACCGTCGAGGCCACCAGCGGCGGCGGTGTGGTGAAGGTCACCGCGAAATGCGACGGCTCGCTGGCCGCGATCAAGATTGACCCCGCAGCAGTGAATCCGGCCGACGTGACGCTCCTCGAGGACATGGTGCTCGCCGCCGCGAACAATGCACTCGCACAGGCGAAGGAAATCTCCAACACCGAGATGGGCAAGGTGACGCAGGGATTCAATCTGCCGGGAATGATGTAGCCGTGAATCTGAGAGCCTCTTGGGAATCGCATGGGGTTCGTCACACGGCTTTCATTGCACTATTGATTCCTGCCATCCGGTTCGGTTTGGAGTATCCCGCTCCCCCCACGGTGTTTTTGTGCTTTCTGATTGGCTTCCCGCTCACATTTGCACGGAGCGGAAAGCTCACGCTTATCCCAGCTTGGATTGCGGTCGCCGGGCTGGTTGTGACAAGCGTGATCGTGATCGTTGCGACTCTTGATCACTCTTGGCCCTCATGGGAGACAGCTTGCTTGGTGATCCTCTGTGCTGGCTACGGAAGTTTCATTCCGGTGGCGGCAGCGTTTCTTGGGTGCGCCGCTGCGAGTTCCATTTGGCAGTTGTGGGAATGCTGGCAGCGACAACGGGACGATGCGCGCCCGATAGTTGCCGACATGCGAATGCCGGTTTGGGTAACGGCATTCTTTCTTGTGACAAATCTCGCCTTGATCGAAGGCGCGGTCAGGGCGAGCCGCTGGCTCCAAGAGCACAGAATCTACCCCTTCCAAGAAGGCTTTTGGAATGTGTTGGTGTGCTTCATACCAGCGCCGCCCTGGGTTCACGAGGCGCTGGTCACACAAGATGGTGCGTTTCTTTTTCCCGCTTCGGCGGTTGCCTTCGGCACCTTGGCGATTTTTGGTGCCAAGCGTTCCTCTGAACCCAAAATCGCCTCCAATGTTGGCCTTCTCAGTTTCGTCGCGATAGGCTTCCCCGCCCTCTGGGCAATCGGCGACATGTTCATCAATTACTACACCCACGATGTTGCGTTCGAGTTTTGGTCAAAGCGTTAACCACCCATGCTGCCCGAGCCAATCGTTGCCCTGATTTCCGCGTTATCGCGTCTCCCCGGCATTGGGCCGCGCTCGGCGGAACGGCTGGCGCTGCATCTCGTGCAGAGCGAGGCGGGCGCTGTGCGGACGCTGGCGGAGTCCATCCTCGCCGCCCGCGAGCGCATCTCACTTTGCCGCGTGTGCGGCGCGCTCACGGAGCGGCAGCCATGCGCGTTGTGCGACGACCCGCGCCGCGACGCCGCGCTGGTCTGCGTGGTGGAGCGGCCCACGGACATTTTCAGCATCGAGAAGTCCGGCGCTTTCCACGGCCGCTTCCACGTGCTGGGCGGGAAGATTTCGCCACTCAACGGCGTCGGCCCGGAGGACTTGCGCATCGCGGAACTGGAAACGCGGCTTGGCTCCGAGCCGGTGAGGGAAGTCATCCTCGCGCTCGGCACGGACGTGGAGGGCGATGCGACGGGCCACTACCTCGCGAAGCGCCTCGCATCGCGCGGCGTGAAGGTGAGCCGGCTCGCGCATGGTTTGCCGGCGGGCAGCGGGCTGGAGTTCGCGGACGAGCTGACCTTGAGCCGGGCGATGGAAGGGCGGAGGGAAGTCTGAAAGTGAATGGTGAGCTTCGCAAAGATGGGCAACTCGTTTTCCCTCTCATTAGCACCCGGCTTCAGCCGGGTGTCGCCGTCCGGCCGGCGGGCAAGCCGTTTCAACGGCTTGCTGGCACCGGGAAAACCGTTGAAACGGTTTTCCACCGCTGCGGCCGATGACACCGGGCTGAAGCCCGGTGCTAATGAGAGGTTGTTCCCTATTTTGCGAAACTCGATACCGCTTAGTCTTGCTTCCCGACACAATCGATTACGCTCAACTAATTACTAGAGGCTATCCCAAAACCTCCTTTAACAAGATGAGCGTGCAGCCAAAA
>CAYZJP010000128.1:0-14133 GCA_964478755.1 uncultured Klebsiella sp.
GCCACCTCGCGGCGGCACCTTGCGAACCACAACAGTGGTCCGAACGAACAAGGCATGAGCACCTTACCTCAACACTTCAGATACAAGGGACGGGGTGAGGGAGAAGGGCAGCGATTTGCCAACACCACACGCGGCCACTTGCAGCGTTCAATGAGCCTGCCTTAGACTCTCCCCATGCAAGCCATCCAAGCGGTGTTCGTGAACGACGGCGAATGGTTCATCGCGCGTTGCCTGGATTTCCCGGTGACAACGCAGGGCAAGCCGCTGGCTGATGCGCGAGAGAACCTTCAGGAAGCGGTCGAGCTGTATCTGGAAACTTGGGGCGGTTGACCCGACCAACATTTTGAAACCCATGCAACGCATCCTCCGTGACCAGGCCCGCAAGTTCGCCCTCGACGCCCGCGAGACGCCGCAGCTCCGCGTCCAGCCGGGCGAGTCCTTTGAAATCGAGACGTGGGACGCCTCCAGCGGCTTCTTCAAGTCCGAGGCGGACAAGGCCATCCCCGGCAACCGCCCCGGCTTCGACCGCATCCCGGCGATGGCGAATCCCGTCGGCGGGCCGGTGTTCGTCGAGGGCGCGGAGCGGGGCGACACGCTGGTGGTGCACATCGAGGACATTCTCGTGGCGGATTTTTCGTGGATTGCCATCGGGCCGCGGCGCGGGCCGCTGGGCGAGTCCACGCGCTGGCCGGAGTTGTCGGGCGAATACACGACCAAGATTTTCCGCCACACGCCGGGTCCGAGCGGCACGATGCGCGATGGCACGGTGCATTTCAGCGAGCGCATCGCGTGGCCGGTCACACCGTTCATCGGCACGCTGGGCACCGCGCCGGATCGCGAGGTGTGCACGAGCATTGACGGGCAGGGCGAGTGGGGCGGGAACCTCGACATCCGCGACGTGACGATGGGAAACAAGATTTATCTGCCGGTGCATCACGCGGGGGCGAAGTTTTATCTGGGCGATGTCCACGCAAGCCAGGGCGACACGGAGTTCACCGGCACGGCGGCGGAAACGTGCGCGACGGTGCGGCTGCGCTTCGAGCTGCTGAAGGGGAAGAAGCTGCCGTGGATGCGGATCGAGAAGCCGGACGCGCTGATCGGCCTGCATGCGGCGAAGCCGTTGGAGGAGGCGGTGAAGACCGCGACGTTCCATCTGATGGACTGGCTCATCCGCGAATACCACTTCACGCCGTCGGATGCGTATTGTCTCGTGAGCACCTGCCCGGACTTCCGCATCAACGTGTATCAGATGTGCAACATCGGGAAGCTCGCCTACGTGGCGGGGGCGGAGATTCCGAAGAAGTATCTGTAGCCGCGAAAGGGCGCAAAGGACACAAAGGGGGAAACGTCCAACGCTCAACTTCCAACTTTCAACCTCCAGAGATGGAGGCGCGCTGGTTGAAGGTTGAGCGTTGGAAGTTGGAAGTTGAAAGTTTTTCCCCCTGTGTTCTTTGCGCCCTTTCGCGGCAAAAACCGGTTCAGCTCCGCTTCGCCATTACTGCGCGGGCTTTTTCCAGAATCTTCCGCTCGCGGTCGGTCAGGCTGTGGATGCCGTGGGCGGAAATCTTGTCGAGGATGGGATCCACTTCCTTGCTGATGAAGTCGTCGGAAAGCGGTTCATCTTCCTTCGTCGCGCCCGCCAAATCGAAGCCCGCGATGCCCGCCGCACGCTTCGTCTTGCCGGACTTGCGCGCGAACCAGTTCTCCCACGGCAGCGGCACGTAGTCGCGATGCCAGCCGAGCCGGACGAATTGCATTCCCATGAGCAATCCGCCGAGGTGCGCCGCGTGCGCGATGCCGCCCTGGCGCGGCGTCGGCACGACGGTGAAGAAGGCTTCGACACTCACGTAAATCCAGAAGAGCGTCCGCGCCTTGATGGGGAGGATGAAATTCCAGCGGACTTCCGATTCGGATTCCACCCACGCGAAGACCGCGAACAATCCGGACACGCCAGCCGACGCGCCGACGACCGCGGGTCCGTAATGCGCCGGAAACGCCAGCATGAGCGCGCCTTGCAGCAGCGCGCCCGTGCAGCCGGTGGTCACGTAGGCGGCGACAAAACGGTGCTTGCCCAAAGCGAACTCCACCCAGCGGCCGAAAAACCAGAGCGCGAGGCCGTTGCACAGCAGGTGCATGAAGTCCCCATGCAGAAACTGGAAGGTGAGCAACTGCCAAACGTAGCCACTACGCAGTCCGGAGTCAGTCAGCGCAAGCCAACGTTCGGCATGCGTCTTCAGATAGACGTCATCAATACACTGGAGTGCGAAGCAGGCGATGAGGGCAATGAGGAGCTTGACCGACCACGGCTGCGCCTCGCGGCGTGAGCCTTCGCGCATATAATCCCGGTCGTCGAGCACGGCGCGCAACGTAGCGACGGCACCGGCGCAATTCAACGGGGGATTTGTGCGCCCGCGATTGGCCGGCAGCCGGCAAAAGACAGCCATCCCCCGCCAAAGTCAGTGTAGTGCTTCGGCCGCGACGAGCTATATTGGCCTCATGAAAGTCAAACCTACAAACGACGGTGGTGTGGTGGTTGAACTCGCGGCGAAGGAGGCCGGCCTGCCCGGCAAGAATCCCTCGCCTTTTTGCATCCAGAAGATTCTCGTCCCGGTGGACTTCTCCGAGTGCTCGCGCAAGGCGCTGCGTTACGCGATCCCTTTCGCCAAGCAGTTCGGGGCCAGTCTCACGCTGCTGTATGTCACGCAGATCAACTACGCGGTCGGCGAATTCGGGATGATTGACGCGCCGCTCATGGAGGGCCAGGTCCGCGAGGCGGCTGAAAAGACGATGGATAAGCTGTTGCGTGAGGAAATCGGCGATGTCGTGCCGGCAACGAAGCAGACGCGCATTGGCCGGCCCGCGTCGGAAATCGCGGCGGCGGCGAAGGAGCTCGACGCCGACCTCATCATCATCTCGACCCACGGCCACACGGGCTTGAAGCACGTCTTTCTTGGCAGCGTGACGGAGAACGTCACGCGGGTCGCGCCGTGCCCGGTGCTGGTGGTGCGCGAGGAGGAGCACGAATTCCTGCGCACCTGAACCCGGGCCACAAACCTAAACGCCATGCTTATCGTGGAACCACGCCCTCGCAAACTGCCGGCCAGACGCGCCGCGTCCCGGCCGGCTGGCACGGCGTTTGGTTCCCCGCGCGATTTTCTCGGCAATCGTTTTATTTACGCCGTCGTCTCTCCGCGCGCGCGGGGTTTGTCGCTGGGCGTGAATCTCAACCCGGACCAGGAGTGCAACTTCGACTGCATCTACTGCGAGGTGGACCGGCGCAACCGTTGCCACGCCGCGCAACTGGATGTGGACGCGATGGCGGGTGAGTTGAGCCGCACGCTGGCGCTGGCGGCGGCGGGTGGGCTGGCGGCACAGCCAGGGTTTCAGGGCTTGCCGGCGGATTTGCTGAAGCTCCGTCAGGTGAACCTCAGCGGTGACGGCGAGCCGACACTTTGTCCGGTGTTTCTGGATGTCGTCCACGCCGTGCTGCACGTCCGCGCGCGGTGCGGCCTGCCATTCTTCAAAGTCGTCCTCATCACCAACGCGACCGGACTCGACCAGCCGCAGGTTGCCGAGGGCATCCGCTGCCTGACCAGTCGCGATGAAGTCTGGGCCAAGCTCGACGTGGGCACGCAGGCCGTGATGGAACGCATCAACCGGCCAACCGCGCTGCTCGACAAGGTGCTGGCGAACATCCTCACGCTCGCCCGGCAGCGCCCCGTGGTGGTTCAAAGCCTGTTTCCCCTCATCAACGGGCAGGAACCGACGGAGCCGGAGATTCGCGAATACGCGCAGCGGCTCAAGGAGCTGAGGGACGCCGGGGCGAACCTGCCGCTCGTGCAAATCTACTCGGCCACGCGCCCCACGGCGCATTCCGAGTGCGGCCATCTCCCGCTGCGCAGCCTCGCGCGGATCGCGCAGATCGTGCGGGACACGACGGGATTGCCCGCGGAAGTTTTTTAGGCGGCAAGGCCGCACTTGCTTTCGTGGAACGAGCGCGGAAAACTTCGCGCATGAGCCACAAATCTGAATTCTCACGTCGGAATATCCTCACCTTGGGTGCCTCTGCCGCTGCCGGTTTCGGCATGTTGCAGGACGCGCTCTCCGCCGAGCGCAATCCCGCCGTCACCGTTGCGGATAAAGCGTCCTCGATTCGCATCACCGGCTACAAGCACTGGTGGATCGGACCGATCCTCTACATCCGCATTGACACCAACCACGGCGTCAGCGGCTGGGGCGAGATCAAGGGCACGGACATCCGTGTCGCCATCACGCTTATGGCCTCGCTGTTCGAGCTGCTTCAGGATGAGAACCCCACACGCATCGAGCACCTCTGGCAGAAGCTCTACCGTGCGCACCGCGACATCCGCGGCGGCCCCTTCATGGTCCACGTCATCGCGGGCATTGACATCGCGCTGTGGGATCTGGCCGGCCGGCTCTACGGCGTGCCCGTCTATCGCCTGCTCGGCGGGCCGGTGCGCGACCGCATCCGCGTCTATCACACGGCCAAGGCGCTGAAAGTCCCGCCGCACGGAATCTACGAACACTCCGGCAGTCCCGCCGATATTCAGCGCATGGTCAAGGCCATCGCCGACGCGCGCGAAAAAGTCGGACCCGACGGCGTGGTGATGTTCGACGCGCACTGCGCCGTGCCGCCCGCGACGCTCATTCAGCTCGCCGGGGCGCTGAAACCTTACGACTTGCTGTTCCTCGAAGAACCCGCTGTGCCCGGTAACATCGAAGTCTTCAAGCGGCTCAAGCAGGCCATCAACATTCCCCTCGCGGCGGGTGAGCGCGATCGCACCATCTGGGGCTTCATCCCGTATCTGCAGGAGCGCTGCCTCGACATACTCCAGCCCGACTGCTGTCACACCGGCGGCATTTCGCAGATGAAGAAAATCGCCGCGCTGGCCGAGACCTACATGACGCCGCTCGCGCCGCATTGCACCGCGAGCAACCTCGGCATCTCTGCGAGCATCCACGCCATCGCGGCCACGGCGCTCTTTCTCATCCACGAGTTTTACCCGACGAACTTCGGCTTCAACCCCAAGGGCATCGCCACGATGGACTGGCAGGTGGACAAGGAAGGCTACGTCGCGTTGCCGGAAGGCGTGGGCTTGGGCGTCGAGATGGATGAGAAGGTTCTCGATGAAGCGGCGAAGAAGCCGCAGACCTACAAGTGGCCCGGCGCGAAACTCAAGGACGGCTCCATCGCGGACTACTGAGCACGCGTGTTGACGCGCCTTCGGCCTTCCGCTTTCCTGTGGCCGTTTGAATCCCACTAGTCTTACGACGCCCGCCGGCTCGTTCTCCCCGTCCCAGCGCGTCGTGCTGTGGGTGCTGTGGCTGACTTACGGTTCGTTTTACTTTTGCCGGAACAATCTTGGCGTGGCGCTGCCGGGCATCGGGAAGGAACTTCAGTTGGACAAGAACCAGCTCGGCACGGTGCTCATGGCGCTCAAGCTCGCGTATGGCGTCGGGCAGTTCATCAACGGCCAGCTCGCCGAGCGGCTGCCGCCGCGCAAGCTGCTCGCGCTGGGATTGCTCGCGTCGGCGGGGCTGAACGTTGCCTTCGGCTTCGGCACGGCGCTCTGGTTCCTGATCTTCGTCTGGGCGTGCAACGGCTACGTGCAGGCGCTGGGGTGGCCGCCCACGATGCGCGTCGCGGCGAACTGGTTCCCGCCGCTCCAGCGCGGACGCGCCATCGGCATCATCGGCACGGGCTACCAGCTCTGCGGGGCGCTGACGTTTGTGGTCGCGGGCTGGTCGGCGGAGAGGTTCGGCTGGCGCGGCGCCCTCTACGTGCCGGCGGGGCTGCTCGTGGCGAGCGCGGTTCACATGATGTGCTTCCTCAAGGAGTCGCCGGAGGAAGTGAAGCTGGCCGAGAGCGCGGCGCAGCCTTCGCTGACCGCGCCAAAGACTTTCCGCGAGAACCTCGCCGTCACGCTGTCGAATCCCGCGCTGTGGTTCGTGGCGGTCACGTTGTGCCTGCTGGACGCGTGCCGCTACGGCTTCACCGACTGGGGCGTGACACACTTGAAGGAAGTGCAGGGCGCGAGCGTGAGTTCGGCGGCGTTCAAATATGCCGTGCTGCCGTTCGGCGGCATCGCGGGCGCGTATCTGTCCGGCTGGGCCACGGACCGCTTCTTCGGCGGACGGCGCGTGCCGGTCATCGCGGCGCTGCTGTTCGTGCTGGGCTTGCTTGCGCTCGCCTACGACACGGTGATCCACTGGAGCTTCGGCGCGAGCGTGACGATGTTGTTCTGGATCGGCTTTTGCATCTTCGGGCCGCAGGTGCTGCTGGTGGGCACGCTGCCGGTGGACCTCGCGCGTCGCGACAGGGCGGCGGCGGCGGCGGGCTTCGTGAACTTCATGGGCTACATGGGCGCGGCGGCGGGCGACAAGCTGACGGGCCACCTCGCGCAGGACCACGGCTGGCCGTTCGCGGTGAAGTTCTGGGCCACGTGCGCGTTCGCGGGCGGGGTGGTCATCGCGTGCTTGTGGAAGGCGGAGGGGAAGGCTGGATGAGCAAGCGCGCTTCCCCCACGCTTGTCTTGTCGGTGAAAACGCTCTAAAGCAGTCGCTGCCGATGAAAGAAGTTTTTTTTGCCAGCCTAAATGAGCTGACCGCGGCAGCGCGGCATTACCGACGATTCGGGTTCGAGGATGGCGCTTTGGAGGAAAACACCAAACATCGGCTGCTTGAACCTTTGTTCGAGGCACTTGGTTATGGACGGGGACGGGTGGTCAAAGAGTATCACATCGAAGGCGACGGGGAGGTGGATTATATGCTGAAATCCGACCGGCCGCTGATCTTCGTCGAAGCGAAGAGCCTGCTCGACCGGGCGGAGAATCTCTTTGAGGCGCACCGCGAACAAGCGTTGGGCTACGTCCGCACTTACCGCTTCAGTTCCGACGCCGCGCGAACGCCCAGGCCGGTTCAATGGTTGTTGCTCACGAACTTCAACCAGTTCCACTTCATCCGCGCCAATGAAAACGAGCCGACCTTTTCCTTCAAACTGGAAGAACTGGTTGTTAAGCGCGAACTGCTCTGGGAATTGCTGGCGTTGCCCAACCTCGACGCCGGGCGCATTGATGAGCTTTACGATCACGCGCACAAGGCGGGGCTGGACGCCCGGTTTCTCACCGACCTCAAACGCTGGCGGCTGCTGCTGGCGAACGGCTTCGCCCTGCGCAACCAAACACGCTCGCTGGAAGAACTGACGCTGGCCAGCCAGCAGCTCCTCGACCGGTTCATCTTCTGCCGCATGTTGGAGGCGTTTCAACTCGCCGATCACGATATGCTCGTCCACCGCTTCAAGCAATACGACGATTTGTATGGCGGCATCAACACCGTCTTTGGCCCGCGCCACGGCATTTATTCTACGCAGGTCACTTTCACGTTCGCTGAATACCTCCGGCAGCAGTTGTTTCAGGAAATCAAAACCCGCTTCAACACGGAACTGTTCACCCAGCCGCTGCTGTGCGACCAGCTCGCGGTGGACAACCTGATTCTCGGCACGCTGCTCGGGCATGAACCGCTCCGCCCGGAAATCGCCGATGCCTGCGGCCTGCAATCCGGCCAGGGCGAGATCCTCTCCTTCCGCCATTTTTACAGCTATGACTTCAGCCGCATGTCGCTCGACGTGATGGGTTCGGTCTATGAGCGCTTCCTCGCACACAAGCTCACTCAAACGGGCGGGCGCATCGTCATTGAGGACACCGCCGAACTCCGCAAGAAGGAGGGCATCTACTACACGCCCGCCTACATCGTGGATTACATCGTCCAGCACACGCTCGGCGAAAAGATCAAACCGATCCTCGCGGAGGCCAAAGCACTGCTCGGCTACAAGAATTTCAAGGCTGCTCACGACAAGATTCGCCAACTGTCGCAACTCAAAGTCCTCGACCCCGCGATGGGTTCGGGATCGTTTCTGCTCCGCGCCTTCGACGTGGTGGCCGACGCCTACGCGGACTACAACGCGGAATGCCGCCGCTGCAAGAAGGAGGCGGGCGGCAGCGCCCTCTTTGATGCCAGTGCGGGCATCGCCGAGGAGGTGCTCGACGCGCGCACCCACGTCATCACCGAAAACATCTTCGGTGTGGACCTCGACGAACAGGCCGTGGAGGTGGCCAAGCTCAATCTCTGGATTCGCTACATGGCGGTGGAAAAGGACAACCTCCAGGAAAAACTCCGCAACCGCCAGCGCGACCTGCTGCCCACACTTTCCAACAACCTCAAACACGGCAACTCGCTCATCGCCGAAGCGAAAGTGGCGGGCGACACCGCGTTCGTCTGGGAAAAGGAATTTCCGCAAGTCATGGGGAGCGCACGCGTCCCGCGTGCCGAATCCGGCGTCGCGCCGGGTTCTTCCAAAACACAAACTGGAAATTTGGATGAACGAAGTGTTCGGCGCGACGCCGAACACCGCACGCCAGAGGCCTGCGCTCCCCAAGGCTTCGATGTTGTCGTGGGCAATCCGCCTTACGAGCGCATCCAGACGATGCAGGCTTACGCGCCGGAATCCGTGGAATTCCTCAAAGCCAATTATCGCTCCGCCGCCAGCGGCAACTTCGACATCTATGTCTGCTTCATCGAACGCGGCCTGCAATTGCTCAAAGCCGACGGCGTGTTCGGCTACATTTGCCCGAACAAATTTTTCCAGTCTGAATATGGCGTGGAAACACGCGGGATTTTGAGCGACGGAAAGCACGTCAGCCGAATTGTCAACTTCGGCCACTTGCAGATTTTTTCGTCGGCCACGATTTACACCTGCCTGCTGTTCCTGCGGAAAGAAGCGCAAGCTGAATTTCCCTATTTCAAGGTGGAAGACTTGGAAATGTGGAAGGAAGGCAACGGCACGCTGCCAATTCAAGTCGCGTCGGCTTCTTTGAACCACAAGGAATGGAATTTTGTTTCCTCTGCCAATCAGCCGTTGTTCCGCAAAATCAATTCGCAGCCGAAAAAACTGGAGGAAATCGCCGACATTTTCGTCGGACTGCAAACCAGCGCGGATGATGTTTTCATCTTGGAATATCTCGGCGAGAGCAAAAGCACCGTCCGGCTGCAGTCAAAGTCGCTTGGCGTGGAGTGGACCTTTGAAAAGGATTTGCTGCATCCGCTGGTCAGCGGCACGGATGTTGAAGCCTATGGAGCTTTGCCGCACCGCCAGTTCATCATCTTTCCCTACAAAGTCAAAGACGATGAAGCCGCGCTGATCGAATTCGATCAGATTCAGAAAAAGTTTCCGAAGACGGCGGAGTATTTATTGAAGAACCGCATCACGCTGGAAGAACGCGAGGGCGGCAAATTCAAAAATGAAAAATGGCACGGCTACATTTACCTGAAAAACATGACGCGTCAGGAGCTGCCCAAGCTCTGCGTTCCGCGCTTGGTGAATGAACTCCACGCGGCTTGGGATGCTGACGGCGAGGTCTTTCTCGACAATGTGGACGTTGGCGGCGTGACCGTGAAGCCGGAGTTTGGTGATTTGCGGATGCCGTATTTGCTGGCGCTGCTGAATTCCAAAGTGCTGCGCTGGTTTTTCCCGTTCGTCAGCGTGCCGTTCCGCGGAAATTATTTCTCCGCCAACCGCCAGTTTCTCGGCCAGCTTCCCATCAAGCTGGTTGACCCGAAAAAGAAAACCGAGGCGAAGCTGGAAAAGGAAATCGTCGAGCGCGTGGAGCAGATTCAAACCGCGCACCGTCAGCGCGTGAAGTTGCCGGAGATTTTGGACCGGCTCATTCGCCACAACGCCAGTCGCGTTCCCTGCAACCTCGCGCATTACCTGCAAAAAGATTTCGCGGCGGCGGTGAAAGAGGAAAAGCTGATTGACGACGTGCAGCGCACCGGCTTCGTCCACGCCATCCAAATTGAGGCGGACGGCAGGGACTTGACGCTGTCCGCCGACGTCGCCGCCACAACGGACACAGAACCGAAACCATTGCCCGTGCTGCGCCTCGCGTTTAAGGACGACGCCTTGCGGGAATTCATCTACGCCCGCTGGAAACAATTTCTCGCCGAAAATTCCCGCAAAAAGAAATGGACGACCGGAAAAAAGCCGGAGCGCATTTACGATCTGCTCGTCAACACGCTCGAACCGCTGGTGTATTTTCAATCCGGCGCGGCGGACAATCTCCGTCTCATCCGCGACTTGATGAAGGACGTGGCAAAGGAAGCCGGCAGTTCCGACCTCCCAATGATTGAAGCGGAAATCCAGAAGCTCGACCGTGAGATTGACGAGCGCGTTTACGAGCTTTACGACCTAACCCCGGAGGAAATTGCCGTGGTTGAGGCGTCGGGAGCTAGAAAATGAAAGCCATCATCATCGGGGCGGGACGCGGGCGTCGCCTGATGCCGACGACCGCCGACACGCCCAAGTGCTACGCCGAAGTGCAGGGCAAGCGCCTGCTCGACTGGGCACTCGGCGCGTTCGCCGGCGCGGGTGTCACGGACATCTGCTTCATCGGCGGCTACCAGATTGAGAAGGTGCGGCGCGACTATCCGCAGTTCACCTTTCGCCACAACGCGGGCTGGGAGCACAACAACATCCTTGCCTCGCTCATGCACGCGGAGGACCTGATGGACGAGGGTTTCATCTGTTGCTACTCCGACATTCTCTTCACCAGCGAAGTCATCCGTTGCGTGCTGCAGAGTCCCGCGGACATCGCGCTCTCCGTGGACACGCGCTGGCTGGAGCGCTACCAGCATCGCACGTTGCACCCGCCCGACGACGGCGAGAAAGTCACGGCGCGCAACGGCCACGTCACGCGCGTCCACCGCGCCATCCCGCCGCACGAGGCGCACGGCGAATACACTGGCATCGCAAAGTTCACGGCCGCCGGCGCGAAGCGGTTGCGTGAGCACTTCCACCGCGTCCGCGCCAGCCACGCGGGCAAGCCGTGGCGCGAGGCGGCGGTGTTCGAGAAGGCGTATCTCATCCTGCTGTTCCAGGAGATGATCGAGGCCGGCATCCCCTTCGCCCATGCCGACACGTCCGGCAGCTACATGGAGGTGGACACACAGGAGGACTTCGAACTGGCCCAACGCCACTGGCGCGGGGAGTGAAAAAACTTTGGCCACAGATGAAACACGGATTGAACACAGATAAGAATCAGGAAGGCAGGCAGGCAGGAGGAAAAATTGCCGGCCATCTGCGCCCCGGACTTTTCCTCCCTTCGTGCTTTCCCGATAAATCATTTCCCTCCCCGTCTGTGTTTCATCTGTGTTCCATCTGTGGCTAAAACTTGATTCCCGTGAGCAAACTCCTCTTCCCCACCTCGGTCGTCGGCTCGCTGCCGCGGCCGGCGTTCGTGCTCGACCTCATCAACGACCGCCCGCCGTTGCCACCGGAGCGCTACCGCGCCGAAATGGAGGCCGCCGTGCGCTTCGCCGTGGCGATGCAGGAGCACGCGGGCATTGATGTCATCACCGACGGCGAGTGGTGGCGCAAGTCCTACATCGGCGTCATCGCGGAGCTGGCGCACGGCTTCGAGCTGGGCGCGCTGCCCGATGGCCGGCCCTTCACGCTCGTGGTGGACAGGCTCGCGCCGAAGACGCCCGGCTTCATCGCGAATGAAGTCAAGTTCCTCAAGACCATCACGACGCGCCAGATCAAGTCCACGCTGCCATCGCCCGCGCTGCTCGGCGAACGCATGTGGAGCGCCGAGAAGTCCGCGAAGGCTTACCCGAACCGCAACGACTTCGTCCGCGCCTGCGTGCCCGTGCTGCGACGTGAACTGGAACTCATCCGCGATGCCGGAGCGGACATCGCGCAGATTGACGACCCGCATCTCTGCCTGTTCGTGGACTCGGAAGTGCGCGCGAAGTATTCCGACCCGGACGCCGCCGCCGGGTTCGCCGTGGACATGGTTAACGAACTGGTCAGCGGCGTGACGGGCATCAAGCTCGCCGTGCATCTCTGCCGTCGCGCCGGCGGACGCGCGCGGGGCGAGGTCGCGCACGGCGGCGGCTACGGACCCATCCTGCGCCACTTGAACCGGTTGAAAGTGCATCATCTCACGATGGAATTCACCACGCCCAGCGCAGGCGACATGGCCGTGTTCAAGGAACTGCGCGAGGACTTGGAGATCGGCCTCGGCTGTGTGGACGTGACGCCGGGGAAGATTGATTCGGCGCAGACCATCGCCGCCCGCGTGCGGCAGGCGCTGAAGTTTCTCGCGCCTGAGCGCATCACGTTGAACCCCGACTGCGGCTTCGCCCCCGGCTCCGGCGCGGTGGTGAGCATGGACGAGGCTTACCATAAACTGTGCAACGAGGCCGAGGCCGCGCGGATGCTGCGGGCGGAGGTCGCGTAGCTGCCACATCGCTAGAATCCCACGCGCTTGCTTTCCGTCTCAACCTCCGCTGAAATCGCACCACACATGAAACTGACCACGCCACTGTTCGCCCTCGCCGCGTTGAGCGCCGCGACTTCCTTCGCCGCCAGCAAGCCGGACTTTGCCAAGGACATCGGCCCGCTCATCGCCAAGAACTGCCTCGAATGCCACGGCCCGGAAAAGCAAAAGGGCAAGCTCCGCCTCGATGGCAAGGAGACTGCCTTCAAGGGCGGTGACAGCGGCAAGGCCGGCATTGTTCCAGGCAAGGCCGCCGACAGCCGTGTTTATCAGGTCGTCACGCTGCCGAAGGGCCACGACGACATCATGCCGCCCAAGGGCGAGCCGCTTTCCAAGGCCACGACCGACCTCATCAAGGCTTGGATTGACGCGGGCGCGGAATGGCCGGCGGGCGTGAAGCTCACGGCCGGCGGCGCCACGGGCGGCGAGAAGAAGGAAGCCGATCTCGGCCCCGGTCCGAAGCCCACCTCGGCCGAGACGAAGGCCGTCGCCGAGCTTGCCAAGGCCGGCATCTCGGCGCGCGAAATTGCCCAAGCCAGCAACTGGCGCTATATCAACCTCCGCGTCGTAGGCAAGAAGTTCGACGCGAAGGTTTGGGACCAGATCAAGGATGTGGGCAATCTGATCGAACTGAACGCCGCCGGCGTGGAGCTGACCGATGCTGAACTTGCGAAGGTCGGCAAGATCACCAACCTGCGCCGCCTCAACCTCGCCAACGCCACCGTGAAGGATTCCAGCCTCGCCGGCCTCAAGGGGCTTGCGAACCTCGAATACCTCAACCTCGTCGGCACGCAGGTGACGGATGCCGGCCTCAAGCAGCTTGCCGGTCTCAAGAAGCTTCAGAGCGTTTATCTCTTCGAGTCGAAGGTCACGGATGCCGGTGTGGCCGATCTCAAGAAGGCGTTGCCAAACGCCCGGATCGACAACGGAGCGGACCTGAAGGCCTTCGCCGCTGCTGTCGCGGCCAAGGCCGAGGAAAAGAAGGACGAGAATAAGCCCGATGCGCCGAAGGCCGACGAGAAGAAGGACGAGCCGAAGAAAAAGAAGAAGAAATAGCGCGTTTCAAGAGCTGACCTTTCACGAGCACGGGCCGACTGATCAAGTCGGCCCGTTTGCATGTGGAACGAGAACTTTAGCTCAGCTCTTTCACTTCCCAGCCCTTGCGATACGCGCGCCGCACGAACTGGTTCGCCTCCTCCACGTTCGTGAACTTCAGCCCCTTCGCGTCCCATTCGAGCGTCGTCTGCGGGAAGCGCGACGCGATGCCGCCGAGCAAAATCGTTTCCGTGAGCGGGCCGGCGTAATCAAAGTTCGCGGAAGTCTTGCCGTTGCCGCGCACGGCCTCGACGAACGAATGCCAGTGGTTCACCGACTCCAGCTTCGGCATCTCGAAGCCCTGATAGTTTTCCTCCGGCAGCAGGATCGGTTTCGCGACGTGCGGCAGCACCAGCACGCCTTTTGTGCCGATGAAGATCGAGCCTTGATCCGGCTGCTTCACCTTGCCGAGCAGCGCGAGGATGTCCGCTGGCGGACGCTGGCTGCCGTCATACCAGACCACTTTCACCGTCTTGCCTTCGGTGAACGGCGTGCCGGGAAAGACGTAGTGGACGATGGCGTCGTTCGCCCAGTTGTGCTCGTTCGGCTTCGGTCCCTCCGAGCGAACCGACAGCGGCGCGGTGACGCCCAGCGCCTTGAAGACCGGGTCGTAAATATGGCAGCCCATGTCGCCGAACGTGCCGGTGCCGAAGTCCAGCCGCTTGCGCCAGTTGCCGGGATG
>CAYZJP010000129.1:0-13915 GCA_964478755.1 uncultured Klebsiella sp.
GAGGAAGTTCGACTTAACGTTCTGATGAACGGGTGCCTCGAAGTTGCGGTTGCCGGAAAGCACGCTGGCGGTGACGAGATCGTTCTTCACGATGGCGTCCTCGATGGCCGGGTCGAGCGGGCCGGAGTTGCCGATGCACGTGGTGCAGCCGTAGCCGACGGTGTTGAAGCGCAGCTTGTTGAGATACGGCGTGAGGCCGGTTTTCTTGAGGTAATCGGTCACGACACGCGAGCCGGGCGCGAGCGACGCCTTCACGGCGGGATTAACTTTGAGTCCCTTCTCGACGGCCTTTTTCGCCAGCAAACCCGCCGCGAGCATCACGCTCGGGTTGCTCGTGTTGGTGCAGGAAGTTATCGCGGCGATGACGACTGAACCCGTGCCCAGACTCGCTTTTTTCTTCGACGCCATTTCGACTTTCACCGATTTGCCGAAGACTTGGCGTGATTTGCCGAAACCGTTTTCGGTGACGGGGCGTTGAATCGCATTGAAAAATTCGCGGCGAAGGTTGCCGAGTTCGATGCGATCCTGCGGACGCTTCGGGCCGGCGACGCTCGGCTTCACGCTGCTCAAATCGAGTTCGACGACTTGCGAGTATTCGATCTGGCCGGCCTGCGGAATGCCCCAGAGACCTTGAGCCTTGTAATAATTTTCATACATCTTGCAATGCGCCTCGCTGCGGCCAGTCGCGCGGAGATAATTCACGCACTCCTCATCAATCGGGAAAAAGCCCATCGTCGCGCCGTATTCCGGCGCCATGTTCGCGATGGTCGCGCGATCCACCACCGGCAACGCCGCCGCGCCCGCGCCAAAAAACTCCACGAACTTGCCGACGACTTTTGTTTTGCGGAGCAGTTGCGTGACCGTGAGCGCAAGGTCGGTCGCGGTCACGCCTTCCTTGAGCGCGCCGGTGAGATTCACACCGACGACATCCGGCGTGAGAAAATAAACCGGCTGGCCGAGCATCCCGGCTTCGGCTTCGATGCCGCCAACGCCCCAGCCCACGATGCCGAGGCCGTTGATCATCGTGGTGTGCGAGTCGGTGCCGACAAGCGTGTCGGGGTAGTAGATTGGAGCGCCGATTTCCAAATCGGCATTTTCTGAACTGCCATCACCGCGCCGAATCGGAGTTCGGCGCTCCGGCAGGACACCTTGTGCGAGATATTCCAGATTCACCTGATGCACAATGCCGATGCCCGGCGGCACGACCTTGAACGTGTCGAACGCCTGCATGCCCCACTTGAGAAATTGATAGCGCTCGCGGTTGCGGGAAAATTCCAGATCAAGATTGCGCGCCATCGAATCCGGCGCGCCGGCGAAATCCACCTGCACCGAGTGATCCACGACCAAGTCCACCGGCACGAGCGGCTCGATGATCTTGGGATTCTTGCCGAGCCTGGCCACGGCGGTGCGCATGGCCGCGAGATCCACGAGCAGCGGCACGCCGGTGAAGTCCTGCAAAACAATTCGCGCGACGACGAACGGGATTTCCTCGGTGCGCTCGGCGTTCGGCTTCCAGTTGGCGAGTTCCTTCACGCTTTGCTCGCTGACTTTTTTGCCATCGCAATTGCGCAGGATGGATTCCAGCACGAGGCGGATGGAGACGGGCAGCCTGGAGATCGCACCGACGCCGGCGGTTTCCAGCGCGGGCAGCGAATACAATTTCCCGGACTTGCCGCTGCCGAGGTCGAAGGATTGAAGCGTGTTGAACAAATTGTGGCTCATATAGAATGTGTCCCGACCATGCATCTCGCGTCCGTCGAGGGGGCGAAAATGAGGATTGAGGAGAGGAGTGTCAAGCGGACGGCGCGTCGGAGCAGGGCTTGCCAGCCGACGCGAGCCATCTATAGTCGCCGCGCATGAGAACTACGAACGTCAATCAATATCTCGCCCTCCGTGAATCGCTGGTGAAGGAGAAGGCCGCGCTCGAAGCGCGCCTCGCCGACATCAACCGCGCACTGGAGGGGAAAGCCGCCACCACCGTCGCCGCTGCCAAGCCAGGCCCGAAGCCGGGTTCGCGTCGTCGCGGCAAGCGCGCCAAAAACGAGCTGACCATGAAGGAAGCCACCGTGAAAGCGCTCGCGGCCAAGCCGTTGTCGCGGACGGAGCTGCTCCAGGCGGTGCTCAAGCTGGGCTATAAGTTCACCGCGAAGAATCCGCTGAACTCCCTGAGCACGCTGCTTTACACGGACAAGGCGTTCAAGAACTCCGGCGGAAAGTTCAACGTCGGGAAGTAGTTTCAGGGACTTCAAACTTGTCGCCCGATGATTCGGCAAGAGTCATCGGGCGGTTTTTTCCAGTTACTGCCGGAGCGAGCCACTGCAACTACTCATGCTGGCGAAACGCGTCATCCCTTGCCTCGATGTGCACGACGGGCACGTCACGCGCGGCGTGCAGTTCGGGCGCGCGGAGGCGGGCGGGTTGCGCAACGTCGGCGACCCGGTCGAGCTGGCGGTGCGCTACAACGAGCAGGGCGCGGACGAGATGGTGTTCTTCGACATCACGGCCAGTGCGCACGGACGCGCGAGCATGGTGGACGTGATCGAGCGCGCGGCGGACCAGTGCTTCATGCCGCTCACGGTCGGCGGCGGCATCCGCGCGGTGGACGACATGCAGACGATGCTGCGCGCCGGCGCGGACAAGGTGAGCATCAATTCTTCGGCGCTCGCGACGCCGGATCTCATTCGTCAGGGCGCGGAGAAGTTCGGCAGCCAGTGCATTGTCGTCTCGATTGACTGCAAGAAGGTCGCGCCTGATCGCTGGGAAGTCTTCGCGAAGGGCGGGCGGCAGGCGACGGGCCTCGAAGCCGTCGAGTGGGCCAGGCGCGCGGTGTCGCTCGGCGCAGGGGAAATCGTCCTAAACTCAATTGACGCGGACGGGACAAAGGCGGGCTTTGACCTTGTCATCACTCGGCGTGTGAGCGAGTCAGTCGGCGTGCCCGTTGTGGCCAGTGGCGGCGCGGGCAGCTTGGAGCACATGGCTGATGTGTTGCTCGCCGGCAAGGCCGACGCCGTGCTGGCCGCAAGCATATTTCACTTTGGCACTTATACTGTCGGCGATGTGAAACATCACTTGGCTGGAAAAGGAATTCCCGTCCGCACCATTTGAGCCTTCCATGAACTCCTTCAGTGAATCCCGCTTTGCTCCCATCGCGCTGCTCGTCGCGTCGAATGTCTTTATGACCTTCGCTTGGTATGGGCATCTCAAATACAAAAGCGCTCCGCTGTGGCTCGTCGTGCTGGCGAGCTGGAGCATCGCGTTCTTCGAGTATTGTCTGATGGTGCCGGCGAACCGCTGGGGTCACGGCACCTACTCGGCGACGCAACTCAAGATCATGCAGGAGGTCATCACCGTCCTCGTGTTCTGCGCGTTCGCGGTGTTCTACTTGGGCGAGAAGCTGAAGTGGAACCACTTCGCCGCCTTCGCCTGTGTGATCGCGGCGGTCTTCTTCGTCCGGCTCGACGCGGGCAACGATTCGACTGCCGTGCCGCCAACTCCCAACTCCCAACCCCGAACTCCGAACACAAAATGAGCTTCTACGACCAACTCAAGTTCACCGCTGACGGCCTTATTCCGGCGATCATCCAGGAGCAGTCCACCGGTCGCGTGCTGATGATGGCGTGGATGAATCGCGCCTCGCTCGAAACCACCATCGCCTCCGGCAAGACGCACTTCTGGAGCCGCTCGCGGCAGAAGTTTTGGATGAAGGGTGAGTCCAGCGGCCACGTGCAGGTGGTGAAGAACATTGCGTTCGACTGCGACGGGGACACCCTGCTCATTCAAGTTGAGCAGACCGGTGCGGCGTGCCACGAAGGGTTCAAGAGCTGTTTCTTCCGCAGTGTCGAGGGCGCGGGCACAACGTGGAAGGAAACGGAATCGCGGCTGGAAACGCCGGAGCAGATGTATGGCAAGAAGCCATGAGGAGGGTTTCATATGGAGGGCAGGAAAGCACTGCCATTGCCGACTTCTCCTGCCTTCCCCTCTCGTATAAACTTTTACCTTTCTCGCCGTGGAAGACTCTGTTGCCTTCGCCAGCCGTGATTACTTCATCACGCTCGGGCTGCTGGCCTTCGCGCGCGGAATGGATTTTCTCAGCACCTGGTTCGCCACGCCGACGCTCGCGCTGGAGGCGAACCCGCTGGCCAAACGGCTCGGCTGGAAATGGGGCATCGCCTTCAACGTCCTGCTGTGCCTCGTGGCGGCGCACTGGCCGCTCGCGGGATTGATCGTGGTCACGACCAGTTTGTTGGTGGCGGCGCGGAACTTCAAGTCCGCCTGGCTCATGCGCGCGCTGGGCGAGGAGGGCTACACCATGCTGGTGGGGGACTTGATGGCGCGTTCAAGCCGGCGCGCGTTCTTCATTAGTGTGCTGGGCGAGACGCTGCTGTTCGGACTCCTGGGCGGCGCGGTCGTGGCTTCGAGTGAATGGCCGTCTGTCCCGCTTGCGGTCGGCATGGGGATGGTTGCTTACGCGGTGGCGGTGGCGTTCTATTCGCTGCTGGCCGTGTGGCGGCGCTGACCAGCCATCAAAGGGTTGAGCATCGAAACTGAACGCGTTGCTCGCAATTCCCCGCGAACCCCTCGCGCCTTGCGGCGACTCATACGTCTGGCTACGGTCACGACCCGACGGGTTCGTCTCGTCTGGGAAGCATATGCGCGTTTTGGCCCTTGATCACGGAACGGTCCGCGTCGGCGTCGCGGTCAGCGATGAACTGGGGATGATTGCCCGGCCCCTGGAGTTCATCCCGGCGGAACCGTGGGCGGACTTCCTCGCGCGGCTCGAGAAGCTGTTGGCGGAGTTGCAGCCGGAGCAAATCATCATCGGCCTGCCGCGCAACATGGACGGCTCACTTGGCCCGGCGGCGGAAAAGGTGCGCGAGTTCATGGCGCGGCTGCGCGAGACGGTCACGATGCCGATTCGCACCTGGGACGAGCGGCTGACCTCGGTGCAGGCGCAACGGATGTTGCGCGAGGCCGGACACAAGACGAGGGATCAACGCGGCAAAGTGGACCAGACGGCGGCGGCGATTATCTTGCAGAGCTATCTGGATAGTGTGAGCTGATTTGTTAGCCACAGATGAAACACAAATGGAACACAGACAAGTGGAAAGGCAGGAAGGTGCGGATGATTTTCGCGATCCGTTCATGCGTTCGTGATTTTCTGATCCAGTTCTTCATCAGCGTTTAATCTGTGTTCCATCTGTGGCTGATAAAATTGTGGACACGCTCAAACTGAAACTCACCATTGCCTACGATGGCACGGGCTACGACGGCTGGCAGACGCAGAAGACCGGCGTGGGCGTGCAGTCGCTGGTGGAGGCGGCGCTGGGAAAGTTGTTTCGCAGCCAGCCAAAGGTTTTCAGTTCCAGCCGCACGGACACGGGCGTTCACGCGCTGGGCATGGCGGCACACATCGAGGCGCCGCGCGTGGAACGTCGGATGACGCCGACGCGGTTGATGCTGGCCATGAACGCACACCTGCCGCCGGACATTCGTGTGCAGTCGGTTAAACGCGTGCCGGCGGAGTTCCACGCGCGGTTCAGCGCGGTGGGGAAGGAGTATCGCTATCAGGTTTGGAACCACGCGGCGATGAATCCGCTGCTGCGCACGCAGGCGTGGCATTGCAAAAGGAAGCTGGACCTCGTGGCGATGCGGTCGGCCGCGCGGGATTTTGTCGGCAAGCATGACTTCCGCTCGTTTCGGGTGAACCCGTTTTACGATACAAATGCAACGGTGCGGACGTTATCGCGGTGCGACATCAAGCGTCGCGGGCCGTTGCTGACCTTCGTGATCGAGGGCGACGGTTTTCTCTACCGGATGTGCCGGGGCATCGTCGGGACGCTCGTGCAAATCGGCGAAGGGAAAATCCCGCGTGACGCTGTGCGTTCGATTTTGGCGAAGCGCGACCGAACCGTCGCCGGGATGACCGCCCCGGCGCACGGGCTGTTTTTGTGGCGGGTGCTTTACGACCCGAAGAATCTGAGCCCGAAGCCGCGTCCGGAATGAACATCGTCCTCGTCGAGCCGGAAATCCCACCGAACACGGGCAACGTGGCGCGGTTGTGCGCGGCGACCCGCACAACATTGCATTTGGTCGAGCCGTTTGGTTTCAAACTGGATGACGCCGCGCTCAAACGGGCGGGCATGGATTACTGGCGGCAAGTGGCGTGGCATCGGTGGCGGAACTGGGCGGAGTTCGCGGCGTCGATGCCTGCAGGCGCGCGGCTGTGGTTCGTGGAGTCTGGCGGGCAGAAGCGCTACGACGAGGTGAGGTTCGGCAGAGGAGATTATCTGGTGTTTGGGCGGGAAACGGCGGGTTTGCCGAAAGCCCTGCTGGAGGCGAACCGCGACGGCTGGTTGCGCATCCCGATGTTCCACCCGGAATCGCGTTCGCTGAACCTTTCCAACTGCGTGGCGCTGGTGCTTTACGAGGCGTTGCGGCAGCAGGGGTTCGAGGGCGGGGTCTGAGCATGGTTCGGGTTTTTCCGTAGTGGCGGAGTGGGGCGGGGGCGCGTAGTTTCGGGGCGTTCCGATGAAGTGAGTTTGACATGAAGTCAGCCGCCGTTAGTATGTCGAGCAGTCGCCGTTGAACTTTTTGACCATCGTTTAAGCCGTGCCTGTCAAAGACGATTACCTGGTAGATACGCTGGCCGACATGGGGTTGGTGACAAACGAGGACGTTTCCCAGGCCCGCGCGGAGGTGCAGTCCGGGGAGTTCACGGATCAGGGTGTCATAGACCGGCTGCTGGCGACGCAGATCATCAACGCGGCGCACGTCACCCAGGCCAAGGCCATCCAGTTCGGCATGGAGACGGTGGATCTCTCCGGCCTCACGTTGAAGGACGATGCGCTGCAGGCGCTGCCCCGGCACATCGCCAACAAATACAAGTGCGTGCCCGTTTATTTTGGCGAGGGCAAACTCATCGTGGCGATCACGGACCCCTCCGACCTCGACACGATGGACAGCCTGCGCCACGTGCTGAAAGTGGACGACCTTGAGTTCCGGGTCGCCACCGAGGAGCAGGTGATGCAGGTCATCGCGAAGCATTACGCCACCGCCGAGGAGTCGGTGGCCGGGATGATTCAGGACATGACCGAGGGCACGATTGACCTGGGTTTCGCGAGTCCGGAACAGATGGGCGAGGAGCAGGCGGACACGGATGCGGACGCTCCGCTCATCAAGCTGGTCAACACGATCATCGCCGACGCCTACAAGATGCGCGGCTCGGACATTCACATCGAACCGCTGGAGAAACGCCTGCGCATCCGGTATCGCATTGACGGGTGTCTGCAAGAGGTGAACAGCCCGCCCAAAAAACTGCAGAACGCGATCATCAGCCGTCTGAAAATCCAGTCGGCCATGTCCATCGCGGAGAAGCGCATCCCGCAGGACGGACGCATCCAGCTCGAAATTTCCGGCAAACCGATTGATCTGCGCGTCAATTCCCTGCCGACGGTGCATGGCGAAAGCATCGTCATGCGTATTCTCGACAAGTCCGGCCTCAAGCTGGGCCTGACGGAACTGGGATTCCTCACCGACGACCAGCAGACCTTCGAACGGCTCATCGGTTTGCCCGATGGCATCCTCCTCGTCACCGGCCCCACCGGCTCGGGCAAGACGACGACGCTTTATTCCTGCCTCAACTACATCAACCGCCCCGACCGCAAGATCATCACCGTCGAGGACCCGGTGGAATACGTGCTGGCCGGCATCAACCAGGTGCAGGTGAGCGAAGTCATCGGGTTGACCTTCAGCACGGCGCTGCGCGCCATGCTGCGCCAGGCTCCGAACGTGGTCATGCTTGGCGAAATTCGTGACTTGGAGACCGCCACCATCGCCATCAACGCGGCGCTCACCGGCCACCTGGTGTTCTCCACGCTGCACACAAACGACGCGCCGGGCGCGGTGCAGCGTCTCGTGGACATCGGCATCAAGCCGTTCCTCGTGGCCTCGGCCACCCGCGCGCTGATGGCCCAGCGCCTCGTGCGCCGCATCTGCAAGAAGTGCATCGCGCATTCCCTCCCCTCGGAGATTGAGTTGAAGACGCTTGGCTTGGACCCGAATCTTCCCGGTGCGAATTACTCCAAGGGCATGGGTTGCGACAACTGCAACAAGAGCGGCCACCGGGGCCGGTTTGGCGTCTTCGAGATTTTCGTGGTCGATGACAGCGTGCGCAAACTCATCTTCGACAAAGTTTCCGGCGTCGCATTGCGCGCCCGCGCCCGTGAGATGGGCATGAGAAGCCTGCGCGAGGACGGCGCGCGCAAAGTAGTGGCCGGCATGACCACGGCGGGCGAAGTGATCCAGAACACCACCGCCGACGAGAGCAAAGGCGGCCACTAAACCGACACCAAAACGCCGACCAGACCAACACACAGACCATGGGAACGTATTCGATGTCTGACCTGCTGCAGTTGATGGTGTCCGAGGGCGCCGCCGACTTGCATGTGCGCGTGGGCATTCCTCCGTGTATCCGTGCCCACGGTGTGTTGGAGCGTGTGCAAGGGCCGCCCTGCGCTCCGGAAGACACCGAGGAGCTGATGACCAGCATCACCTCCGAGGACAACATCCAGCAGGTTCGCACCAAGGGGGGGGCGGACTTCGGTTTCGCCTTTGGCGAACTGGCTCGTTTCCGCGTCAGCGCATTTAAGGAGAAAGGTAACTTTGCACTCGTCCTGCGGCAGATTCCCACCAAACTGTTGACCATTGACCAGATCGGTCTGTCGCCGACTTTGGTGGATGAGCTGATCCACAAGCCGCGCGGCATGATCCTCGTCACCGGCCCCACTGGCTCGGGCAAATCCACCACCCTGGCCTCAATGATCAACATCATCAACGAGACCTCCGACCACGCGCACATCATCACTGTCGAGGATCCCATCGAGTTTTATCACAAGCACAAGAAGGCCGTCGTTACCCAGCGGGAAGTTCATATTGATGTGCCGAGTTTTGCGGAAGCGTTGCGCCGCGCCCTGCGGCAGGATCCGGAAATCATTCTCGTTGGCGAGCTGCGCGACTTGGAAACCATCGACGCCGCCCTTACCGCCGCTGAAACCGGCCACGTTGTTTTCGGCACGCTGCACACGAACTCCGCCGCCAAAACCATTGATCGCATCGTCAACGCCTTTCCGATGCAGCAGCAGGAGACCATCCGCATTCAGCTCTCCACAGCGCTCGTCTCCGTCATCGCCCAAATCTTGGTGCCCACGAGCGACAAGCCTGGCCGGCTTGCCATCCACGACATCATGGTGATGACGAACTCCATCTCCGCACTCATCCGCGACAACAAAACGTTCCGCATCATGTCGGACCAACAGACAGGGGCAAAGTATGGGATGAAGACCTTGGATCAGGGGCTGTTGGACTGGTATGTCAAGGGGCGCATCTCCCGCGACACGGTCATCAACCGCTGCATCGATTCCCAGGCCATCATCGGCAAGATCCAGGAAGTGGATGACGAGATGGCTGCGGCCGCCTCCGACAAGTAACCATGTCCGCCAACATTTCAGATCCGCTGCTGGCCCTCGTTCGCGAGCGTGGGCTGATTGACGACCTCCAGCTCGAGGAGGTCATCCAGGAGAACAACAAGAGCGGCAAGGCCATCGGGCAGATTCTCATAGACGCCCGGATCATGGATCAGGACACCCAGCTCACGCTCATCGCCGAGCATCTGGGGACGGAGGTTGCCAGCGGACTCAAGGACATCGTCATCGAGCCGGAGGTCATTGCCGCCATCCCGCCGGCCACCGCGAGGATGTATCAGTGCCTGCCCTTGGAGATGCATGGCAACTCGCTGCGCGTGGTCTTCGCCGATCCGCTGAACCCGGCCTTGGTGGACGAGGTCGGCTTCATCGTTCGCAAGGAACTCCAGGTGGTCGTTGGTGATCCGGGTGCGGTCGTCGCCGCCATCTCCAAGTATTACGCGGAGCAGGCGGAGTCCTTCGATGACATTCTCAGCGAAATGCAGGTCGGTGGGGCGGATTTGGTGAAGGAGATCGAAGCCAACGAAGGCAAGCAGGATTCCGCTGACGCCATGGCCGCCATGGCCAACGAGACGCCGATCATCCGGTTCGTGAACCTCATCCTCTACCAGGCGGTGCAGGATCGCGCGTCAGACATCCACTTCGAGCCGTTCGAGGACGAGTTCAAGATCCGTTACCGAGTGGACGGAACCCTTTATGAGATGGCTCCACCGCCGCGGCATCTGGCCCTGCCGGTCATTTCCCGCATCAAAGTGCTGGCGAACCTGAACATCTCCGAGCGCCGCCTCCCGCAGGACGGACGCATCTCCATGAGCCTGGCGGGCAAGCGCCTCGATCTGCGTGTTTCCACGTTGCCGACCAAGTTCGGCGAGTCCGTCGTGTTGCGCGTGCTGGACCGCTCCGCAGTCAGTCTGGACTTGGAAAACTTGGGCATGGTGAAGGCCGTGTTCGATAATGTCGGGGACATCATCCAGAACCCCAACGGCATCTTCGTTGTCACCGGGCCGACGGGCTGCGGCAAAACCACCACACTCTACGCGTGCCTGCGACGGATCAATGCGCTCGACACCAAGCTGCTCACCGCCGAGGACCCGGTGGAATACGACATCGAGGGCATCATGCAGGTGCCGATCAATGACACCACCGGCATGACGTTTGCGAAGGCCCTGCGCGCCTTCCTCCGCCAGGATCCCGACATCATCATGGTCGGGGAAATGCGCGATCTGGAGACCGCGCAAATCGCCGTGCAGGCCTCGCTCACCGGCCACTTCGTGCTGTCCACGCTGCACACGAACGACGCGCCCGGCGCGGTCACGCGCTTCGTGGACATGGGCGTGGAGCCATTCCTGATCTCCTCCACCCTCATGGGTGTGCTCGCCCAGCGCCTGGTGCGCACGATCTGCCCGAAGTGCTGCTCACCCTTTGAGCCGACCGAGAACCAGCTCTCCCAGTTGAACCTCTCCACCTTCGACGTGGGCGACAAGACCTTCTTCTACGGACGCGGTTGCGAGAATTGCAACGACACCGGTTACAAGGGCCGGTCCGGCATTTACGAACTGCTGGCCATCAACGACGCCGTGCGGACCATGATCAACGAGCGTGTCCCGGCCGTTGTCATGCGGCAGAAAGCCGTCGAGATGGGCATGGCGACCATCCGTGACGACGGCCTGCGGCTGATTTTCGAGGGCAAAACCACGGTCGAAGAAATTGTGAAATACACCTGACACTGGAGGAACCTTATGCCTGTCTTCACCTACGAAGCGATGGACGCCAAGGGCAAGCCCACCAAGGGCACCTTGGAAGTCGCCAACCAGAATGAGGCGCTCACCCGCCTCAAGGAGATGGGGTATTTTCCCACCAAGGTCGTCGAGTCCGACAAGGGCAAGGACAAGGAAAAGGAGAAGAAGGATGCCAAGGATCCCAAGGCGCCCGCCGGCAAGGGCGGCAAGGGCAAACCCAAGGGTGCCCTGCAGATCAACATCAAGATCCCCGGTCTCGGCGGCAAGGTCGGCACCAAGACGCTGTGCAACTTCACCCGCCAGCTCGCGACGCTGGTGGACGCCGGCCTCCCGCTGCTCCGCGGGCTGCTCGTGCTCCAGAAGCAGGAGAAGGATCCGACGCTCAAGGAGATCATGGGCAAGCTGGCGGCGGCGATCGAGGGCGGCAGCACCTTCTCCGAGGGACTGGCCCAGCACCCCAAGGTGTTCAACAAGCTCTTCGTCAACATGGTCAAGGCCGGCGAGCTGGGCGGCGTGCTTGAAGTCACGCTCACGCGCCTGGCGGAGTTCGCTGAGAAGGCCGAAAAGATCAAGGGCAAGGTCAAGGCCGCGCTATTTTACCCGGTCGCGGTGCTCACCGTGGCCGTCGGCATCGTCGCGCTCCTGATGATCGTCGTCGTGCCGAAGTTCGAGGAAATTTTCAAGGACATGCTCGGTGACGAGGGCCTGCCGGATTTTACGTTGCTGGTGCTCAACATCAGCCGCTTCATCCAGCACAACTTCCTTGCCACGGCCGGCATCGTCGCGGGTGTTTTCATCTCCTTCAAACTCTTCATCAAGACCAAGTTCGGCAATCGTGTGAAGGACCGCGTCATCCTCGTCATGCCTCCCTTCGGCACGGTCGTCAGCAAGGTGGCCATCGCCCGTTTCACCCGCACGCTGGGAACGCTCGTGAGTTCCGGCGTGCCGATTCTCCAGTCGCTCAACATCGTCCGCGAAACCTCCGGCAACGTCCTGTTTGCCGAGGCGGTGCAGAGCATCCATGACAGCGTCAAGGAGGGCGAGTCCATCACCGCGCCATTGGAGGCCTCCAAAATCTTCCCCCCCATGGTCGTGTCCATGGTGGACGTCGGCGAGCAGACCGGCGCGCTGCCGGAAATGTTGATGAAGGTGGCCGACAACTACGAGGAAGAGGTGGACAATGCCGTCTCCGCCATGACCTCGCTGCTCGAGCCGATCATGATCGTCTTCCTGGCCGTGATCGTCGGCAGCATCGTCATCGCGATGTTCCTGCCCCTCATCAAGCTCATGGACTCCCTTGGTGGTGGAGAAGACGACAAGGGCGGCGGCAAGAAGAAGGCCAAAGAGTAGCGCCCGCCCGGCAGACTGATTCGAGCAAGGCCCGCCGCGCCGCGGGCCTTTGCCTTTCCAATGCCCTGGACTTGTCCTCCGCCGCGTTCCGCCGGTAGCCTTCACCCATGACGAATGACGAAGCCCTGCGGCTCTTCCGTGATACCGGCGCGCTCCTCGAAGGCCACTTCATCCTTCGCAGCGGCCTGCACAGCCGCCAGTTCTTCCAGTGCGCGCTCGCGCTCCAGCAGATGCCCATTGTCGAGCGCTTCGGAGCCGCGCTCGCGGCCAAGTTGCGCGCTCTGGGTGCGGCCACCGTCATATCCCCCGCGATGGGCGGCCTCGTCATCGGCCAGGAAGTCGCCCGCCAGCTCGGCCTGCGCTTCATCTTTGCCGAAAAAGAAGAGGGCAAACTCGTCCTCCGCCGTGGCTTCAAGATCGCCGCCGGCGAGAAACTCCTCGTCGTCGAGGATGTCGTAACCAAGGGCGGACGCGTGCAGGAGACCATGGACATCGTCAAGGCGCACGGTGGCATCGTCGCCGGCGTGGCGATGGTCGTGGACCGCTCAGGCGGTGGCATCAACCTCGGCGCACCCACCTTCAGCCTAATCAAACTCGACGTGGAAACCTTCCCGGCGGACAAGCTTCCCCCCGACCTCGCCGCCACGCCCGCCACCAAGCCCGGCAGCAAGTAGCCTGGAGCGTGCGTTTCCGAAGCCGGTCGGTTCCTCGTCCGTCCGCCGAATTGCATCCCCGCCACCGCCTGTTAGCCTCCGCGTATGGCTTTCGATTCCTTCCGAGAATTCCTCAACGCGCTCGAACGCGCGGGCGAGCTGAAACGCATTTCCCAGCCCGTGGCGACGGAACTGGAAATCACCGAACTCGCCGATCGCGAAATGAAATCGCCCGGCGGCGGGAAGGCTTTGCTCATCGAGAAACCGACGGTGAACGGACAAGTGTCACCCTTCCCCGTCGCCATCAACACGATGGGTTCACACAAGCGGATGGCCTTGAGCCTTGGCGCAAATGCCGTGGACGAAGCCGCCGCCGAACTCGGCGCGCTGATGAAAGCCAAACCGCCGACTTCATTTCGCGAAACGCTGAAGCTGCTCGGGCAGGCGATGGATTTACGCCACGCGAAGCCAAGGCTCGTGAAAGACGGCCCATGCAGGGCAGTCGTTCACTTGGTTGAAAGCTCCAAGTTGAAAGTTGAAAATTGGCCCGCCGCGCCGAACGTCAACGATCCTTCAACCTTCAACCTTCAACCTTCAACCTTGTTGAATCTCCCCATCCTCAAATGCTGGCCGCTCGATGGCGGACGTTTCATCACGCTGCCGTGCGTCGTCACCAAAGACCCCGACACCGGCG
>CAYZJP010000130.1:0-13236 GCA_964478755.1 uncultured Klebsiella sp.
CGTCGGGGCGGTTGTGGGCAAGGGCGGGGACGTAAGGGTTGGGGGGTGGGGGGAGACGCCCGCGCGGTGCTGGCGGGGCCCTGCGCACGTAGGGAAGGGGGCCGCCACGGCCGGGGGTTGGCCGCAACGCGTCGGGGGCGGATTCACTTCCGTCCACCGACTGGTCTGCGCGGGTCTCATAGGCGCCCTGCCGGTCCTTGTCTGCTGAAGGCGCCGGTGTTCGAGCAACCCCGAGGATGGGCACATCCCAGCGGAGAACAACACGGAAGATTACCGACAAGCCTTGTCGGTAATTTTACCGACAAGCGTTTGCCTCAACTCAAACGCGTTGCGGTCGCGGAACAGGAGAATCCCTGAGCTACCGCGAACTGCGTGAGCGCGGCAACGCCGCGCAAGTTCAGCTTGCGCATGAGACGCTCGCGGTAGGTCTTCACGCTGGAGTAGGTCAACTCAAGTCGAGCCGCGATGCTCTTGCTGCTCGCACCGCTCGCGACGAGCGCGAGGACGGCGCGTTCACGCGCGGTCAGCAGCGATGCGTCCGGTCGCGCGGGCACACCGTCCGGGCCGCTGAGAGAATCCAGCATCGTGGCGGCCACGAGCGGGCTGAAGAATGCCTCGCCGCGATGGACCGACTCAATGGCACGCACCAATTCAGCGGGCGCGGCGTCCTTGAGGACGTAGCCGCGCGCGCCGCTGCGTGAAACTTCCGCGACATACTCGCGATTCTCATGGACGCTGAGGATCAGCACTTTGGCGGCGGGCACGAGCTTGCGCAACCGGGCGGCTGCCACGAGTCCGTTGATGCCGGGCATATTGATGTCCATGAGCACCAAGTCGGGCTTGAGCCGCACGGCCTGACGCAGCGCCTCCTCACCACTGGCGGCCTCGCCGGCAATTTCCAACTGTGGAAGCCGAGAGAGACACGAACGCAAGCCCTCGCGCACCACAGGATGATCGTCCACCAGCAGAATCCGGATGCGCGACGCGGCCAAGGCGCTCGCCGGCTTGGCGCGGATGGCGCGGGGCTTGAGCTTCCGCGCGACACGACGAGAGGGAAGTTTGCTGCGGCTCATGCAGGGTTTGCCTTGTTCCGTTGCTTCGTCGTCGGCACCCAGACTTCGATGGTGGTGCCCTCGCGGGGAACTGACTTCACCGTGAGCATCCCACCGATGAACTCTGCGCGCTCGCGCATATTGACCAGTCCGAGGCTCGACCGGGCGGAGCGACGTTTCCGCGCCGCCGCCGCGAAGCCGCACCCGTCGTCGCCGACGCTGAGGGTGACGCCGCCGGCCTCGCGGAACAGCCGGATCATCACCCGTTGCGCCCCGGCGTGCTTGTGAATGTTGGTTATCGCCTCCTGAAAAATCCGGTAGAACGCGAGTTCCACCTCGGCGGGCAGCCGCTGGCGCAACGGTGCCAGTTCGCATTCGATCCGCAAGGCCGGGCGCAAGGCCAGTTCCTCCGCCGCGCTTTGGAGGGCGGCGACCAGGCCCAGGTCGTCCAGTTCGCGGGGCCGCAGATTGTGCGAGATGGCGCGCACCTCGCGCAACGCCGAGGCAAGGTAACTTTTCGCCCGCGTCACCTCGCGACGCAGCGTGTCATCCGCGCGGTCGTGCAGCCAGCCCTCGACCGACAACAGACGGAAGCGCACCGAGGCCAGCAACTGGCTCACGCCATCGTGCAACTCGCGCGCCACGCGGCGGCGCTCGGCCTCCTGCGCCGCGATGATCTGGTGGGGCAGCGCCCGCAACGCCTCCTCGGCGCGCACCTTCTCCGTGATGTCCATCGCCATCCCCGCGAGAAAGCGCCGGCCTTCCGCGTCCTGCAACGGAAACCGCAGCACCCAGACGTAGCGCGGTTCCCTCGCTGACTCGGTCAAATCCTCCATGACCTCGACACTTGTGCCGCGCTCGATCGCGGCTTCATCGTGGGCGCGGATTTGCCGCGCGTGTCGCCGTGGGAACAGGTCGAAGTCCGTCTGGGACTGCGCGCTGTCCGCCGACAATTTGAGAAAGCGGCGGGCACGCGTGTTCATATAGACGTAGCGAAACTTGGCGTCCTTGATCCAGGCAAACGCCGGTGCGTGTTCCATGAATGCGGCGAACCGCTCGTCGCTTGCCCGGCGGGCTGACATCTCGGCGCGCAACTGCTCGTTGGCGGCGGCCAGTTCGGCGGTGCGCTCGATCACGCGCTGTTCAAGAGTCTGGTTCAGTTGCGCGAGCCGCGCCTCCGCCAGCCGGCGGGCGGTGAGCGCGCGCTGGATGCGGATGAGTGCGTCCACGCGGGCGACGAGTTCCCGATTGGCGATGGGTCGGGTGATGTAATCGTCCGCGCCGCACTCCAGGCCGGCGACGCGGCTGTCTGGAGAAATCTCGATGCTGGAGATGAGCGCGACGAACACATCGGCGAGCGCGGCTTTGGCCTTGATGCGGCGGCACACCTCGCGCCCATTCACGTCGGGCAGCATCACGTCCAGCAGCAGCAGGTCCGGCTTCAACTTGGCGACGAGCCGTAGCGCCCCGGTGCCGTTGACAGCAGAGAACACCTCGCAGCCGTGGCGTTGGAAGAGTCGGACCAGCAGTTCCAGATTGTCCGGCTCGTCATCCACCACGAGCAGTCGCGGCGGCGGCGCGGTGTCCGCCGACGCGGAGAGAGTCGCTGCAATTCCTGGCTCTGAGTTGGTGTTCATGCCGCCATTGCTGCCGTTGTGGACGAGGAAAGTGTGAGGCAAGCCACGCCGCTGGCGAGTTCATTCTTCGATGCCGACCATGGCAAAAGAAAACCGGCCAGCCACTTGCGTGGTCGGCCGGTCGAATCGTCCGCGGAAAAAACGGCGAATCAATACTCGCGCTTCGTCTTTTTGCCCGGCTCCGGAATGGGGTAGAAGCCGTTGGCGTCCGCCTGCACCGGCGCGGGCGAGTCAAATGTGAACTTGTCCGCACCGGGCGCGTATTCGTGCTCGTGGTTGAGCATCTCTTCGAGCGTGACTTCCTGGCCGGTGTGCGCGGCGTAGCGGCCAAGCGACGTGGTGAGGCTCGCCATGACGCCGCGGTCCACTTCGTTGTGCGGCTTGTCGTTGCGGATGGCGTCGGTGAGCACCTGCCACTCGTTGAAATACGGATCGTCCGCCATCTTCGGGTCGGACGTCCACAGCAGGTTGTCGCGCGACATGGCCTGTCCCTTGAAGGTGCTCGACGGGCCGTTGCAGTCGCTCTGCTTGGCCGCGACTGCCATCCCCTTGGTGCCGTGAACAAAGCTGTGATAGAACGGCGACGCGCCGACCATGCACCGGCCGTCCATGTAGAGCTTCGTGCCGTCCTCGAATGTGTATTCGACCGAGTAGGAGTCGAAATTTTGATCCACGTAGGGCTTTCCGTCCGAGCTGTTCTTATAGTGACGGCCGCCAACGCCCTGCGCCTTGACGGGCCAGAGGAATTGTCCCGGCGGGCTTTTCATCCAGCAGAGGTGGTCAATGTGATGGATGTTGAAGTCGCTGTAGCCGCCGCCGCTCGCCCAGATGAAGCTGTGGAAGCGCGAGATCTGCCACATCAGCTCACTGGGATTGCCGGGCAGTCCCTTGTCCTTGCCGGGATACTTCTCGGAGAAGGCGGAGCCGAGCAAGCCCTGCATGCGGTAGCCGCGCAGCAGCATGACATCACCGATCTCGTTGTCCTGATGGATGCGCTGGTGCAGTTGCTGGAGGCACTTCTTGTGGCGCGACATCAGGCCCACGCCAACCTTGAGGTTCTTTTCCTTCGCGAGCTTGTTCAGTTCGAGCATCCGCCGCGACGTCGGGCCATCCGCCGTCAGGGGCTTTTCCATGAACACGTTGATGCCCTTCTCAATGGCGTATTTGAAATGCACCCAGCGGAAGGCCAGCGGCGTCGTGAAGATCGCGACATCGCCCTTCTTCAGTGAATCAATTGCGCCCTTGTAGGCATCGAAGCCGATGAACTTGCGCTCGTTCGGGACATCCATCTGATCCTTGTATTTGTTCTTCAACGAGCTGTAGGCGCCGTCGAGCCGATGCTGGAACACATCCGCCATCGCGACGAGCTTTGGCGGGCCGCTCTGGCTCATGGCATTGGCAGCCGCACCGCCGCCGCGGCCACCACAGCCGACCAGCGCCACTGAAATCGAGTCACTGCCGGCCGCGTGGACGTGGGGCAACGCAACGCCGGCGAGTGCTGACGCACCAACCACGGCACCGGATGTTTTGAGAAAGTCACGGCGGGACGACGGAGTGAGAATAGGCGAATTGTTCATGGGTCGTATCGTTTGCCCGATGACGCGGGAGTGTCAACACCGGAGCGGCGGGAACAAATGGAGCGCGGCCTTCAGGCCGCAGCAAGGCTGGCCCGCCGGAGAATTATCCAACGCGTTTTTGCCACGCGGCTGCGGCGCGAACGCGCGCTCCCCGGCCCGCTCAATTCATCGGCATCCCGCGCCGCACAAAGGTCGGCACGTCGAGGTCCACGCCGTTGCGCAAAGTCGGCTCGCTGTGCTCGAACGGGCCTTTGGTCACCACCTCCAGTTGCAGTTCGGGATGCACGGCCTTCGCCTTCTTGCGCGAGCGCCACGAGCGCGACGTGGCCACGGGCGCGGGCGCGGCGACATCGGTCACAGTCTCCGCCACGACGACAGCAACCCTCTCCGGCTCCGGTTTCGCCGTCGCCGTGCGCGTGACGGGCTTCGTGGCAACCGCCGCGCCGAGCAAATCAAAATCCGACCCGGCGCGTGACACGGGTGCAGACTCGTGCTTCTCCGGCTCCGGATCCTTCGGCAAGTCGGCGGCGTGCGAACGCTGGCGCGACGCGACGAGCGTCACCGTCAGCCGCTCGCCGAGCGCCTCCTCAATCGCCGCGCCCATCATCAAGTGGGCGTTTTCGCACTGGCGGTTGATCTGCTCCATCACCCGGTTGACCTCGGCCATCGTCAGACCGGGACCACCCATCAGGCTCACGAGCAACGCGTCCGCCTCGCCAAGCGCCGCACCGCCGTCGAGCAGCGGATTCGCCAGCAATTTCTCCACGACCTCCTTCGCGCGGTGCGGGCCGGTGGCCTCGGCGGTGGCGAAGGAACTTTCCGAGTGCCGGTCGCGCACGACCGCGCAGAGATCGGCGAAATCGAGATTGATGAAGCCGGGCCGTGTCACGAGCTGCCAGATGCCGCGCACACCCTGCGCAAGCAGCTCGTTCGTCGTGGCGAAGGTCTCGATGACGCTGGTGTTCTCGTCAATCAGCTTGAAGACTTTCTGGTTCGGCAGGCAGATGACACCATCGGCCGCGGCCTTGAATTCCTCCAAGCCCAGCCTTGCCTGCCGCATCCGCTTCGGCCCCTCGCAGTCAAACGGCAGCGTGACGAACGCCAGCGCCAGCGCACCGCATTCCTTCGCCACGCGCGCCAGCACCGGCCCCGCGCCCGTGCCCGTGCCGCCACCGAGTCCCGCACAAATGAAGACCATGTCCACGCCGGTGCACAACTCACGAAGCCGCGTCTCGTCCTCCTCCGCCGCCGCGCGGCCACGCTCCGGATCGCCGCCCGCGCCGAGGCCACCGTTGAGCTTGAGGCCGAGGTTGAACTTGTATGGCAACGAGCATTGCGCGAGCGCCTGCGAATCGGTGTTCAGCACGATCAACTGCGCGCCGCCAAAGCCCGCGCGGCTGATTTGCGACACGACATTGCCGCCGCAGCCACCGACGCCAAACACTTTGATGGTGAGCTGCTTTTTGACCGGGGCCGGTGAGGAGTTGGTTTCAGTCGAGGTCATGGCAATGGGCGAGTTGAGTTCCCGACAGTTGGTTCAAAACAGTCCGAGTGAGCCGGCAAGATTCTTCAGTTTGCCGACGAGGCCGACGCGTCGCCGGCCCTTTTGGCGCATCGCACCGTATTTCACGAGGCCGACTGCCGTCGCGAGTTCCGGGTCGTCCGTCGCGGAGCGCAGGCCGCCGACCGCGTTCGCGCGGCCCAGCGTCGCAGGCAGGCCGAACACATCCTCCGCCAGTTTCTCAATCCCCCGGACGCGCGCGCCACCGCCGCAGAGGCACACGCCCGCACGGAGCTGATCGTGAAAGCCCTGCTCGCCGATGTCCTCGTCAATGAGCTGCAACGTCTCCTCAATCCGCGCGACCATGATGCGGCGCAGATGCTCCAGATTCACGCGGCGGTCGGGAAAACCGTTCTCGCTCGTGAGCGTCAGGGTCTGGCCCGCCGCACCCTCGATGGTCGCTGCGCCGTGTTCGCGCTTGAACAGGGCCGCGCGCGCCGGAGCCATGCGCAGCCCGTAGGATAAATCGTTCGTCACGTGGTCGCCGCCCACGGCGAGCACGCCGGTGTGCTTGATGACGCCATCGGCATGCACCACGTATTCCGTCGTGCCCGCACCGAAGTCCACGACCAGCACGCCCATCTGCTTCTGCTCGTTGTCGAGGAGCGCGAGCGAAGACGCGAGGCCGCTGAAGACCAGTTCCTCGACTTCGAGATTCAAGCCCTTCACCACACGCACCGGGTTTTGCAGCCGCGTCGTGACGCCGTGGACGACGTGCATGTCCAGCTCCAGCTTGCCGCCGAGCATCCCGATGGGGTCGGTGATGCCGGCCTGACCGTTCACCGTGAAGTGCTGCCGGATGGCGTGCAGCACGGTGTTCTCGGACGGACGGTTGAAGACCTTCGCGTTCGTGAGCGCCTCGTTCACGTCCGGCTGGGAAATCTCGTGGTCGTCGGACGAGGCGGAGAAGACGCCGTGCGTGTTGAGGCTCGTGAGATGCCCGCCGGTCACGCTGAGATACACGCTGGCGATTTCCACGTCGGCAGACTTCTCGGCCTCGACGATGGCGTTGCGCACGTCCTCGGCGGCGAGGTCGGCGTTCACGACCTCGCCCTTGCGCACGCCGCGCGAAGTGCACTGGCCGATGCCGATGACGTTGACACCACCAGTCTCGGTGATCTCACCCACGACGGCGGCGACCTTCGCGGTGCCGATTTCGAGGCCGACGATGACGGTGGTTTTTTCGGGGAAGAAGAGGTTAAGCATTTTTCCTCCGGTAGGGTGCGGGTTTGGCCAGCTTGGCGGGCGGGGCGGGCACGGAGCTCGCCTCGACCCAGCGCGCCGGCAGGTTCTGCGAAATGGAAACGTCGAGCGTGGCGATCACCTTGCCCTGCTGCGTGGCCACGTCCTGCACGGCGCGCCAGCGGCGGAGCTGCGCGTCAAAGTCGCGGTGCGAGGCGAAGGTGATTTCACCGCCCGTCGAAGTCGTCGCGGTCAACACCTCCAGGCCCGAGACGTCCACGCGCCGGACATCCGCACGTCCAAACATCGCCGAGCGCTCGAAGTGCGCGAGCAGTTTCAACGCGGCGCGCACTTGCGTGGACTCGACCTGCCGGCCCAGCTTGAGGTCCACGTCATTGACGCCGCGCAACTCCGGCAGCCAGTCAATTTGCAGCGCCGTCGGATCCGCGACCATCGTGCGGTCCGGCGGCAGCATCACGAAACCCGTGGCGTCGAGCAGATGGATGACCGTCGTGTAGCGCCCGCCCGCGACCGGCCGCAGCACGGCGACCTGCGCCACCGGCACGCGCTCCGTCACGCGGATGCGGAGTGTGTCCGGCAGCACGCGCTCGACGGCGGCGGACTGGATGAGCGGCACAAGTTCGAGGTCGCGCTTGATGCGCGCGAGGTCGAGGCCCATCAGATTCTCTCCGACGCGCACGCCGGCCCACTTGCGCAAGGCCTCGGCTGTCAGCACGCCGTCCGTTCTCAGATCAATCGTCTTCGTTGCAAACGCCGGGTTCTCCGTGACGAACTCCCGCACCGCCCAATCCACGCCGCGCCAGCCAAGGAACAGCACCGCCGACGCGCCAAACAGCACCGTGAGCACCTGCATCACGAAGCGCGTGCGCGCCGCGTGGAGCTGGTCGGTGCGCAGCTTCACGCGCAGCACGTTCTCGTTCTCGCGATGGAGACGGCGGTTGCCTTTGAAGAGCCGGGCTAGTTTTTGAAACATGGGAAAAAAGGTTTAGCCGCGAAAGGGCGCAAAGATCTCAGAGAAAAAACCCGGAGCGAATTTCTCTGCGCTCTTTGTGCTCTTTCGCGGCTGTTCAAAATGTCTCTCTTCACGATCATTTGTGGTTACGTCCCGCGCCGCAGCGCGAGGTCCACCATCATCTGGCAAAGCTCGGCGTAACTCAGCCCGGCGGCGGCGGCGGCCTTGGGCAGCAGGCTCGTCTCGGTCATGCCGGGCAGCGTGTTGACTTCGAGCACCACCGGGTCGCCGTTCGCGCGCACCATCACGTCCACGCGCGCGTAGTCGCGGCCGCCGATGGCGTTGAACGCCGCGTGCGCCGCGTCCTGGATGCGCGCCGTCGTCATCGCATCGAAGTCGGCCGGACAAAAGTATTCCGTCGCACCGGCCGTGTATTTGTTTGCGTAGTCGTAGCTGCCCTGCTTCGGACGCACCTCGACGACCGGCAGCGCGCGACCCGCGAGGATGCCCACCGTCGTCTCGCGCCCGACGATGCGCTCCTCCATCAAGACCTCGGTGTCGAACTTCAGCGCCTCGGCGAGCTTCGCCGGAAACTCCGCCGACGAATCCACGAACTGCAAGCCGACGCTGCTGCCCTGCCGCACGGGCTTGAGCACGACCGGCGTCAGCCAGCCGTCCGGCCATTTCGCGTCCGCTGACTTGAACGTCATGAACTTCGCCGTCGGCGCACCGCACGCGACGCACTTCTGTTTCGTGAGCACCTTGTCGAATGCCAGCCGGCTCGCCTCCGGATCACAACCCGTGTAAGGCACCTTCATCATCTCCAACTCACGCTGCACCGTGCCGTCCTCGCCGTAGGTGCCGTGCAGCGCGAGGAACACAACCTCAGTCCCGGCAGGAAGGGTCCACCGGCCCACACCCTTCGGGTCCAACTCGTGGACCGTGTGGCCACAAGAGCGCAACGCGCTCGCCACCGCCGCGCCCGTGCGCAGCGAGACTTCGCGCTCGGCGCTCGGGCCGCCCAGCATGACGGTGATGGTCAGCTTACTAGACATTGTTGCTCATCCGTTGAGTGTTCTCCGAGCAAGCCCTTTTGAAGACTGCTACTGTCAGCCCGAAGAACGCGGCCATCCCGTAGATACACAGCCAGAACCGGGTCACAGGCACGGTCTGAATTATTCCTTCGCCGACGAAGAAGGTCAGCCGGTTCTCAATTTCGCCGATTCCCCACCAACCGCTTGAGCTGTCCCGATAACAGCACCAATCGTATGGCGCGCCACCCGCCATCGCGAAGAGTGTCAAGACATGCAATGCAGCGATGACCAGCAGGACGGTTGGGAAAATGGGTTTGGGCGTTGTCACGTCAGTCCTCGCCGACAATTTCCACTTCAGTTTCCAGCTCGATGCCGCGCTTCTCGTGCGCGCTGCGCCGGATGATTTCGATGAGCGCCAGCACGTCGCGCGCGGTGGCGGTGCCGTCGTTCACGATGAAATTGCCGTGCACATCGGACACCACCGCGCCGCCGACGCGCGTTCCCTTGAGTCCGAGTTCGTCCACAAGGCGACCCGCAGGAACGGTCTTCGCGTTCTTGAAGATGCAGCCGGCGCTCGACTCCTTGGGCTGCGAAGTCCAGCGCTTCTTCTGGCACTCGGCGAGACGCGCCTCGATTTGCTCGCGGGGAACAGACGGGCCCTTCAGCACCGCACCGAGCGCAACGGCGGACTTGAGCAGCGGGCAACTCCGGTAGGTCGTTTCCACGTCTCGGGCGGCACGCTCGTGGACCACGCCGGCGAAGTCCATGAAGCGCAGCCGCTCGACCACATCAAAGGTCCAGCCGTTCATCGCGCCCGCGTTCATGCGGAGCGCACCGCCGAGATTGCCGGGAATGCCTTCGAGAAATTCCAGCCCGCCGAGGCCGTGGCGCTTCGCGGTGAGCGCAATGTCCTTCAACTTCGCGCCCGCCCCGCAGCGGAGCTGTTCACCCTCCACTTCAATCTGCGAGAAGGCAGGTGCGCCGAGATGAATCACCACGCCGCGAATGCCGCCATCGCGGATGAGCAGGTTCGAGCCGCGGCCGAGCAGGAAGAACGGCACGTCGCGGTCGCGGCAGAAGCGCAGCACGTTCGCCAACTCGCCCTCGTCTGCTGGCTCGACGTAAATCTCCGCCGGGCCGCCTACGCGCAGCGTGGTGCGCTTCGCGAGCGGTTCGTTGCACCGCAGCATTGAGCCGGGCGCGAGCAGCGCGCCGAGTTCCGCCGCGACGGCCGCGGGACGCGTAACTGGCTCTGGGGCGAGTGCAGTCATGGAGTTGCGGATTGGAACAAATGAGTTTCGGCGGCGGCCAAGTCGCGTTTGCGATTCTCCACAGATTTCGCGAAGCGAGCAGGCGGCTGCCACGCTGCTTCACCTGAATCAGCCACCGTCGCCGGCAAACCACAGGCGCGCAAAATTCTCTCAGCGATGTCAGCGGCGGCAGTCGGCTGGTGCCATTGGGCAAGTGCGGTCTGCATCTCCGAGCGCGCCGTGACATTCGTGAGCAACTCGGAGACGAGCGCGGCGAATTGAACTGGGGTTGTGGTGCGCTGGTTCAGCATCCGCGCCGCACCGGTGTCAGCGAATGCGCAGGCGTTGTGGAACTGGTGGTCGTCGGCAGAAGTCGGCAGCGGGACGAGCATGGCGGGCACGCGCATCGCGGCGAATTCGGCGAGTGAAGAGGCACCGGCGCGGCTGACGACGAGTGTCGCGGCACCGAGGGCGAGTTCCATCTCGGTCAGGAAGGGCTGGACGAGGAAGCGGGTGCTGGATTTGTAGGCAGTTCGCGCTCGGTCAATGTCGTTCGCTCCGGTGAGATGGATGAACTGGAGGTCGGGGTGGCGGGCGGTGAGTTCGGGCAGCGCGGCAAGGACGAGGTCGTTCAGGCCGGTCGCGCCCTGACTGCCGCCGGTGATGACGAGCGTCGGGCGCTGCGGGTCGAGGCCGAGCGCCATGCGGCAACTCGCGGTATCGGCTGGCGCGAACTGCTCGCGCACCGGCGTGCCGGTGACGGCGTGGCGTTGAATCCAGAGCCGGTTCGCGGCCTGTGGAAAGCCAACGAACGCCTCGTCCACGATGTGCGCGAGCCAGCGATTCGCGCGGCCGGGGATGGTGTTCGACTCGTGCAGAAATGTTTTCGCACCGAACTTTTTTCCGGCCAGCACCGGCGGCGCGCTGGTGAAGCCGCCCATCGCGAGCGCGGCACGCGGCGGACGCGGGGCGAAGATTTTCTTCGCAGCTTGCAGAGACGCGAACGACGCACGGACGAAGGCGAGCAGGTTGCCTTGCAACGCGACGGCGGGCAGCGTGGCGACCTGCACATCGCGCGCGGCGCGGACGGCTTGCTGGTCCACTTCCTTCGGTGAGACGAGGAGCATCACGTCGCAGTCGCGGCGCTGCAATTCGTCGGCGACGGCCAATCCCGGAAACAGGTGCCCGCCCGTGCCACCACAGGCGATGGCGACGAGAGGTTTTTCCGGGGCGCGTTGCATCAGGTCGGGCGCGGAAGGGCCGTGAATGGGTTGTCGTCGAGCGGCGCGGCGACGGCGAGCGGCTTGTCGGTGGCTCGGCGCGCGACGCTGAGGATGAGGCCGGCGGAGGCGAGCAGCACGACGAGGTTTGAGCCGCCGTAGCTGATGAAGGGCAGCGGCAGGCCCTTGTTTGGCAGGACCATGGTGACCACGCCAATGTTGATGAAGACCTGCACGCCGATGAGGAAGGTGAGGCCGATGACAAGGAGTTGACCGAAGAGGTCGCTCGCGCGCCAAGCGATGCTGAGGCCACACCAGCACAGCAAACCGTAGGCGAACAGCAGGCCGAGGGTCGCGCGAAGCCCCAGTTCCTCGCCGATGATGGAGAAGATGAAGTCGGTGTGATGCTCCGGCACGAAACCGGTTTTCTGGCGGCTGTTCCCGAGGCCGGAGCCGGTCCAGCCACCGACACCGATGGCGAGTTTGGCCTGGAGTTGCTGGTAGGCGATGGTCTTTTCGTATTTCTCCGGGTGCAGCCAGGCGTCAATGCGCGTGCGGCGATTTTCATTGCCCATCAGCAGCGCGCAGATGAGCGTGAAGCCTGCAACACCGAGTGGAACCAGATACGCCGGGCGCGCGCCGGCCACAAGCAGCACAAGCCACGTCACGAGACCAAGGAGCAGCGTGGTGCCGAAGTCCTTGCCGGCAAGCACGAGCACGAGCGCGCAGCCGGCAAGCGCGCCAGGAATCACGATGCCCTGCCAGAACTCTTTCATCCGTTCGCGATGGAGACTGGCGTAGTGTGCGAGCATCACGATGACGGCGGCCTTCGCGATTTCCGACGGTTGGAAAGTGAAACCAGGCAGTTCAATCCACCGGCGCGCACCGTTGATGTCGCGGCCTTTCACAGCGGTGAAGGCGAGCAGCGCGCATGAAATGACGAGGCCGGGCCACACGAGCTTGTGGAGCCAGCGGTAGTCAATCGCCGCCGCGATGCAGCACGCCAGGAGGCCGATGGCGGCGAAGATGGACTGCTTGATGAGAAACCGTTCGCCTTCCTGCGTCATGCTCGCGCTGTAAAGCATCACCAGTCCGAGCGCGAGCAGGGCCGCGACGCAGCAGGCGAAGAGAGTGGCAATGCGGCGGATGGTCATAAGCGGGAAAACATCGAAACAATTTTCTCAGCACAGCCATTGGCTGCGTCGCGGACTCCGCCCATGTCGCCGACACTCAAACACCAAACGCGACCATCCACCGACGGGACAGAGCAAGGCGGCACTCCGTGCCATGCTCTCGTCCCTTCGTCGCCAGTCAGCCGGTGCATCGGTGAATGGGGTGGGTGGTTGAGTTGCTCGTCGGATCAGAGCTTCGGCGCAGGGGCCGGGGCCGGGGCCGGCTCGCCCAATGGCGGCAGGGACGGCGGCAGCGCGGGCACGGTGTCTGTCTTCGGAGCTGTAGTCGCGCTCGTGGACGGCTCGCTGGATTTCTTCGCGCCACCAGCCGGCACCTTGAGCTTCTGGCCGACTTTGATTTGGTCAGTCTTGAGACCGTTCGCGTCGCGGAGCTTGGCGACCGTCGTGCCGTGGCTCTTGGCGATCTTGCCGAGATTGTCACCGGACTTCACAGTGTAAGTGCCTTCTGAGTCGGGCGCGGCAGTCGCACCGCCGGGCGTGCCGGCGTTCTTCGGCGGCTTCGGCACGGCGGCGGGGATGTTGATCTTCAGGCCAATCTTCAACTTAGTTGAGTCAAC
>CAYZJP010000131.1:0-13231 GCA_964478755.1 uncultured Klebsiella sp.
GCCCAAGCCTCGGAGCCGCAACAGGGAAGTATGGCCCGCGCTGCTTCTTCCAATTGCAACAGCGGCTTGCATGCTTGAATAATGAACGCTGAATGAGCGAGCGGAAAGAGCATGATCAATCTCAATCTGTCGGTGTCGTTTGAGTCCTTGCTCGGTGGGAATAAATCATAGAATGATTGCGCAATTTCGCCATTCTGGAGCCGGAGCGCGCATTTTATGGCCAGCGCGCATATTTCGAGACAACCGCGCCAGCCATCGTAGAAGCGCAGAGCGCCCGTCGCCGAGTAAAGCCACACGATGCCGAGGAAGAAGAACACATCGCTGATGCGCGTGGTGATGAAGGCCTTCTTCGCCTCCGCCGCCGCGCTGGGCTTGTGGAACCAGAAGCCGATGAGGAGATAACTTGCGAGGCCCACCAGCTCCCAGCACATGAAGAGCAGCAGCAGGTTGTTCGCGATGATGAGGCCGAGCATCGCGGCGGCGAAGAGCGACAGGAAGCAGAAGAACCGCGTGAAGTTCTCGTCGTGGCTCATGTAGCCGACGCTGAAGATGAAGATGAGCGAGCCGACGAAGGTAATCATCACCACCATCGCCGCCGTGAGCGGGTCCAGCACCCAGCCGAGGCGGACCACGGTGTCGCCGAGGGCGAACCAGTCGAAGCTGAAAGTCTGCCGCGCCGCCGCGCCGTGCTTGCCGAGCGTCTCTGCGAACGCCGCGAGCGACAGCAGGAACGACGCGCCCAGCGCGCCGATGGCCAGCCCGGCGGAGAGCGCGCGGTTGGGCCGCCTCAGCAACGCGCTGATGCCCGCCGCCAGCAGCGGCAGCACGGGGATGAGCCAAAGGTTTTGGAGAATCCAACTCATCCCTTCATGTCCTCCACCTTGTCCACGTTCGCAGTGCGGAAGTGGCGGTAAATCGTGATGATGAGCGCGAGGCCGACGGCGGCTTCCGCTCCTAGCTGCGGAGCAGTGTCAGAAAGTAGCCCACGGCGCAAGCCGTGGGTGGCGGCGGCAAACCGCGAAAGCCCCGGCAGGGGCGACAGAATCGAGTTTGAGAAAGTCCGGTTCACTCGAAGACGTAACGCGGGTCGAATTGAATTTGGTTCCGCCGATAAAACGCAAGCAGCTCCTCCTGAAACGTCACCGTGCGGTGATGTTCCTCCTGCTTGGCGATGTAGTCGTGAACGGACTGCCGCACCGATTGGCTGACGCTGAACGCGGCGAACCCGGTCTGCCACGCGAAGGTCCGGTGCTGCGTGAATTCGCGATGCACCCAGCCGGACGAGTTGGCCTTTGCTTTCCCGACCAATTCCGAAACTCCGAGCTTGGGCGAAACCGAGGCGAGGATGTGAACGTGGTCCGTGGGGCCATTGATGATGAGGGCGGGGCTGCCGAGTTCGCGGAAGATGCCGCCGAGATACGGGAAGAGCTGAGCCTTCAAGTCCGCGTCGAGTGATGGGACGCGGTCTTTCGTGCTGAAGATGAGGTGCGTCAGCAGGTTGGTGTAGGTGTGGGCCATGCGCGCTCATTCTGCCGCCCCTCCGGGGCTGGCTGGTTTGGGGACGCGTGACCCACGGCTTGCGCCATGGGCTACTTTCTGGCGGCGCTCCGCGCCTGAGGCATCGGTCGCCCGAATTCCTTCAGCCGCAGCAAGGAGGCATATCGGTCCGATTCTCATCCCTTCATGTCCTCCACCTTGTCCACGTTCGCAGTGCGGAAGTGGCGGTAAATCGTGATGATGAGCGCGAGGCCGACGGCGGCTTCGGCGGCAGCGATGGCGATGGAGAACAGCGCGAACATCAGGCCGGTCTGCGTCTCGGGCGTCTCGCTGAAGCGCCAGAAGGCGATGAAGTTCAGGTTCGCCGCATTGAGCATCAGCTCAATGCCGATGAGCACCATGATGGCGTTGCGCCGCGTGAGCGCGCCCGCGAGGCCGATGCAGAAGAGGGCGGCGGAGACCGCCAAGTAGCACCAAAGCGGACTCACGCGCCCCTCCTTTCGCCCAGGAGATAGGAGATGGGAGATGGGAGATGGGGAAGACGGCGCACGGCCACAACCCTATCTCCTATCTCCCATCTCCGATTCCCTATGTTCATTCCCCCTCCTTCTCGCGCATCGCGATGATGACCGCGCCGAGCATGGCCGCCGTGAGGAGCAGGGCCATGACTTCCAGCGGCAGCACGTAATCAGTCATCAGCTTCTGGCCAAGCGTCTTGACGGAGACTTCGGCCATCGGGGCGGCGGCGCGTTTGCCCACCGGACTGCCCAGCACGGCAGCGGCCATCGTGATAAACGCGCCCACCGCCACCAGCACACCCACCCACGGCGTGACGGTGGAAGATTCGTCCTTCGGCTCCGTGCTGCGCGTCAGCAGGATGGCAAAGACAATCAGGATTGAAACCGCGCCGACATAGACGAGGATTTGCGTGAAGCCGACGAACTCGGCGTTGAGCTGAAGGTAAAGCCCGGCCAAGCCCGCGAACGTCAGCACCAGACTCAACGCGCAATGCACCAGGTTCCGCAGCGACATCGCCGCGATGGCGCTGCCGACGGTCAGACCGGCAAGGATGGCGAAAGGAAGAGTCATTGCTTGGCCACAGATGCACACAGAAAAACACAGATGAAGACGGAGCCGCTGTCCGGCCAAGCTTCCTTCCATCTGTGTCTATCTGTGTTCATCTGTGGCAAAAATCAGTTGGCGAACCGGTATTCGCGTTTGCCGACCTTCGCCTCGAAGCCGCGGCCGAGGAGCCAATTCGGGATTGCCAGCAGCGCGAAACAGATCGGCCAGCGGATGAACACGTTGACGCTGCCACCGAAGGCGTGCCACAACGCGGCAACGACGAGGTTGATGAGCGTCATGGGCAGCAGGAATTTCCACGCGAAGCCCATGAGTTGGTCGGTGCGCAGACGGGGCAGCGTGCCGCGCAGCCAGATGAAGATCACGATGAGCGCGCAGAGTTTGCCGAGGAACCAGCACCACGACGGAATCCAGGTGAGCGGGGCGGCGTTCACGGGCGGGAGCCAGCCACCGAGGAAGAGCGTGATGCCCAGCCCGCACATCGAGAAGAGGCCGAGGTATTCGCCGAGGAAGAAGAGCGCGAACTTGAAGCCGCTGTATTCCGTGAAGTAGCCCGCGATGATTTCCGACTCGGCCTCGGGCAGGTCGAACGGCGTGCGGTTCGCTTCGGCGGCAGCGGCGGTGAGGAAGAGCAGAAAGCCGACGAAGCCCCACGGGGTGAAAAGGTGCCAGTTGTGCAGGAAGCCAAAGTGCGTTCCTGCTTGGTGCTGCACGATGCCCGTGAGCGAGAGCGTGCCCGTCATCATCACAACCGTCAGCGCGGAGAGGATGAGCGGGATTTCGTAGGAGACCATCTGCGCGATGGCCCGCATGGCTCCGAGGAGGGAATACTTGTTGCGGCTCGACCAGCCCGCCATGAACACGCACAGCTCCGTGCTCGCACCGACCGCGAAGAAGAAGAGCAATCCGGTCTGCGGCAAGTCGAGCGGGACCATGTTGCGCCCCATCGGCAACACGGAATAGGTCAGCAGCACCGGAATGACGAGCGCGATGGGCGCGAGGTAGTGGACGACCTTGTCCGCCGCGCGCGGGACGACGTCTTCCTTGATGAGCGACTTGATGCCGTCGGCGATGAACTGGCCGAAGCCGGCGAGGCGAATGTTCGTGAGCGGGATGCCGACGCGGTTCGGCCCGATGCGGTTTTGAATGCGGCCGAGACCCTTGCGCTCAATGACGGTGGTGAGCGCGAAGAGCAAAGGAAAGACCGCAAGAATCGGTGTGATGGAGATGGCCGCCGACACAAGCGGAACCGCCCATTCCGGCAACACTCCCGAAACCTGGCTCGTGAGCCAGACCTTCAGCGTGACCGGAAATTGGTCGAGGGCTTGGAAGAATTCGGCCATGACTACGCGGCGGGAGCCGCAGCAGGGGCCGCAGCGGGGGAAGTGGGTTTGGGCGCGGCAGCCGACACAACTGCCCCAATCGGTCCTGCGGCAGCGGCGGCGTCTGCTTTTGCCTTCGCTTCAGCCGCAGCTTTGGCTTTCGCCTCCGCATCGGCCTTGGCCTTGGCCTGTGCCTTGGCGACCTCGGCGGCGAGCACAGCATCGGACGCGGCGGCTTCGGTCGGGTGAATCTTGCGGTAGTGCTCGTTGGACTTGGCGAGCTGGTGCTTGTTGACGAGCAGGCCGCCAAAGCGGTCAGTGTTCGACAGTTCGAACTCGGTGTCCATCTTGATGGACTCGAACGGGCAGACCTCGACGCAAATCTGGCAACTCATGCAGACCGAGAGGTCGATGTCGAAGGTCGCCGGATAGAACTGCATCTGGCCCTTGTAATCCGCGCGCTTGTCCTTGCTCTTGACGATGTAGATGCACTGCGGCGGGCATTCCTTCTCGCAAATCTGGCACGCCACGCAGCGCAAACCTTTCATCGGATCCTCGGTGTCGTGAACGAGGAACGGGAACTGCCGCGCGTTTTCCTTCGAGGCGATGCGCTGCTCGGGATACTCGATGGTGGTGAGGCGCGCGGGGTCGTGGTAGCTGCCGGCGAAGTTCTTCGCCGTCTCCACCATGCCTTTTAGTATTCCGGTGCCGAGCATTGTTAAAAGCAGTTCACCACAGACGCACAGAGAACACCGAGGAAAAAAATTCCTCCTCTACGACCTTTGTGACTCTGTGGCAAATTATCATCTGTCCACCTCTCCCAAAACAATGTCCACGCTGCCCAGCGTCACGATGGCGTCGGCGACGGTCTGGCCGAGGCACATGTCTTCGAGGATGGTCAGGTTGATCAAGCTCGGCGGGCGCACGCGGTAGCGATACGGATTGGGCGAACCATCGCTGATGAGGTAGAAGCCCAGTTCGCCCTTCGGCGTCTCGATGCGGCCGTAAGCCTCGCCGGGCTTCGGGCGAAAGCCGCGCAGCTTTGCCTTCGGATCCACGACCGGCCCTTCGGGAATGTCCTTCAACGCAGGTTCCAATATCTTCAGCGACTCGCGCATCTCCAGCATCCGAATCATGTAGCGGTCGTAAACATCGCCGTGGTCGCCGAGCGGCACGCGGAACGGGTAGCGGCCGTAGATGCCGTAACCGTCCACCTTGCGGAGGTCGTAGTCCACGCCGCTGGCACGCAGCATCGGGCCGGTGATGCCGGCGTTGATGGCGAGTTCGGCGGAGAGTTTGCCGACGCCTTGGGTTCGGGCCATGAGGATTTCGTTGCCGGAGAGCAATGTCTCGAACTCGTCGAGGAAGCGCGGATATTCCGCGACGACTTTCTTCGCCCCGTCCAGCCAGCCCGTCGGCAAGTCGCACCGGCAGCCGCCGAACCTCATGTAATTGCACATCATCCGCGCGCCGGTGAGCGACTCGATGAGGTCGAGAATCTTTTCGCGCTCGCGGAAGGCATACATCAGCGGCGTGCCGAGTGCGCCCATGTCCTGCAAGAGAAAGCCCGCCAGACACGTGTGGTTCAGCACGCGCGTCAGCTCGGCAGTGATGAGGCGGATGTATTCCGCGCGCTCGGGCACTTGCAGGCCGGCGAGCTTCTCCACCGACAGCGCGTAAGCCCAGTTGTTCGTCAGCGAGCAGAAGTAATCCAGCCGGTCCGTGTAAGGCATCGAGCCAAGATAGCTTGTGTTCTCGGCGATCTTCTCGTGGTTGCGATGCAGGTAGCCGAAGAAAGGCTTGAGCTTCACGACCGTCTCGCCGTCGAGCACCACGTCCATGCGGAACACGCCATGCGTGGACGGATGCTGCGGGCCCATCGCGACCTCGAGCAACTCCCCTTCCCTGCCCTGCCCCACAAACTCCGCCTTCCGCGCAAAGCCGGTCTTGCCCGCGTCGTATGCAAGGTCGTGAAACGTCATGAACTGCGTTCCGTCCACGGGCGCTGCGGTTTCGATGCTCACGCCTTGACCTCCTGCTTCGGCAAGTGTGCCTTCGCCTTCTCCAGCACCTCGTCGTGCGGCGTCGGCTCGTATTCGTAATCGTCCGGCTCCACGTAATCCTTGCGCATCGGATAATCCTTGAACCCGTCCCACATGAGAATGCGGCGCAAGTCCGAATGCCCGTCGAAGAGCACGCCGTAGAGATCGAACACCTCGCGCTCCTGGAACTCTGCGCTCCGCCACAGCGGCGTGAGCGACGCCACCCGCACCGGGTCCGCGCGGCCCGGCGTGCGCTGGCGCAGGATGACCGGCCCGTGCTTCAACGACATCGAGTAGAGGTGATAGACCACTTCGAGATAACCGGCCCGCTTGGTCTTCTTCACTTCCTCGACCTCCTTCTCCACGCCGTCCACGAGCTTCTTGACCTTCACCTTCTCGGACAGCTCGGCGTCGAGGAAGTCAACGCCCGTGACGTTCGAGCAGTAGTCGAGGCGGAGCTGCGGGTCGTCGCGGAGGAACTTGGCGACGGCAAAGGCGGACTCGACCTCCACCAGCAGCGAATGTTGCGCGCAGGGGCTGTCGTTCTTCATCAGCGTCAACTGCGCGCCCGGCACGGCGGCCTCGGCGCGGGCTTTGATTTGCTCAAGGGTTTCCAGCGGCACGGCGGGAACTTGTAGAGGGGCACACGCAATTTGACAAAGAGATTGTGGGCAATCCCTGGGCCGGATGCGGCCCACCACTGCGCGCAGCCTCGCGAATCTGAATGGAAGGACGCGGACGACCCGAGGGGCAGACACAACGACACGGGCAGGGAGATCGCCACCTGCGAGCGCCGAAGAGCACGCACTCATATGCCTGTTGCCGGCAAACTGGCTCCTTTACCAGGAATGAAGCCGAGCACTGGCTTGCGATCCGGTCAGAGTGTGAACAAAAAGCTTCGCTATTTCGGTGGCGGTCCGAAAACCGCCGGGTTCGGCTTGAAGCTCTTGATGACGTCTTCCGGACCCGGATCCGGCGGTGGCAGGACTGGCCTTGCCCCGATTTGGTGGACAAGTGGTGGGTGAGCGTGGGCTGCCCAGCTCACCCACCACTTGTCCACCAAATCGGGGCAAGACCATCGTAAGGGAGGGCGCGGGCGTGCCCGGCTGAGTTACTTCTTCACCGGGGCGGCGGTGCTCTGGCGGATGACGAGGTCGGCGGGGAGGCGCTTGGATTCGGCCTTCTCGCCGCGCAGTTTGGCGAGCATGAGTTCCATGGCGGCGACACCGAGGCGGAACTTGGGCTGGCGCACGGAGGTGAGCGGCACACGAAAATGTTCGCCGACGAGGACGTTGCCGAAGCCGGCGAGGGAGATGTCCTGCGGGATTTTCAGGCCCTGCTTCAACAGCAGGCTGCCGACGCCGATGGCGACCATGTCGTTGACGGCCTGGATGGCGGTGGCGTCGGTGGCCTCGCCGAGAAACTGCACGGCGGCCTTCTCGCCTTCCTCGATGGTCGAGCCGGCCTGGAAGATGAGGCGGTCGTCGAGGCCAACGCGCGCCTCGCGCAGGGCCTTCTTGTAGCCGGCAAAGCGGTCGTGCGCCCACGGGGACATCTGCGGCCCGGCGAAGAAGGCGATGCGCCGGTGCCCAAGCTCCAGCAGGTGACGGGTGACGTTGGCGGAGGCTGCGGCGTCGTCGCTTTCCACGCAGGGGAAGCCGGCGCAGAACTTGGCGCGCGAGCCGAGGATGACGGTTGGCGTGCCGCTCTCGTGCAGCTCCTCGTAAATCCTGGCGTTCGCCTCCAGGCGCGACGCGGGCGAGATGAACAGGCCGTCCACGCGCCGGGAAAGCAGGCGGCGGATGCACTGCTCCTCGCGCGGCGGGTCGTTGTGCGAGTGCAGCAGCAGCAGGGCGTAGCCGTGCTGGTAGGCCCATTCCTCGATGGCCATGACCATGCGGGCGAAGATGGGGTTGGTGAGCGTGGGGATGATGAGGCCCAGGAGTCGCGTGCTGCGGGTGCGCAGGCCGGCGGCGGCGGCATCGGGGACGTAGCCCATTTCCTCCGCCAGATCCCTGACGCGGGCCTTGGTGGCGATGGAGATGTCCTTCGCATCACGCAGCGCCTTGGAGACGGTCATGATGGAGCAGCCGGCGCGATAGGCGATGTCTTTGAGGCGGACCATGGTGTGGCGTTCAGCCGCCCGCGTTCTGCTTGCGAGGCGGGGCGGAAGGCACGTGCTAACTCAACACCGAAAACTCAGAACTGAAAACAGAAAACTCGCCTCAAACATGGGCGCCGCTCCAGTTCAGCTTCTGCCGAAGCGTCTTGAAGAACGAATCGCCCGCCAAGTGCAGCAGCCGCACCGAGCGCGCGCTGCGGCGAATGAGCACCGACTCGCCCGCCGAGAGCGGCGTGACGACTTCGCCGTCGGCGGAGAGCAGCATTTCAATCCTCCCGCTCAACGCGCGGATGGTGATGGCCGAGTTGAGGCTCACGACGACGGAGCGGTTCGAGAGGGTGTGCGGACAGATCGGCGTGATGGTGAAGACCTCCGCGCGCGGACTGACAATCGCGCCGCCCGCCGCCAGCGAGTAAGCCGTCGAGCCGGTGGGCGAGCTGACGATGAGGCCGTCGCAGCGGTAGCGGGTCAGCTCCTCGCCGTCCACGGCGACTTCAAGCTCGATGAGCCGCGAGCCGGAGCCACGGCTGACGACGAAGTCGTTCAGCGCGGCGGAGTTCATCAGCCGGCCCGCGACCGAGCCGCTCACCTCGATGAGCGGGCGTGTCTCGATGGTGAGCTTCCCCGCCCAGACCGCGCGCAACTCCCGCGCAAATTGTCCGGCCGAAATCGCGGTGAGGAAACCGAGGCCGCCGAGGTTCACGCCCAGCAGCGGCGTCCCCGCGTCCGCCGTGTCGCGCGCCGCGCGCAGCATCGTGCCATCGCCGCCGAAGACCAGCAGCAGGTCCGTCGCGCGGGCGACGGCGGCGGCATCCGCGACGGTCGTGATCTTGAGCTTCGCAAGGCGCGCGGTCGCCACGTCCGCGACCAGCTCGCGTCCGCTGGCGCGCACGAGGCGGGCGGCTTGCTGCACGACCGAGGCGCAGGAGCTTTTCTCCACGTTGGCCACCAGCCCGACGCGCCGGATTTTGTCCGCGAGCTTCTTCACTTTGAACGGGTCTAGCTCAAACCTGCCGCCAGCGCAATCGCGCCGGCGAACTCGCTACATCATCTTCAAGAGCGTGTCTGCCATGTCGCTCGGCGTGGCGGCGATGCCGATGCCGGCGGCCTTGAACGCAGTGATCTTGGCTTCCGCCGTGCCCTTGCCGCCGCTGACGATGGCCCCCGCGTGGCCCATTCGGCGTCCGGGCGGCGCGGTCGCACCGGCGATGAAACCGGCGACGGGCTTGGTGCCGTTCTTCGCAATCCACTCGGCGGCTTCCTCCTCGGCGCTGCCGCCGATTTCGCCGATCATGATGATGCCCTTCGTCTCGGGGTCGGCCATGAAGAGCTTGATGACATCGAGGTGAGAGGTGCCGTTGACGGGATCTCCGCCGATGCCGACGCAAGTGCTCTGGCCAACGCCGCGAGAGGTGAGTTGCCACACGGCTTCGTAAGTGAGCGTGCCGCTGCGCGAGACGACGCCGATGTTGCCCTTCTTGTGAATGTAGCCGGGCGCGATGCCGATGCGGCAGCCGCCATGCGAATCCTTGCCCGTGCCGGGCGTGACCACGCCGGGACAGTTCGGACCGATAAGCCGCGTCTTGCTCCCGGCCATCGCTTGCTTCGCACGCACCATGTCGCGCACCGGGATGCCCTCGGTGATGGCGACGACGAGATCGAGTCCGGCGTCCACGCCTTCGAGAATCGCATCGGTGGCAAAGGTCGGTGGAACGAACACGGCGCTCGCCGTTGCGCCCGTTTGCTTCACCGCGTCGGCCACGGTGTCGAAGATCGGCACCTTCGCGCCGCCGTGCTCGAAGAATTGCCCGCCCTTGCCGGGCGTGACGCCGGCCACAACCTGCGTGCCGTAGTCGATGGAGAGCTTCGCGTGCCGAGCGCCGAATTCGCCGGTGATGCCCTGGATGAGGAGTTTCGTGTCGGGTTTAACAAGAATGGCCATGAGAGATTTATGATTTTTAATTTACGATTTACGAGTTGCTCTGCTGTCGTCGCTTTTTGATTTCTTTCAAATCTCTGACCGTGATTCGGTCGTGGTCGCGATCCATTGCTTCCTTGGCGACGATCAAGGTTTCAAGGTCAATCACGCGGCACTTCCCGATCGGAAGCTCCAGTTCGACCGCGTGCTTCGCGACTTCGTCGTAATTGCCGACGCCTTTGATCTCGCCGAGGCAGTCGAGGATGCCCAAATCCGTCTTCAAATACAAATTCTTCAAGCTTGCGCAAAGTTCCGGCGTCAGCGCCAGCGCCAAGTCCGTGCGCGGCCTGTAGGCCGGATGCAAATCGGCAACTGCTTTCTGGATTCGCATCAGGTTCTCCTCGGAAAACCGGCAGCAGATGTCCACGTCGCGCGTCGTGCGCAGAACACCGTGCGCGATAGCGGCAAAACCGCCCACCAGCACAAATTCCACCTGCCCAACGATCAACCTGCGCGTCAATTCAGCGAGGTTCTGCATTCCGCCTCTCCATCGCGGCCCGCAACGAGTCGCCGAAATTGACCATGTCGTCGTTCGCCAAAATTCGCTCCCACGGCGTCATCGCCAGACTGTCGTCCAACTGCAACGATTCACTGTCGTCAGTTTGAAGCGGGGCATTTCGGCAATCCGCTGAAACTTTCAGCAACCCACTTTCCGCAGGCTTGGCTTGCTCTTGCATGAGGTCAAATCAGCGGTGTCCGGCGTTGCGCTTGTGAATGCAAATCAAATTGCCTTCGGTATCGTAGATGAAGGCCATGCGGCAGACGGGCGTGGGGAACGGCTCCATCTTGAACTTCACGCCCGCCGCCTTCAGATGCGCGATGGCCGCGTCGAAGTCCTCGACTTCGAGGCCGACGGAGCAGCCGGTGGGCGTTGGCTTCCAATCCGCCGCGCACGCGCCGAGCGAGAGCGTGCCGCTGGCGATGTCGTATTCCACCCACTCCATGCCGCCCGGCGTGCCGGAGTGATACGTCGGCTTCAAGCCCAGCACGCCCTCGTAAAACTTCCGCGCCCGCGCCATGTCGGCGACGGGGTAGCAACTGAAGGCGATTTCGGTGACGTTAAGCATGGCAATCAATTTTCAAGAGAATGAGCGGACTCAACTTTTGCCACCACAGCTTCCCGACCAAGCAGCGCCCACAATTCTTTGAACAGGAAATGGTCAAACGTCCGAATATGATCTTTGAGAATGTTTTCCGTGAGCATGTTGGGCCGGATGTCGAAATAATAAACGCCGTCCAGCGGGTTCAATTTGACCGTGTAGCCTTTGAAATGTCCCGGCAGAAATGTGGCGTTGATGCCGAATTCTTTGGGCGTCTTTCCCTTCCTTTGCACGTCGTTCAAAAAGATGGCGACATGGGGAACATCTTTGCCAGTAAGCTTCGCCAGCAAAAACTTGTCCACGAAGATTTTATCGAGCCGATCCTTGCTGCTGGTTTTAACCGAGCCGATTACTTTCACCAACGCACCGGACTTGATGATAAGGTCGTGCTGATAGCTCATCACGAATTCATCCTTGCCATCCACCTTCACCGGAATTTGCACCACGCCAGACGTGCATTCGATGCCCGTCCGGATCAACAGCAGCCGGATAAACCGCTCAAACAAGTCGCCGTTGATTTTGCGGGCCGTGTTGGACTTTCCCGCCGGCAACGCGTCCAGCGCGGAGCCGATGGATTGTTGAATTGTGTAAACGGAGCGGTTCACCAACTCGCGGTTGGCCGGCGTGTCGCTCGTTTTGACGGCATGCAAAACCTTCGGGAACTTTTTCAACGCGGCCCGCGCCGTCTTGCTGGTGTAAAGCAGGTTCGAGTTCAGTGGCCGGGAAATGCTAAACTCCGCGTTCTTGAACTGAAGGAACCGGTAATGCGTTTCGTTCCGCGAAACGATCTCCGCCTGGATGGAACCCGGCCTGGCAATGAAGTCCAAAAACTCCAGACAGAATTCCACGTAGTGCCCCAACTCGGTGAAGTTCTCCTTGTTCGAGGCGGCTTTGACGAGCGCATCCAGTCTCATCGGATGCTCTCCCTGCGCTGGGCCGTTTCGGCATCGAACCTGATCCACTCCGTCTCGGATCGGCGAACCACGCAGTCGAGACGCTGGATCGCCCACTCGTTGTATTGGCGGTTGCAGTCACATGCCAGCCAGCGGCGACCGAGCTGTTCGGCGACCACTGAAGTCGTGCCCGATCCGGAAAAAGGATCAGCCACCAAGTCGCCTGCATTGGACGAGGCAAGCACCAGCTTGCGAAGCAGTTCCTCCGGCTTCTGAGTCGGGTGCGGCGTCTTTTCGCCCATGCCGTTGCAGGTCGTGGGGATGTCCAGCACGTCCTTCGGCTTCGCACCCTTGGGATTAGGAGTCCAATGCTCCCGCTGTTTGCCGGCACCATTTTTCCCAAAGTTGCTCGACTCAGCCTGCGGGTGGCTGGGGTATTTCAGCGTGTGCGCTCCGTAAGGAATGCGGACTTCATCAATGTTGAAAGTGAACTCCCTGCCCTTGCGAAAATGCACGATGCTTTCGTGCGAACGTCCCCAATCGCCGCCGAGGTTCGCCTTGTTCTTGTAGTGCCAGACGATCCAGCGGCAGCCCTTGAAGAACGGCATCGCCGCGACTTTCACGTCCGCGAGGATTTCCGAAAAACCGCACACGTAGAGTGTGCCGTTCTTTTTCAAAACCCGCGCGGCCTGCTCCAGCCAGTCGCGCGACCACGCCACGTAATGTTCATGGCTCTCGAAGTTGTCCCAGTCAGCCTTGTTGATGTTGTAGGGCGGATCAGCGAAGACGAGATCAACCGTCTCCGCTTTCAAACCCTTCAGCCAATCGAGCGAATCCCCCAGATAGAGCCGCCCACATTTGTTTTCGTAGTGCAGTTGAACCTCGGACGAGGATTCAAGCGGATGCACCGTCCCGTTTTGGTGTCGGACTTCCAACTCCAATTGCGGAACAGGTTCGCACTTCACGGGCATGATTACTTTCCGACTGTTTTCACAACCTTCTGCGCCGCGTCGGCCATTGAGTCGCCGCTGATGATGGTGAGGCCGCTCTCGGCCAGAGTCTTTTTGCCGGCGACGACGTTGTTGCCTTCGAGCCGGACGACGAGCGGGAGTTTCAAACCGGTCTCCTTCACCGCCGCAACGATGCCGGTGGCGATGACGTTGCAGTCCATGATGCCGCCGAAAATGTTCACGA
>CAYZJP010000132.1:0-12907 GCA_964478755.1 uncultured Klebsiella sp.
GTCGTCAGACAGCGTTTCGCTTTTCACGTTCAAGGGTTTTGGGATAGCCTCTAATGTTCACAAAGAAAACTTGCCGCTGACAAAAATTCTGGTTCCGACTCGTCGGGACAGTTCGCTGAATTTTCGGCAAGACGGATCCACATTCCGAGCAGGTTTTCAATTCAACTGAACATGATCTCAACTTCTCGCGTCACGGTTTCGGCGCTATGCTGAAAATCTTCGGCCAATCTTCCGGCAACCTGTGCGACGGCACTTCGCGGCGCGACTTCCTCCGCGTCGGTGCGCTGGGCATGGGCGGGCTGGCGCTGCCGCAGTTGCTCGAAGCGGAGGCGCGCGCTGGGCTGGGCAGGTCGCACAAGGCGGTCATCATGATTTACCTCGTCGGCGCGCCGCCGCATCAGGACATGTATGACCTGAAGATGGACGCGCCCGCCGAGATTCGCGGCCCGTTCCGGCCCATCAAGACCAACGTCCCCGGCATCGAGATTTGCGAGCACCTGCCGCGCTTGGCCCGCATCATGGACAAGCTCGTGCCGCTGCGCTCGGTCTATGGCTCACCCGATGGGGATCACGATTCCTTCATCTGCTACACGGGCCGGCACAAGCGCATCCAACCGCCCGGCGGTTGGCCCGCCATCGGCTCGGTGGTGTCGAAATTTCAGGGGCCGGTGGACAAGTCCGTCCCTCCGTTCGTCGGCCTCGCGCCGAAGGCGGGGCACCCGCCGTATGGCTCGCCCGGTCTGCCCGGCTGTCTCGGCGCGCCGCAAGCGGCCTTCCGTCCCGCAGGCGAAGGCATGAGCGACCTCACGCTCAACGAGATTTCCCCCGAGCGTCTGAACGACCGCAAGTCGCTGCTCGCATCGTTCGATCACTTCCGTCGCGACGTGGACAACAGCGGCGTGCTCGAAGGTCTCGATGCGTTTCACCAGCGTGCGCTGGGGATGCTGACTTCCAGCAAGCTGGCAGCGGCGCTGGACTTGTCGCGAGAAGATGAGAAGACCCGTGAGCGTTACGGCAAAGGATTTACGGCCAACTATGGCGACGGTGCGCCGCGCAACCTGGAACACTTCCTCATGGCCCGCCGGCTTGTGGAAGCCGGCGCGCGCGTGGTGACGCTGAACTTTGGCCGCTGGGATTTTCACTCGGACAACTTCAACGAAGCGAAGAACACGCACCTGCCCTACTTCGATCAAGGCATGGCGGCGCTCGTGCAGGACTTGCACGACCGGGGCATGGCCAAGGATGTGGCGGTCGTGGCGTGGGGCGAGTTCGGCCGCACGCCGCGCATCAACAAGGACGCGGGCCGCGACCACTGGCCGCGCGTGGGTGGAGGTCTGCTCGCGGGCGGCGGCTTCCGCACGGGGCAGGTCATCGGCGCGACGGATCGGCTGGGCGGAGAGATTGCCGAGCGCGGTGTTCACTTCGGCGAAGTCTTCGCGACGCTCTACAAGCATCTCGGCCTCGACCCGCACGAGACGCAGTTCACGGACTTGGCCGGACGACCGCACCCGCTCGTGGATTACCAGCACGAGGTGATGAAGGAGCTGGTTTGAGCCACGCCGGCAAGCTGAGCTGGCAAAACGCCGCTTGACCCGTCCCTTCCGTCCGATAGCTTCGCCCGGTCAACCCGAATTGATTTATGAGCACTGAAAACAACTCCCTCAGCTCCGGCGCGTCGCGTCGCGAGTTCCTCAAGTCCGCCACCGCCGCCTCGGCCGCGGTCGCTGCCGTCGGCATCACGCCGGTTTACGGCCAGAGCCAGGCACCGTCTGCGAACGTCACCGGGGCGAACAACAAAATCGCCATCGGCTACATCGGCATCGGCGGCCTCCCGTCGAACTGCCCGGGCATGGGTCTCGGCCACATCCGCCAGCAGCAGAAGAAAACCGCCGAACTCAACATCGCGCAAGCCGCCGTCTGCGACCTCTGGACGGTTCGCAACGATGTAGCCAAGGGAGTCATCGGCACCGGAGATGTCCAGACCTGCACGGATTACCGGAAGATTTTAGACCGCAAGGACATTGACGCCGTCCTTATCGCCACGCACGACGTGTGGCACGCGCGGTGTTCCATCGAGGCCATGCAGGCCGGCAAGCACGTCTATTGCGAGAAGCCGATGACCCGCTATCTCGGTGAGGCGTTTGAGGTTCATGACACAGTGAAACGCACGGGCAAGGTTTTTCAAGTCGGTTCACAGGGCACTTCCGCTCAAGGCTGGCACAAGGCCGCCGAAATCATCAAAGCCGGCAAGCTCGGCAAGCTGGTCTGGTCGCGTGGCGCCTACCTCCGAAACAATCCCAAGGGTGAATGGAACTACTCCATCGCGCCGGGAGCAGAGGTCATTGACTGGAAGACCTGGCTTGGACCGGTCAAGCATCAGGTGAAGGACTTCGATGCCGACCATTTTTTCCGCTGGCGCAAATACTATCCGTATTGCAGCGGCCTGCTTGGCGACTTGGTGCCCCACCGGCTGCATCCGCTGATGCTGGCGTCGGGCAATCCGGAATTTCCCAGCCGGGTCGTGTGCTTGGGCACCAACCCGGTGCACTCGGACAAGCTCACCCCCAATGCCCACGAGCGCGATGTGCGCGAATACGTCCAAGTGACCGCCGAGTTCCCGAGCGGGTATCTCATCTCGATCAACTCAAGCTCGGTGAGCGGAAAAGTGCCCGGTTTTTCGATCTTCGGCCATGACGCCACCATGGACATCGCCGACCCGGGAAATTCTCTGGAGGTAATTCCTGAGCGCCACAAAGCAGACGAACTCGACCTCATCTCCATCAAGGGCCTCCAGCACGAAGACCAGGTTGTCCACGCGAAGAACTGGTTGGATTGCATCCGCAACGGCGGCACCCCGAACGGCAACATTGACCTCGCCCTCAAAGTCCAGACCGTGCTTTCGCTGGCAGAAATGTCCGACCGCCTCGGTGTGATGTGCCACTTCGACCCGAAGACGCGCAAGGTGACCGACGGTTCGGGCAAGGAAATCAAGGCGATCACTTACGGCAGCCTGCCGCTCTCCTGAGCGAGGAAGACGCGATTCACAAACCGGCTCCGCGGCGACGCAGGGCCGGTTTTTTTTTCATAAGGAGAGCAGGAAGGCAGGAGTGGAAGGGCATTCGCACGCTGCAAGCAATTTCTCCTGCCCTCCTGTTTTCCTTATTAAACAACTCCTGAATCCATGTTTCATCTGCACTTCATCTGTGGCTGAATTACTCGCGTCATGCTCACCGTAACGCTTGCCCGGCACGCGATGGCCACGCGCTTCGAGTTGGTCTTGCACGGCGCAGACGGGGCGGCCTTGCGCGCGGCGGGCGAGGAGGCGCTGGACGAAATCGCGCGGCTGGAGGACGAACTCAGTTACTTCCGGGCGACGAGCCAGATTTACCGGCTTAACCAAGAGGCCGCAAAACTGCCTGTGCGAGTCGCGCCGTGGCTGTTTCGCTTGCTGCAACAGGCGCAACGGCTGTCCGCCGAAACCGGCGGCATCTTCGACATCACCGTCGCCCCGCTCATGCGCTGCTGGGGCTTTTACGCGCGGGAAGGCCGCGTGCCGGAGCCGGCCGCGCTGGCCGAGGCGCGGGCGTGCGTGGGGATGAACTTGATCGAGTTGAACGAGGCTGACTGCACCGTGCGTTTCACCCGCGAAAGCGTGCAGCTCGACTTGGGATCCATCGGCAAGGGCTACGCTGTCGAGCGCGCAGGCGCGCTGTTGCGTGACGCGGGAGTGACCAGCGCGCTGCTGCACGGCGGCACGAGCACCGTGCTGGCGATCGGTGCGCCGCCGGAAGCGGACGGTTGGAAGACGGCCCTCGAACATCCGGCAAACGTGCAAAACACGCAGCAGAATGCAGCCGTCCCGTCGCTGCCGCTCGCGACGGTCACGCTGTGCGATGAGTCGCTTTCCGTTTCAGCAGTGTGGGGAAAATCCTTCACGGCTGCGGACCGCAGTTACGGGCACGTCATCGACCCGCGCACAGGGCGACCAACTGAAGGCGCGTTGCTTGCCGCCATCGTGCTGCCGTCCGCAACGGAGAGTGATGCGTTGTCCACGGTGCTGCTCACGCTCGGCCCGGACGGATTGGAGCAAGTGCTGAAGTTGCGACCGGGAATGGCCGCGTTGGTCGCGGGCAGCGGAACGGGATCGAAGCCGTTGCGAGTGGAAGCGCATGGCTTCGAAATGTCGGCCCGTTGAGCGGAGCGCGGCATTGATGCCGCAGCAGGCTGCAAATCGAACTGCGCGGGCGAATCATCAGCCACTCACTGCCTCTGCGCCCTGAAGTCCGCGCTCCAAAAACAAAAGCGCCGGCCTGTGCCGGCGCTTTGTGAGAGTTGGCAAGCGAAGATTACGCAGTGACCACCGGAGCACCGACCGTCGGCGGACGCAAGCCAAGCTCCTCGGTGTCAATGAAGCCCTGCAACTGCCGCAGCCGCGTCGGGTGGCGCATCTTGCGCAGCGCCTTGGCCTCGATCTGGCGGATGCGCTCGCGTGTGACCTTGAACTGCTTGCCGACTTCTTCGAGCGTGCGGCTGTAGCCGTCGGCGAGGCCGAAGCGCAGTTCGAGCACCTTGCGCTCGCGTTCGGTGAGTGAGTCGAGCACGTCGGCCAGCTTGTCTTTGAGCAAGCTGTAGCTGGTCATCTCCGACGGATTCTCTGCGGACTTGTCCTCGATGAAGTCGCCGAAGTTCGTGTCCTCGCTGTCGCCGACCGGAGACTGCAAACTGATCGGCTGCTGGGCCATCTTCATGATGGCGCGCACACGCTCGACGGGCATCTGCATCTCGTCGGCGATCTCCTCGGGCGTGGCCTCGCGGCCGAAATCCTGCACGAGCTGCTTCTGCACACGCATCAGCTTGTTGATCGTCTCGATCATGTGCACCGGGATGCGGATGGTGCGGGCCTGGTCGGCGATGGAGCGCGTGATGGCCTGGCGGATCCACCACGTGGCGTAGGTGGAGAACTTGTAGCCGCGGCGATACTCGAACTTCTCGACCGCCTTCATCAGGCCCATGTTGCCCTCCTGAATGAGATCGAGGAACGAGAGGCCGCGGTTCGTGTATTTCTTCGCGATGGAGATGACGAGGCGCAGGTTGGCCTCGACCATTTCGGTCTTCGCTTGAAGAGCTTTCGCGGAGAAATGCAGGAGCTGCTTGTAGGCGGTGAGGTAGTCTGCGAAGGGCATGCGGACGAACTCCTCAAGCGCCCTGATCTTCTTGCGTTCGCCGTCAGCGATCAACTGTGTCTGCGCGGACTTCCGGTGCGCCTCAATCTCCTCGATGGCGCGCAGGCTGACCTGAATTTTGTCGTGGATGTTCTCCGCGACGAGCGCCATCTCCTCGATGACCTTCTGCTTGTAGAAAAACTTGGGGAACGCGCGCTGGAGTCTGTCGTCAGTCTTCCTGAAGGTCGAATGCTCCTTGTCCTTTTTGGCCTTGTTCGGCGCGTGCTGCCAGGCGGCGTAATGCTCATCCACGGTCTGGTCCTGCGCGCGGACCTCCTTCACCAGCTTGCGGAGGGACTTGAGGTGGTTGTCCCGGCTCTCGATTTTCTTGTCAATGATGACGCGGTCGAAACGCTCCTTGGGCGGCTCGGAAATGAGCTTCTCGGCGAGCGCGATGTGCTCCTTGCCCGCGAAGCCAAAGCTGTAAATGATCCGCTTGACCTCGTTCTCCGCGTCTTCGATGCGCTTGGAAATCTCGACTTCCTGCTCGCGCGTGAGGAGCTGCACCTGCCCCATCTGCTTGAGATACATCCGGACCGGGTCGTCGAGGATGTCGAGGCGGCTCTTGTCTTCCTGCTCCTCCTCCGGCTCGGGCTGCTTGACGCGGTCCACCTCGGCCTGGTCCACAATCTCGATCTCGAGCGTGCGGAGCCGGCTGTAAATATCATCAAGGTCCTCCGCCGTGACGATGCTGTCCGGCAGCGCGTCGTTGATGTCGCCGTAAGTCAGGTAGCCCTGCTCCTGTGCGAGCCGGACCAGTTCCTTGACCTTCTCCGTCAAGTCCACGCCTGCCGAGCTTTTGATGGCCTCGGTAATCATCGGCACTCCGGCGGCGGGATCGGCGGTCGGCATAGCGACCAGCGCGGCAATCACAGCGGCCGTGAGCGGTTGGGGCTTGGCGACGGGTGCGCCGTTTTCGTGCTTGGCGGACTTGCGCGGAGCGGGGGCATGCTTGGCGGCGGGTTTGGTGGTGCCGCTCTTCGCGGCGGGCTTCGGGGACTTATGCTTTGCCATAGGGTCGGTCAGATGCGTTCCGGCTTTCCGCGCCGGAAAAGAGCCGCCGAATATGGTTACACACCCTCTGAGAGTCAAGGGGGGAGATACGGAATAAGAGGATGGCAAAATGTTTACGCGAACAGCACGTCCTGACCGGCCTCATTCGCGCTGCCCGGCCCGCAGGTCCGCGACGCATTCCACGTGCTGCGTTTGAGGAAACATGTCGTGCGGCGTCACCTTCACCAAATTGTAATCCCCTTCCGCGCACAGAATCTGCAGATCCCGCGCCAGCGTCGCTGGATGGCACGACACGTAGATCACCTGCTGCGGACGCGCGCGACGGATGCGTTGCAGCGCTTCCTTCGGCACCCCCGTCCGCGGCGGGTCAATCACCAGCGTCGTCGGCTCGCCGGGATGCCGCGCCAGCAGCCCGCCGAGGTAATCCTCCGCTGGCCCGCTCACGAACTGGCCGTTCGTCACGCCACGCTGCGCCATGTTCGCCTTCGCCGCCTTGATCGCCAGGGCGTCATACTCCACGCCCACGAACGCCTTGACCAAGTCCGCCAGCTCCAGTGCGAAGAAACCCACGCCACAATACGCATCAATCAAATACCTCGACCCCGCATCGCGCAGCCGCTCCCGCACCGTCTCGACGAGCTGCGGCAGCAGGAAAAAATTATTTTGGAAGAATGAATCCCGCGGCACCACCCAGCCTTCCGGCGTCACGCGCAGCGTCACCTTCAAGCCTCCGCGCGGCGGCGGGTTCGCGAGCACCTGTTTCAAATCCTCGTTCAGCACCGGCTCGGCGATCGCGCATTCCTTGATGCTCACCACAAACTTGTTGTCCATGCCGAGGAAGCCCAGCTCGATCTTCTGCTCGCGCTTGTTCCACTGCGTCCGCACCATGATGCGGTTCCGGTAGCCGTAAGGCTGCGGACACGGCATCACCGGATCAATCACCGCCGAGGCCAGCCCGCCCACTCGCTGAAACAAATCCACGATCTGCTTGTGCTTCACCCGCAACTGCGCGGGATACGCGAGGTGCTGATACTGGCAGCCACCGCACTCGCCGAAATACCCGCAGCGCGGTTCCACCCGCTCCGGCGACGGCGTCAACACCCGCACCAGCCGCGCGCGCGCGAACTTCTTCCTCACCTCCGTCACCTCCGCCTCGACCACCTCGCCGGGGATCACGAACGGCACGAAGACAACAAAGTCATCCACGCGCGCCACCCCTTCGCCGCCGAACGCGACATCATGCACCGTCACCGTGATGAGTTGACCCGGCGACAACGCCGGTGCATCCGCAGCCATGCGCGCGAGCATCGCGCAGGGCCGCAGTTGGAATCAACCTTCGTTCCCGTCCGACTCCAGATTCCGCGCCGAAGCCGCTGGCAGCCATTTCAACTTGTCTCGACTTTGCGTTCTGTTACGAACTCGCCTGTGAGTGACCAAAAGAAATTGCGGCTCGGCATCCTCGGCTCCGGCAAAGGCTCGAACATGGTCGCCATCGCGGAAGCGATCACTGCCGGGAGCGTGCCGGCTGAAATCGCACTCGTGGCTGGCGACGTGGCGGACGCGGGAATTCTCTCTCGCGCAAAGGAGCGCGGACTGCCGACGCGCTTCATCGCACCGGGGAAATTCCGCACCAAACTCGACGAAGAAGCTGAGGCCGCCTACATCGCTGCCTTGAAGGAAGCGGGCGTCGAACTCGTGGTGCTCGCGGGCTTCATGCGTGTTCTCAAAGGCGAGTTTCTCCGCTCCTTTCCGCAGCGCGTCATCAATATCCACCCATCGCTGCTGCCTGCGTTCACCGGACTCGAAGCCTGGAAGCAGGCGCTCGACTACGGCGTGAAGTTCACCGGCTGCACCGTTCACTTCGTGGACCAGGGCGTGGACACCGGCCCCATCATCGCGCAGCAGACCGTCCCGGTGTTGAGCCGCGATGATGCGGACACCTTGCACGGACGCATCCAGTTCGCCGAACGGCAGCTCTACCCGATGGCCATCTCAGCCCTCGCACGCGGCCTTGTGCGAGTGGAAGGCCGCAAGACCGTGACTGTTGCTGAGACGAAAAGCTAAACGCTGAAGGCCCTCCCCCTTCTTTCAACTCTCAACTTTCATCTTTCAACTTCGGCCCGGAATGTCCTCCGGCTACATCCACACTTTCTCCGCCGATGAACAGGCGCGGCTTGTCGCTCAAGCGGCGTTTCTGGAGCCTTACATCTTTCCGACGATTGACTTCGCCGGCTGCGCTCGTGTGCTGGAAGTGGGCTGCGGCGTGGGCGCGGAGCTGCAAGTTCTCCGCCGCCGCTTTCCGCAGGCGCATCTGACCGGGCTGGATTTCTCCGCGACGCAACTAGCGAAGGCTGACGAGCTGCTTCGCACGGAACTTGCTGCGGGCTTCGTCGAACTGCACCAAGGCAGCGTCTACGAACTGCCCTTCGCCGAAGCCAGCTTTGACGGCGTCTGCCTCATCTGGGTGCTGGAACATCTCAGCGACCCGGTGCGGGCTTTGCGCGAGGCGCGGCGCGTCTTGCGGCCCGGCGGCATACTCAGTGTCACAGAAGTTTTCAACGCCGGACTACGCGTCGAGCCGCCCTGTCCGGCGATGCGGGAATACTGGAAGGCGTTCAATCATCTCCAGCGCGACCTCGGCGGCGCACCGGACGTGGGCGCGGAACTCGGCGCGCTCGCGATCCAAGCAGGTCTTGCCGAAATCCAGTTTCGCACGCTTCCCGTGTGCATGGACGCGAGGATGACAGCCGCGGTGCAACGTCGCGAGTTCATCGGCTACTGGCGGACGCTGTGGTTGAGCGGCGCAGCGGAATTGCAGGCACGTGGCATGGTGCAGCCCGCCTTGGTAGCAGCGATGCAAGCCGAGTTCACCGCGTTGGTGGACAACCCAGCGGCAATTTACGACTACTCAGCGCGGCAGGTGGAGGCGCGAAGGCCGCCCGCGAAATGCCGCGCATCATGCCCCTGAACCGGGTGGAGCGCCGGGCCTTGCTCGGCTTCGATGAGTTCGCCAGCCCTGCGACACCGGTGCCATCATGCACTGGACGCAGGAACTGGGGCTGGCTAGCCTCTGCGATGAATGCAAGCCATGAACGACACTCTGACCGAGGCCGCCAAGCTGGTGCGCGCCCGGCTGATGGCGCGGCCTGGCGTGGAACGTTTCCGCATGGGCCTGGAAATGTTCGAACCCGCGCGACGCATGACGCTGGCCTCGCTACCCGCCGCCGACCTGACAGAAGCCGAACGCAAGCGCCGTCTCTTTGAACGACTTTACGGTAAACCTTTGCCAACACGATGAAAACCCACGTCCACAAATACGCCGCCGAACAAGGCGTGACCGAGGAAGAAGCCCTCAAACGCGGCATGGAAGAAAAGTCGAAGGAATTTGTGGAGAAAGGCGCGGAGGTTTACGCGAAGGCATAGGCCCTATCCGCCCAATTCGTCCAATAAGACCTATATGTCTGCCGAGTCCTCTGAAAAATTTCTCCAGAAGACCGGCAACTACCGCGCCCTCCACGCCTACCGGAAGGCCGAGGTGATTTACGATTTCACCTTTCGCTTCTGCGAAAACTTTCTCAAGACCGGCGACCGCACCCGCGACCAGATGATTCAGGCCGCGCGCTCCGGCAAACAGAACATCGCTGAAGGCAGCAAGGCCTCCGTCACCTCGACCGAGACAGAGATCAAGCTCATGAACGTCGCGCGCGCCAGCCTCGAGGAACTTCTGCTCGACTATCAGGATTTCCTCCGCGTGCGCGACCTCCCCAAGTGGGACAAAAACTCCCGCGAAGCATCGTATGTCCGCAAGCTCGGCTCTAAGCCCGATGAATCCTATGAGACCTACCGCCCATTTTTCGCGGATCGCCCGCCTGGCGTTCTTGCAAATATCGCCATCTGTCTGATCCATCAGGCCAACTACCTCCTCGATCAATTGGTTCGCCGCCTGGAAAAAGACTTCGTCGAAAAAGGCGGCCTCCGCGAACGCATGACCCGCGCACGGCTCAACCACCGGGAAAGCCGGGCGCAACGTGCGCGATGACTTTGGATGCGGAGGTTTACCTGAAGGCTTAAAACTGCTATAAAATTCAAATGGGCCAGCAACTCAAGCTATACCGAGTGTTCATCGCCTCTCCGGGTGATTTGGGCGAAGAGCGAAAGGTGCTGCGCGAAGTTGTTGAAAAAATCAACAGCATCTACTCAAAGGAAACTGACTGGCGAATCGAGCTACTTGGTTGGGAAGACACATTGCCGGGTGCTGGACGCCCGCAAGAGCTAATCAACGCTGACCTTGATAAAGCCGATTTGTTTATTGGCTGTCTATGGCAGCGTTGGGGGTCAAGTTCCGGTCTCGCGGGCAAGACGGGGTTCGAGGAGGAATTCGATCGCGCCATCGAGAACCGGTCTAAAAGCAATCTCCCCGAAATCTGGTTGTTCTTCAAAGAGGTCGAGCCTGTAAGGCGGAGCGACCCCGGCGAGCAGTTGCAAAAGGTGCTTGCGTTCCGGCAGCGAGAAATCGAAGCCAAGCGGGTATTATTTAATGAATTTCGAGATACGCCTGCTTGGCGCGAAGCAATGTCTGACATGCTTCAGCGCCAGATGTTGCGTTTGGTCACTAACCAGACTTCCGCTGACAGAGAGGCGCGAAGTGCCAGCAGCTCAAAAGTTGCCACCGAGACACCCCAATCTTCGGACAGCTCGCCTAAAACCCAGCCTAAAAGTCCATTGGCAACTGCTTCCTTGGCGGATTTGTTGAAAGAAGCGGAAAGCAAAATCCGAACTGGCAAACTGTCTGTCTTCGATAAGGATAGTCGTCTTCAGCCCGCGTCGACTGCCAGACTGTTCTTGTTCAGTGCTACCAATTACGACCAAAATGCCCAACGGATCACTTTCGGAACGCACGAAACGAACTCAGTTTACTACCACAGGAACACGCTTGAGCTAACTTCGCATGAAAAACAGTTCCTTTTTAAGACCATCTTGATGGATGAGTCATTGACCAAGCCCGGTTGGTTTTGGGTCAAGAAGTGGAAAGTTAAGCCAGAAATCTGGCTGCCTTGGTTCGCGTTACATGATGCACAAACTGAAATGCGCAAGGTTGCAATAAAGTTGGCCCAAGACACCGGCTTTGCGCTTTTCAAGAAAAGCAGGACATTTGGGACGCCGATAGTCGGCTTGTTGTCTGACGGAGAGCCTTCTATTCGGCTCGCAGCGCTTGAATACCTTACTGACTTAGGCCGGCCTGCTGACTTGGCCTCAATTGAAAAATTACTCAAGGACGACGACAAGGATGTGCGTGCACAAGCAGAGCGAACGCTACGGTCGATTCGACTTCGAACTGACGTTGAGAATGAAGTTGGGGCAAGCATTGCACGGGGAGATTCTTTTGACGAGGAGTTAGCCACTGTAGTCGGAAGACATGCTGAAAAGCTTTCTAACGAAACTCTCAAAAAGGCGCTTTCACATCCGAGCGAAGCTTTGAGGTCCATTGCTGCGAAAGAATTCATCAAACGAGGTAATGTCGAGCCAAGTGTTGCCGTAGCACTTACTGCCGATTCGGCAAAATCAGTAAAAGAGCAGGGATTTTTGGCTCAAATCGAAAATGGGGATCAGCTCAATCCGTCAAGCGTCAGAGCATCGCTGTCGGAATATTTTTATTCATCCAACGTGCCAACATGGAACAAGGCCGATGCTGAAAAAGTAGTTAAAGCGATTTTTGGACGCATGACCGAAGAAGAGCTTTGGAAGCGCGTTGCTGCTTTTGATGATGAGAGTCATTTCGCACTTCAGGTAATTGGAAATCTCCACTTTGAGGCCAATTCTGCTCGAATTAGGACTGAAGTGGCGGATGATTTTCAATCGTTACAGCTTTCCGCTCAAAAACAACGACCACAATCTACGGCTGGCACAAGCCTTCTTGGATTATTGGGAAGCCAAACAAATTTTGAATCGGTCCGGAAACGTCTTCGCGTGGCAGGTTTGAAAATACTAGCAAAGCACGCAAACAAAAAGGACCGGGACTTATTCGTGAAATTCCTTTCGTCAGAAGTTGGTGACTACGAGCAGTCAATCGCATGTCTCAAAGGTTTGGCGACTATTGGCTATGCAGAAGACCGAGGGAAAGTTGCGCCGTTTCTGTCAAACGATATGCAATTTGTTCAGGCTGCAGCAGCGCGTGCATATTTAGCGCTATCTCCGAACTTGATTTCTGCGGTTAAGGACTTGTTGGCCAAACCCAATGAATATCAGTTGTGGGTGATAATTGAACAAGGAATCAAGGCTAAGAACGAATCATTTTGGCCGATTCTCAAACCACTCCTAAAGCATGAAACTGATAACATTCGGCGTTTTGCGTGTTACTATGCATCCCGTGTTTTGAGCAAGTCTGCCCTAAAAAAGCTCCTAGATGAATACCTCAAGGAAGGATACTACTACTACAATGTCGTCACTTTGCTGGATCGGTCGCTTTACGCCCCTGACTTGGTAAGCGTGAAATATTCTCAAGACGAACAGAAATTTTTTGAAAATTGGAAGCCGAGCGCAACATGGTATTGGCATGACTAGAGGAGGCATTTTGAAAAAAGATTTATCCCCCAAACAACGTGAAGAGCTGCTCAAGGCGTTGAAAGCCCGCTTTGAGAAAAACCTGAACCGCCATAAAGGTCTGGAGTGGG
>CAYZJP010000133.1:0-12714 GCA_964478755.1 uncultured Klebsiella sp.
GGCCATACCAGTTCGTCGCCGTGCTCGCCACGACGATGCTTTGCGCGTCCACCATCTTGCCCATCACGCCGCCGGCGCTGTTCGCGGCGCACATGAGCACGGGGCTGATGCCGGTCTGCTCGGCGGTGATTTTTTGCAGGCTGCCAAAGAGGACGTTGCTCGCGGTGTCGCTGCCCGTGAGCGCCACGCCGAGCCAGCCCAGCAGCGTGCCGAAGAACGGATACAGCGCACCGGTCTTCGCGAGCGCGAGGCCGAGCGTGGCGTCGGTGCCGGAGTATTTCGTCACGTAGCCCAGCGCGAGCATCGCGGCGATGGTGATGAGGGAGAAGCGCACCGTCCACAGCGTGCGGCGATAGACGCGCGCGAGTTCCACGAATGAGAAGCCCATGTAAAGTCCGGCGAGGATCGCGGCGGCGAGGATGCCGGTGCCGGTGGCGGAGAGCCAGTTGAGCTTGAAGACGGCTTCCTCGGGCTTGGTGGGCTTCTCCGGCGTCGGCTGCGGCACGACGGGAAACGTGCGGACGGTGGCGTTGTGCAGGCGGGGGACTTCGAGCTGCGGGGACGAGATGGCATCGAGCTGCTTCTTCACCTGCGGCACGCCCCAGATGAACACGAGGACACTCAGCAGAATCCACGGCACCCACGCGCGGCGAACCAGCGCGCGGTCGGGCACTGATTCTGGATTCCGGATTCTGGATTCTGGATTTGCTTCGGTCGCTTCCGGTTTCCAATCGTCGCTCGGCCGCCACACTTTCAGCAGCGCCACGACGCCGAGCATCGAACAAATCGCGGCCACGATGTCCACGAGCCACGGGCCGTGGAGGTTCGACACGAGGAATTGCGGGACCGCGAAGCTCACGCCCGCCGTCAGACACGCGGGCCAGACGCCGAGCATTCCGCGCCAGCCCGCGAACGCCCACACAACCCAAAACGGCACAAGGAGCGAGAAGACCGGGAGTTGCCGGCCGATCATCGCCGAGAGCGTGCGGAGGTCGAGGCCCGTGACGCCCGCGAGCGCGATGACGGGCGTGCCCAGCGCGCCGTAAGCGACCGGCGCGGTGTTCGCGATGAGCGAGAGGCCGGCGGCTTGGAGCGGTTTGAAACCGAGTTGCATCAGGATCGCCGCCGTCACTGCGACCGGCGTGCCGAAGCCCGCCGCGCCCTCGAAGAACGCGCCGAAGCTGAACGCGATGAGCACGAGCTGCACGCGCGGGTCCGGCGCAAGGCCCGCCAGACTGCCGCGCAGCACGGCGAAGAGGCCTTTGTCCACGGTGAGTTGATAGAGGAAAATCAAGTTGAGAATAATCCAGCCGATGGGAAACAGCCCGTAAGCCGCGCCGTAACCCGTGGTCGCCAGCGCCGCGTCCACCGGCATCCGAAACGCGAACAGCGCCACCGCCAGCGCAACGCCGAGGCCGAGCAGCGCGGCAAGGTGGATTTTAATTTCGAGCCAGGCGATCGCTCCAAGCAGCACGACGACGGGAAGCGCGGCGACGAGCGTGGAGAGGAAGGCGTTGCCGAGCGGGTCGTAGTTTTGCGGCCAAGGTTGCATGGGCGAGCGCGGAGAGCAGACGGAGAACGCGGCGAAAAGTCCAGCCCGCGCAGCGGCGGCGGCCCGGCCGTTGATTCCCCACTTTTCACGGGCGCGGAACTCTGCTACCAATTTCCGAACGCCGCTTAATTCTTTCGGGATGAACCAGACGGGGCGGCGGGCTAACGGCAACCATGCGCTCTGTTCTGAAGCTGTCGCTCTACGCGGCCCTCCTCTCCGCGTGTTACTGGTGCGGCTTCAGCGCGTATCGGGATTACACGCTGCTGATGATGGACGATGGCGAAGGCCTCGGCCGCAGCGCGCGCATCAAGCCGGCCAAGACCACCAATGCCGTGCCTGCGACCGCAGAAGTCGAGGAGCCACACCCCGCCACCAACGCCGCGCGCACCAACGTCGTCCCCAATGTGGCCGCGACCGGCGAGGAAGCCGGCGAGTCCACCGCCGTGCGCGTGAACCGCCGCGTGGGCCGGAATTATATGGGGATGCTGGGTTACACGGTGGGCTTCGCCGGCGCGCTGGTCGTGCTCGGGTTTGTCGCCGCGCAGGACTTCGGACACCTGTTAAAATTTCGGCTGGGCAAGGAAGTCTCCTACGTGGACGACCGTTCCGCGCGCAAGGCGGAATACGAGCGGGCGGAGCACATTGCGCTCAAGGGCCAGCCTCGCGAGGCCATCCGGGTGTTGGAGGCGATTGTTGCGAAGCACCCGACCCACGTTCACTCGATCCTGCGCATCGCCGAGCTTTACGACAAGGAAGTCCACGACTACCAGAACGCCGCGTTGCACTACGAGGAGCTGCTCAAGCAAAAAATTTCCTCCGAACAATGGGGCTGGATCGCCATTCGGCTGGCGAACATTTATTCCGGCAAGCTCAACCAGCCCGAAACAGCCATTGCGCTCATCAGCCGGCTGGCCGCAGAACATCCGGAGACACGGGCCGGGGCGAAGGCGCTCAAACGCATGGCCAAGATCGCGAAGGCGGGCCTCGATGTGGACGCCGGGAAAGATCTCTGATCTCGCCGCGCACAGGAAGCGCGCCGCCGCCCCTTCAGTTCAGAATCTCCGCCAGCTCGTGCAGTGAGCTGATCTGTTCGCCTGCGATCGGAGGTGCGTTCCGCCGGACAAGCCGCGCGTGGAGTCCGGCGGCGCGCGCGCCGACCACGTCTTCCGTGTGACTGTCGCCGATGTGCATGATGGCTTCCGGCGCGAGCGCGAGCCGCATCGCCGTGAGTTGGAAGATGGCCGGTGACGGCTTGGTGCAGCCGGCGTCGCAGGAGACGGTCACGAGTTCGAAGCGGCTCCGCAAAGCCAACCGATCGAGCAGGCGATCCAATCGCTCGTCCCAGTTGGAAATCACCGCCAGCCGGATCCCGCGCAACGCCAGGGAGTCAAGCGCGGGCAGGACATCGTTGAAGATCCGCCATGCGTCCGGCTCGGCGAAGCGTTCATAGATCTCCGTGAAGCAGCCCTCCGGCAGCGGATCCGCGACGTCCGAGAAGGAATGTTCCACCAAGTCCGACCAGGCCGCGCGCGAGTGGTCGAAGCTGCGCTTCGCCTGCCACGCTGCGGCAAACTGGCGGTCAAGCCGCTCCGGATCTGCGCGCACGCCGAACCGCTCCGCGACCTGCGCGTAAATGTGTCCGACGGACGGCCACGGCTCGATCAGCGTGCCGCCCACGTCGAGCGTCACCGCTTGAATTCGTTTCCCAGAACGCACGCGGCGAGTTTCGACCAGCCGTGGAGTTTCTTCAATCCGGCCCACGGGGTTTTTCGATTAACACCGTTGGCGTCCGCCCGGCTATCCATGCTCCCGCAAACTAAAACCTGATTGTTGAGCTATGAACAATATGACACTGCCACTCGAATCCAACCTCGAAGACCACACCACGCCACACCGCCTGCCGCTGGTGGTGAAACTCGGCTTCACCGGCTTCATGGCCGTGCTCGTGCCGGTCTATTGGGCGAACTACGGCCCGACTAACTTCCTCTACTTCTGCGACGTCGCGCTTTTCCTCACGCTCGCCGCCGTGTGGGCGGAGAGCGCGCTGCTCGCAAGCATGGCCGCCGTCGGCATCGTCCTGCCGCAGATGATCTGGGTGGTGGATTTCGCGATGGGCCTCGTCGGGGTGAAGTTGCTGGGCATGACTGCCTATATGTTCGATGAGAAGCGGTCGCTGTTTCTGCGCGGGCTGTCGCTCTTCCACGGCTGGCTGCCGTTCCTGCTGCTCTATCTTTTGAAGCGCCTCGGTTACGACAAACGCGCGTTCCCCGCGTGGTGGGCGCTGGCGTGGGCGTTGATCCTGTTCTGCTACTGCTTCTTGCCCGGTCCGACGCCGGACGCGGGCACGACACCCGTGAACATCAACTACGTTCACGGCATGAGCGACACGGCCGCCCAGACGTGGATGCCGCCGCTGGCGTGGCTGGCCACACTCCTGGCGGGGTTGCCGGCGCTCCTCTTCTGGCCAACTCACCTGTTGCTGCAGAAGTGCGTCGGCAAAGCGGAATAAGCCCTTCCGAAACGACGTGAATGATCGTCCGCACGGAAGTTGTGGAAAGTTCCGGGACATACAGCTACGGACGAACTCCTCAGCCTCGCGTCATCGAAAAGACATTTGAAAAGGAACTGGCGTCTCATCCGTGCCCGGTGGCATTTGGCAGCCCTCGATGCCTCGCTCCGCAGGAAAAAATAAATGTTGTCATCATCGTCGCTGTCTGGGTATTCTTCGCCCGCAGTTCGGAAAACGACTTTCAACTCAAAAACTACTATGAAAACAGGCTTCAACGTCCTCAAGACCATCGCGCTCGCGGGGGTGGTCGGAACCATGCTGAATGTGACCCCGGTGGCGGAGGCGGCGCTCAGCCAGAATGATAAGAGCCGGCTTGATGTCGCGAAATCCGCAGACATCGCCACCACCGCAGCGCTGATGGTCAGCGCTGCCCCTCCGGCTGCCCGCGAGCAATTGGCCAAGGACATCGCGGCCTACATCGCCGCCAACAAGCCGGCTTTGGCCGCGCAGGCGGTTGCGGGAATGTGCCAGTTGGTGCCTGGTTCGGCTCCGGCGATTGTGGCGGCGGCGGTGGCGGCAAACAAAACTGTCGCAGTCTTCGTGGTGGAGGCGGTCGCAAAAGTTCTCCCGACTTCGGCCCCTGCCGTAGCGGCGGCGGCGGCTCAAGTGGATACTACTCAAGCGGTGGCCATCGCCACGGCAGCCGCCAAGGCTGCCCCGACCCAGGCCGATTCGATCAGGGATCAAGTGACAGCGGCTGCCCCCGGTCAGGCTACCCAGATTGCCGCAGGTGTAACCGCTGGCGTTGCCGCTGCGGCCAATACCCCGAATTCCAATACGACCACAACTACAAATGTTAAGGCTAATTCGGTGTCTTGACAAATAAGAATCAGCAAGCCAGCAACTCAAATCGAATTTCGAGCACAAGTCCCAATTTATGAAAAAACAACAACAGTTCGTGATTGGCGGGGCCGCCATGATTGCAGGGATGGCCGGGGTGTCCGCCCAAGATGCGGCACCGCTTTTCAAGATTGGCAGCGTGGATGTCCGTCCTCATGCCGCCTACTCCATCGTTTACGACGACAACATTTTCTTGGAGCACAAATCAAAGACGACAGGTGGCATTGGCCAGCCCGGCCGGGACCATGACTGGGTTCACACGTTCACGCCGGGGCTCCGGTTGAACGCTGGTGATGCCGGAGCACGCCAGTCGGCGTATTTCGACGCGAACTACGATGCTGTGTTTACCGAGTTCACGCATCATTCTGGTTCTGACGCGCTTGATCATAATGTTTCCGTGGCGTTGGGTGGAAAGCTGAACCGTTTGAGTGTTGCAGTGGAACAGAAGCTTCAATCTCAATCCGACGCCTCGCAGGCGACCTTGGCCGCCAACGGGCGGGTGAAACGCAAGACGTGGGACACCAAGGTGAACACTGACTACGAGGTGAGCGAGAAGACCAGCACGAGCCTCAACCTTGATCAGACGATCGGCGATTACAATGCGCCGTTGGTGGATTCCGTGGATCGTTCGGCCACGCTCTGGCTCGACTATCAGGTGCTTCCGAAGGTCAAGGCTGGTATCGGTGCCGGAATCGGATACCTGCAGGTTGACGGGACAGCGGCCAACCACAATGCAAACAGTGCCTACTACAATGGTCAGGTGCGCTTGGATTGGAAAGCGACAGAAAAGCTCTCCATCAATGCCAGCGGTGGTGTGGAGTATCGCAACATTCAGGAGCGAGGCGCGAAGGATCCCGTTGGAGGAATCTTCAGTCTGGGTGCCGATTGGAAGGCTGGCGAGCAGACAGTTGTGAGCTTGACCGCTAGCCGTGGGAATAAGGTGTCAAACGCGCTGGGCGCGGCTTTGGACCAGGCGACCACGTTCACCGCCTCGGTCAGACATGGCTTGTGGGAAGGTTTCGCCGCGACTTTGGATGGTGGTTACGCAATGGATCACTACAAGGCGACCAGTTCCTCGGCCACGGTGCCGTTGCGCACCGACAACTATTTCTTCGTGAAACCGGGTCTGAGCTACCGGTTTGCAGAGCGCGCGGAGGCGAAGGTCTTTTACCAATACCGCCGCAACGATGCGGATTTGCCGCTCAACGCGAACGATTTCTACAACACCCAGGTTGGTCTTGAGGTGTCGTATCGTTTCTAACGGTTCGTGAAGAGAGTGATTCAAGTTCGAGCGGCCATTCACACGTGGTTGTGGGTGGCCGCTCTCGCGTTTGGTGCTATGGTTCCGGTTATGACCGCCGCCGAGGCGCGGCTGCCTTCCGTAAGGCCGTCGAGTGGTGGGCTGTCACCAGCGGGGGAGGCGAGTTTGACCACCAACGCGAGCTATGTGATTGGTGTCAACGATCTCATTCGCGTCGCGGTTTACAAGGAGCCAGATCTGACGACTGAGACGCGTGTGGATCAGGATGGAACCGTGTCCCTGCCACTCGTCCAGACAATTCGAGTGGCTGGAAAGTCAATCGCCGAGGCCCGCGAAGTGGTCCGCCAATTGTATGAGAAGGATTACCTCGTGGACGCTCATGTGATCATCACGTTGATGCAGTCTTCCCAAACCAACAAGGTGGCCGAGATCGTAAGGCCCAAGCCCAAATTCACAGTCTCTGGCGAGGTGAAAAAGCCGGGGGTCATCGAGTTTCCCGAAAATGAAAAAGTGGATTTGGTGAGGGCAATTGCATTGGCCGGCGATTTTGACAAGCTGGCCAACCCGAAAAACGTGACCATCAAGCGCGTGGAAAACGGCGTGGAGAAAGTTTACGAGAAAGATGTCAAATCCATGATGCGGGATGTGAACGGGAAGCCTTTTGAGGTGTTGCCCGGAGACGTAATCGTGGTGCGCCAGAGCCTTTTCTAGGAGATGCAGCCATTTGATCAGCCTTCGGCGGGAGGAGTGCTGCCTGACAACGGCACGCCGCAAAACCAGGAGCTTTGGCAGGCCTTCGTCGAGAAGGCCTGGCTGGTTGTTTGCATCGTCGCCGCAGCCACCGCCGCTGGAATTTGGGTGGGCGCGCACAGTCCGGTGGTTTACCAAAGCCGCTCCGTCATGTCCCTTGATTTTGGCGAGCAAGTGATAATGAGCAACATTCAGGAGGTGGACAAGCGCGAGAAGGGCGGCGTGGATTTGCTGAACACGATTGCCAACAACGTCAAGAGCAGCGGGATACTTAAGCGCGTTGTGGCTGCCCAGAATCTGACCCGGCATGCGTATTTCACCGGTGGAACGAACACGTTGGGCGAGGCGCAGGTGGTGGGTGTTTTAAGCGCCTGCGTGGATGCCCGGTTGCGCCGCTTCACCCGGCTGATTGATGTCACCGCCGAGTTTGGAGATCCGGCCCTGGCGCAAGCGGTGGCCCAGTCTGTGGTCGAGGAATACATCAAACAAAGCGGCGAGGACCGCATGGGAGCCGGCACGAATGCGGGCCAGTTTCTGATGAGCGAGGAGGGGCGGATCAAGCAGAGGCTTATGCTTGCGGAGCGTGCGGTGCAACAGTATCTCCAGACTAACAATATCTCTTTGCAGCAGGGAGCCGACATTCTCACGGATGAATTCAAAGCCTTGAGTGACCGTTGCACCGAGGCAAAAACCGAACGGTTGCTGATCGAGGGGGACTGGAAGCAGGCGCAGGTGGCAGGGGGCAGGATCGACCAGTTGCTCACTTTGCCCTCGGTGGCGCGCTCTCCGGAAGTGATAGCTCTCAAGGAAAAGGTGCAGGTGCAGGAAGCGAAAGTGAGCAACCTTGAGCTGCGCTATAAGGAAAAACACCCGGCCATGATTGAGGCCCGCAACGAATTGGCCTCAATCAAACGAGCGTTTGAGGAGGAGATTCAAAAGGCTCCCACACGGTTAAAGCAAGCACGGGAATTGACGGTCGAGAAAGAGAAAAATTTGGAACAGGCTTTGAAAGAACAGGAAAAGAAACTGGGCCAGCTCAGTTTCCAGCGGATCGAATTTGACCGCCTCCAGCGCGAGGCGGCCTTGGAACGACGGCTTTACGACGAGATTTTCAGACGGTTGCGGGAAGTCGATGTGACCGGCGGCATCAAAAAGAACGACGTGCGGATGGTCGAGCCGGCGAATTTGCCGGACACGCCGATCCGCCCCAACAAGCGGATGATCTTGATTTATGCGCTGGCGCTGGGCGTCGCGTTGAGCGTCGGTTTGGTGTGGTTGCTCCAGCAGTTGGACACGAGCGTCAAGTCGGTGGATCATGCCGAGCGGCTGCTGGGATTGCCGGTGCTCGGCGCGGTGCCCAAGAACAAGCTGGTGAAGGACGGCAAGAGCCGCCTCTTCATGAGCGACGATCCGCAGTCTTTGTGCGCCGAGGCGTTTCGCAGCCTGCGCGCCGCGATGGGACTGCTCGGGCGGGAGGAGGAGCGCAAAGTGGTGTTGTTCACCAGCGCGGTCCCCGCTGAGGGGAAATCCTTTTGTTGCGCGAACTACGCTGTGGCCCATGCGCAGCAGGGCAAACGCACGCTGCTGGTGGATTTCGATCTTCGAAAACCCAGTCTGGCCGAAACCTTTGGTGTCAAGGGCGACCTGCCCGGTGTGACCGACGTGATGCTGGGCAAGGAGGCGCTGGACAAATGCGTTCAGAAGACGCGGTTCGACAACTTGTTCCTTCTCACCGCCGGCCGCACGGTGCCCAATCCAGCGGAACTGATGTCTGGCCCGTGGGCCGGCCAATTGATCCGTGAGGCCACTGCGAAGTTCGACCAAGTTGTCCTGGACAACGCGCCGGTCAACGCGGTCAGCGACACATTGCTGATCGTCAAGGAAGCCCAGACCATCTGCTTGGTGATGCACGCCCGGAAGACATCAAGCCGGGTGGTGCTGCGCGCTCTGGAGATGCTTCGCCGGGCCGGGGGGCGGCCGTCGGGAGTGGTGCTGAACTTCCTGCCGCAAAGCGCCGGCTCCGGTTACTACTACTATTACTCGGGCAACAAGTATTACGGCAACAAGGGCGTTTACGGTTCCACGACCGACCGCTCCTGAAGGTTGCGCATCTGTTGCGCCGCGGCTGATTTTTTTGCCGCTTCACCGCTGGCTTGTTCCTGCTAGAGTCAGCGCAGATGGACAAGCTGCTCCTGATTGATGACGAGGCGGACGTGCAATACTCGTTCCGCCGCATCTTCGACTCACCCGCCATCGAACTGCACACGGCGTCGAGCGGTGAGGAGGGCTTGCGGCTCGTGCCGAAACTTAAACCCGACTTGGTGCTCATGGACATCCGCATGGGTTCGGGGATGAACGGTCTGGAGACGTTGCGCCGCCTGCGCCAAAGCGATGCCCGTCTGCCCGTCATCATGATGACAGCCTACGGCACGACGCAGACGGCGATTGAGGCGATGAAGCTGGGGGCCTACGACTATCTGCTCAAGCCCTTCGACGTGCCTAAGCTCAAGCAGCTCATCGTCAACGCCCTCAAGGCGGCGCGGGACATGAAGCAAGTGGTCAGGTGCCGGCCGACGCTTGACGCTGAGGACAACGAGGTTGGGATTGTCGGCATGAGCGGGCCCATGCAAGAGGTGTTCAAGCTGATCGGCCAGCTTGCCTCCACCGACGCCACGGCGCTGATCACTGGTGAAAGCGGCACCGGCAAGGAACTTGTCGCGCGCGCCATCTACTCGCACGGCCGGCGGGCGGAGCTGCCGTTTCTCGCCATCAATTGCGCCGCCATCCCGGATCAGTTGCTCGAGAGCGAATTGTTCGGGCACGAGAAGGGCGCGTTCACTGGCGCGGCCACGCAGCGCGTCGGCAAGTTCGAGCAGTGCAACGGTGGCACGATCTTCCTCGACGAGATCGGTGACATGAGCCTGCCCACTCAGACGAAGATTTTGCGCGTGCTTCAGAACGGCTCCTTCGAGCGCGTGGGTGGCAACCAGCCGGTGAAGGTGGATGTGCGCGTCATCGCCGCCACCAACAAACCGTTGGAGGCGGCGGTGGCAGCCCGCGCCTTCCGCGAAGACTTGTTCTACCGGCTCAACGTCGTCCGCATTCATCTGCCGCCCCTGCGGCTGCGGCGCGAGGACATCCGGCTCCTCGTGGAATATTTTCTTCGCAAGTTCGCCCGTGCGCAGGGTCGCCCGACCGTTGCCATCCATCCCGAGGCGCTGGCCGCGCTGGAGCGTTATCATTGGCCCGGCAACGTGCGTGAACTGGAGAACGTCATCCAGCGCTCGCTTGTGGTCGGCAAGGCCGACGCGATCATGGTGGGCGACCTGCCGGCGGAACTGGTGGCGGAGCGCGCCGCCGCCGGGCCGGTCACCGCTGCGCCGCCCGCGCGTGCGCGGGAGGAGGCCGCTCCGACCGTTCCGCACGATGTCGCTGTTCTCGCCCGCTCGCTTTTCACCTGGGCACGCGCCCAGAAGTCACTCAAGGTGCTGCCGGCCGTCGAGCGCGAGCTGGTGATCTGCGCGCTGGCGGAGACGAACGGCAACCAGGTGCAGGCCGCGAAACTGCTGGGCATCACCCGCTCCACGTTGCGCAAACGGATCGAGAAGTTCGCCATCCAGCGCGAGCTGTCCATCCACTGAAGCACCCGCCGGCTGCGTGCGCCCCATGACCCTCGATCGCGCCCTCGCCGATGTCCCGCGCTGGATGTTTCTCCTCATCCTGATGTATGCGCCCTGGGCCTACGGCTGCACCAACCAGCTCACCATTGTCATCCTGAATCAGTTCAGCGGCTCGCTCCTCGTGCTGTGGCTGGGCGGCTGCGCTTGGCGGCGGCGCTGGCCCCGGCTGCCGTGGTTGCCCGTGGTGCTGGTCGCCCTGCTTTTGTTGCAAGGCTGGTGGCTGGCTTGGAACGCGCACTCGGTTCACCATTTCCGCACTTGGACCACCGTGAACCGCATCTGGGACAATCCGCCCTGGCCGAATTTGCCGGGCGCAATTGACCGTCATCTGGCCCGTGCCGCGATGCTGAACGTCACGGCGTTGTTTGTCCTTTTCCTGTTCGCCTGCGACTTGATGCCGCGCCCGGTCTGGCGCAAGCGGGTGTGGGTCACACTGGCGTTGACGGCGGTGTCCGTGGCGATCGGCGGCACACTGTTGAAACTCGCCGGGCCGGAGGCCAGGGAATGGATCTGGGAGCCCAAGGTGGCGAAGCAGACGAGCACCTTTGCCACCTACCGCTACCACGGCAACGCGGCCTCGCTGATGAGCATCGGCTGGGCGCTCACGCTTGGTTTCGTGGTGGTGTCCGCCGGTCATCGCGCACCGCCGCTGCGGGTGGCGGGCTGGGTGGCGGCGCTGCTGGGATTGCTTGTCGGCCTGTTCATCAACACCTCCCGAGCCGGCTGGGGTCTGGCTGTTCTGCTGGCGGCGCTCATTGGAATGCGTTTCCTGTGGACGTGGTGGCACACGGCGCGGGAACATCTCGAATGGCGGCGGGATCTGGTGTCCGCTGGCGTTGCGTTGCTGGCGGTGGGCGCGCTGCTGGCGATGACGTTCAGCGCAGACTGGCAGGACAAGCTCACGCGGTTGCATTCGGCCACTGAAACCTTGCAGGAGCGCTACCCGTCGCAAGTCTATCATCAGGTGGCGCGGGAAACCGGCCTGCTCGGTTACGGCGCGGACTGCTTCCAAATGGTTCTGCCGGTTTATATGGAAGTCTTCGGGCTGGCCGACGACACGAAATACGGCTTCTGGCGTCACGCCCACAACGACTACTACGAATACCTCACCAACTGGGGTTGGGGCGGGGCAGCACTATGGGCGACGCTCATCTTCGGTGGAATCGCGCGTGGGTTGCACCACCATTTTCGTCTGCCGGTGCTCTGGGGAAGCACGCAATGGGTGCTCGGCTTCTGCGGGTGCGTGGCGATGCTGGGCATTCTGGTCCACTCCGTGTGGGACTTTCCCCTTGAAAAGGCCTCCATTGTCCTTTTTTTTCTGACCTTGCTCGCGGACGGCTGGGTCTGCAGCGCTGAAGTTCAGGAATCGGATCCGTCGCCTTCAAACACTGCTGCGTCCAACTGACGCGCAATCAGTCAGGCTCTGCTTTCGGATGCGCGATCTCGTCGAGGTGGTGTTTCGTCTTCAGCCCGGCATAGACCACGCCGCCCACCAGACTCCAGGACAAGCTTCCCGCCGTGCAGAGCAGCGACAAGGACAGCGCCGACGTGTGTTCCACGCCGATCAACGGCGCGGCGAGCATGAGCACAAACAGATTCTCCCGCACGCCCAAACCGCTTGGAGTGAGCGGCAGCACCACCATGCAGGTGATCATCGGCACGATGGCAAAGAGATGGCGCGGCGAGAGGTCCAGCCCCAGTCCCCAGACGAGCGATTGCACGTGCAGCACGCACACGGCGCACAGCAGCAGCGATACACCGAAACTCTTCAACAGAAACGCCGGGTCGTGCCCGAACGGTTTGAGCGACTCGCGCAGGCGTTCGAGAAAATCTCCCTTGGGCAGCTTGCGCAGCCACTCACGCGCTTGCGGCAACCCCCGGGAAACGCCGCCGCGCAGCGCGAGAAATAATACCGCCGCGCAGCCGGCGAACATCACCGTGATGACCCACGCCAGCTTCATGAACAGCGGGTCCGCGCGCAGCAGCGGCAGGTTGTTCGCCATTGCCACCATGGTGAACACCAGCAGGGCGAACAGCCCGATGATGCGGTCCACGAACACCG
>CAYZJP010000134.1:0-12647 GCA_964478755.1 uncultured Klebsiella sp.
CGTCAGACAGCGTTTCGCTTTTCACGTTCAAGGGTTTTGGGATAGCCTCTAGTCTCGCTCCACCGACTTCGTGCGAGCGCGAACAACACGGCACCGAGCGTGGCGAGGGAGAGGCAGGCTCCGAGAGTGAACGCGTGGTCCACGTAGTGGAGTTTGATGAGGTGGCGACCGGCTTGGACTTCCACTGCTTGAAAGGCGTGGTTGGCGCGGCGGATGGGCAGCTCGCGTTCGCCGATGAAGGCTTTCCAAGGATGATGGTGGGTTTGCGCGATGACGACCCACGCGGGCGCTTCAGCTTCGACTTCGATTTGCACCGTGTCGGTGGTGAAGCGCGTCGAGAGCACGCGGGCCTGAGCGGCGTTTGTCACGGTGACGTGCGGTTGAAGTGTATCAGGCAGATAGATGACCTTGGCCGGGTCGAAGTCAGCGGAGGCGAGTGCGCGCAGGGTATTCGTGGCGTTGGCGAAGATGGGTTGCTGGCCGGCGGTGACGAGCGGCAGCGCGTTCATGCGATGCGCCCACGTGAAAAGTGTTTCGCTGGACGAGATGCGCGTGACGCCGAGGAAGTCGGCGAAGTGCTCGGGAAACGGGCGGTCCATGCCATAGAGCAGCCACCACGTGTCGGACAGCTCGCGGGGGAACTGCGAGAAGAAGCCGTTCACTTTCGGCACGGCGTCGAGGAGGTTCCAGTTGGCGAACGCCACGCGGCGCGCGCCGATGCAGTAGTTGAGCGCGTCGGGATTTTGCGCGTGCGCCATGAAGCCTTCCATGTCGCGGCTGACCATCGCGCGGCCTTCGCCGAGACGCGGCATGGTGGTGGGGAACTTGGCGACGCCCGGCTCGTAGGCCTGGGTGATGACGGTGGGGTTCTGGCGCGGGGCGTGGGTGAGGATGTTGAAGGCAAACACGGCAAGGAAAGTGAGCCGTGCAGCGATGCTCGCTCGCATCGAGGTTGCCCTTTGGAGGAACACCCAAGCGAAAGTAACAAGGCCAAGTGCCTGAAGTTGTCGGGATGCGCTGAAGGCCTGCGCCAAGGCAGAATCGAGTTCGTCCCCGTGAATGCCGTGAAAGAACTTCAGGATTCCTGAGTCGTGATATGCGCCGAGAATGACCAAGCCAAAGGCTGCTAAGACAATTCCGAAATCCAGCAGCGTGAAAACTTGCGACTGGTTTTGCAAAATGGCTGGTTCCGGCTCGCGAATCGCCACCCCTTCCCCCTCACCCCGGCCCTCTCCCCCAACGAGGGAGAGGGAGGGGACGCGCCGGGTCGGAGACCGGCGCTCCGTCAAGGCGAGTGCCGCCAGAAACGGCAGCACCATCAGCGGGAGCAACACATACTTGATGGGGAAGCGGATGAAGCCCAATGGCGGGCAGATGGTTTTCAGCCAGTCGAGCAGGAACGCCTTCTGCCCCATCGCGAGCCAGACGCCGAGCACGGCGATGGTGGCGAGCAGCCACACGCGCGGCTCGCGTCGTCGCCAGACGGCGAGGGCGGCGAGGGCCAGCACGCCGAGGCCGGGGTAGTAGCTGGAAGTCCATTGCTGGTCGAGCTGCGTGAAGACGCCGAGCCGGTCCGGGGTCATGCGGAAGAGCGGGACGAAGAAGTTCGCCCAGCCCCAGAGCGGCATGGCGTAGAGGTTGTCGTCGTAGGCGAGCGTGCGGTGAGAGTGGCGGAGGAGGTCGAGAAAGGGGAGGAGTTGGGCGGCGGAGAGGAGGGTGACGAGGAGGGCGAGTGAGGTGAGGCAAAGCAAGGGGAATTTGAAATCGGCAATTGAAAATTGAAAATTTGAAATTGTGCCGACCAACGAGAGCGGCACGGCGATGACCCACGTGAACAAGATAATTTCGGGCGCGCCCGTCAGCATCTGCATCGCGCCGATCAGCGCGGCGAGGAGCAGTGTGCGCCCGCCATCGCGACACGCGCGTTCCACCAGCAGCCAGAGCCACGGTGCCCACGCCAGCGCGGCGACGTTGTTCGGCCACATGACGGCGTGGAGGGTGAAGCCGTTGAAGGCGAAGGCCAGCCCGCCGACGCTCGCTGCGAAGCGGCTGCCCATCCAGTGATGCGCGAGCTGATACGCGCCCGCGCCCGCCAGCAGCAGGTGCGCGAGGCTGAATAATCCAACCGCCCACGGCATCGGGCCGAGCAGGTAGATGAGCGTGCCGGGGTAGAGGCACATGGTGTTCCACTGCGCGAGGTGCGGCAGGCCGCAGGAGCTATAGGGATTCCAGAGCGGGACTTCGCCGCGCCAGAAACACTCGCGGTGATACTCCGCCAGCGGATAGGCGAAGTGCCCGAAGTCCCGGTAGTAAAACGTGTGGCTGCCCAGCACGACTTCGGGAAATGCGGCGAAGAGCGCGAGCGCCAGCAACGCGAGAAACCGTCCCGGGGTGAACCACTCGTCCGCACCGCGCGCGACGGCGGCGGGAAGTTCCGAGGGCGCGGGATTGGCCATGCGCGCCAAGTTTGGCAGAGCCATCCGGGAAGCCGAAGCGAAAAGGGAATTCAACTCAGCCACGCGACCTGTGGCCGACTGGGACAATTCCAACAGCCGCGATGTGCATGCGACAGTTCCCGACGGTGGCTAGAAGTGGAGCGAGCGAAGGGATTCGAACCCTCGACATTCACCTTGGCAAGGGGATTGTCACTCAGGATCTCCGTGACTAGGTTGACGGAAACCCATGTTACAAAAGTGTGTGAGGGCGGGCACATGCTTGATTCTTCAAGCCGTCTCGGACCTGCGGTTGACCCAGCAGCCCTTGCGGGGCGTCGAAGGCATAGCCACGTGCATTGAGACAGTCCTGGAGGTAAAGCGAGCGGCGAACCGGACGCCGCGTTACCTCAAGTCGCTGGGCTACTACCTCCGGCAGTTTGCGGAGGGCCGCGAGGATAGGCCCTGGCGGATTTCACGCCGGAGGATGTGGAGGAGTGGATGAAGCGTTACCCGTCGCACTACTCCCGCCAGACGTGGCTGAACCGGCTCTCCACGCTCTTCGCCTTCGCCGTGCGGCGCGGCTACCTCAACGCCAATCCGTGTGACCGCATTGACCGCGTGACGGTGGACAAGCGGCCTCCGCTCATCCTCACGCCGGCGCGGTCACGGCTGCTGCTGCGTGTGACTAGCACGATGATGCAGCCGTATCTGATTCTCGGCATGTTCGCGGGCGTGTGGCCAGAGGAGGTTGAGTGGCGCGACTGGTCACAGGTGGACCTCGAATCCGGCACGGTGGCGGTGGACGGCAAGACGCGGCGGCGGCGGCTGGTGAAGCTGGAGCCGCTGGCGGTGACTGAGCTGCGCAAGCATCCGCTGCGCAGTGGGAGCGTCGCGCCGTCAGCGGCGACCATTGCGCGCTGGCGCAAGCGGGCGCGGCGGGCGCTGGGGCTTTCGCGTTGGCCGCAAGATTTGCTGCGGCACACGGCGGCGAGTTACCTGCTCGCGCTGCACGGCGACGCGGGGAAGGTGGCCACGATGCTGGGGAACTCCTCCGGCGTGCTGCTGACGCATTACCACGAGCCGGTGAAGAACGGGGACTGCGCGCACTTTTGGAGCGTGCCGGGGTGACTTCTCAGCGGAGAAGTCAAACCACGTTTTTCAGGTAGCGCTGGGGGAAGTCGCGCAGCGGCTTGAGGACGGTGTCCGTGTGCCACAGCTCGATGTTCTCAAGCCGGGCGGTGGCGGCGATGATGCGGTCGGCGGGGTCTCGGTGCGGCCAGGGCCAGAGGACGGATTGCCGGGCGATGGGCGCGGTCATCGGCAGCACGCGCCAGCTCGCCAGGGCGGGGTTGAGCCACGGGTCGGGATGGTCCGGCAGCCGGCCCGTCTGCCAGAGGCGGAAGATTTCGAGGACGGAGACGGAGGCGAGGCAGCGTTCCGTCTGCGGATCGTCAAAGGCTTTTTCCACGCCGGATGGCAGCGGGAGGCGCAGGGTGAACCTCACGAACAGGTTGGTGTCGGCGAGGAGCTTCACGCCCATTCCTCCATCACGGGTTGTTGCAGATCGCCGTAGCGGCTGGGATCGGCGGGAGCGGCAGCGCGCCAGGGGCGGCCCGTGCCCGGCAGCGGGGCGAGGACGGCCTTGGGCTTGCCGTGGACGGTAAGGATGAAGGTCTGGCCGGCTTCGGCGCGGTCCACCAAGTCACAGAGGGTGCTGCGGCCCTCGGCCACGGGCATATAGATGGCTTCCATATGGGCAGAATTTTGCACAAAATAGGAGGAGTGCAAGGCTAATGTGCGGAGACATCTGCGGTCGGGCGGCTGGGCAGGGGTGACTTGCCTGGCGTCCGGCGGCTGGGTTTGCGGTCGCTTCCAAGGCGGTTGACCGCCTGAAAAGGGGGTGGTTTGGGGCGGTTTCCGGTCGGCGAGGGGGCCACACGTGTCCACTTTGCGTCGGGCCGGGACCGGTTAAGGTGGCCGCGTCTTAGGTGCCTGGCTGAAACCGGACTTGGCGGACAAACCCCCGCCCCTCCGCTGGAAGCCCCGGTCCTGAGCGCAACACAGAGTTCGTCGCCGGCCCCTCTGTCCGGCACTCCCCACAATGAAAGAAGCCCTCAAATCCTACGGCGGCACAGTGCTCGTCGTCCTTGGCACTCTCGCCCTCGTCGCCTGGCTCGCGCCGGAAAGCGTGAAGAAGTGGCTGCGCATCTAACGCCGGTCAACCGCAACCTAAAGCGAACGCATCATGCAACGCATTATTCAAAAACTCCCGCCCCTCAGCTCCGCTCCAACGCCCGGCACTTCGCCGGCGTTTGTCGTGCCCATTCGCGGGCGGTCCTTCGCATGGATTAACCTGCGCGTGATCGGTTCCGGCCCCTCGTCCGCCGTGCTCGACGTGCGCAACGTGGTGGATTCCATCGAGCTGCTCATCAACGACCGTCCGGTGAGCACCTACCGGCCCAAGCTGTGGACGCAATACACCTCGTATCTCAATCTGCAGGGGGACCCCAGGGCGGTGGACTGCATCAACATCCCCTTCTCCTCGCTGGGCATCCCGGCGTCCGAGCTGGGCACGAAAGACATCAATTCCCTGCAAGTCCGGGTGAATGTCGTCGGGGCGCTGCCGGCCTCCACCACCTTCACGGGCATTGATGGCGTGGCGTGCTACTACCTGGAGGACGTGGCGCGCGGCGAGGCCATCGTGCATCGCGTCATCTCGCCCAAGATGACCGCTGCGGGCGAGAACGTGTTCACCAACCTCGACTTTGGCGACATCGTCAAGCTGCGCCGGCTGTTCTTCATGTGCCTGCCCGCCACGGCGGACCTGGCCGTGACCGGCGCGTTGAACGCCTACACGGCCATCACGCGCGTGCGCGTGAAGGTGGGCGACCTGCCCGTGTGGGACATGAAAAAGGAGGAGAACGACTTCCTCCTCGCCGACAGCGCGCTCTACAAGGTGCCGGGGACGCAATACGGCGCGTTCGTTCCGCTGGACCTGAACTACAACTCGGGCGACTTCCAGGTGATCCGGGTCAACGACCAGCCGCTGCCGGTCGAAGTCATCGTGGACTGGGATGGCGCCGTGCAAAGCGGCGAGTGGACCGACGCGCACGAGGCGGAATTTGCGGCCATCCTCGCCGCCGCCGGGCGCACGTCCGCCTGGACGCCGGACAGTTGAATTTCCCTTGGTGGCCGGGACAAGCGCCGCGCTTCATGTGTGTTGGACCCGCCGCCGGGCGTGCATTCCCGGCGGCGGGTTTGGATTTTAGGTTGAAAGCTGTGAGGCTTCGTGCATTCTTCGTGCATGGGCAAAACTATCACTCTATCCGATGCGGCCTACACCCGGCTGGCGAAACACAAGCGCACAGGCGAGAGTTTTTCCGACGTGGTTGTTGACATGATTCCCGAGCCGTGCGCCACCGTCGGCGAACTGCTCAACCAGTTGCGCAAGCCAGCCAAAAAAAAGAAGTCCAATGCTCCTGCTTGATTCCACGCTGCTGATTGGCCTGCGGCGGGAGGCGGGGCGAACCGACCAGCCGCTGCACCGTTGGTTTGCCCGGCACCGTAACCAGCCCTTCGCCATCTCCGTGGTCGCGCGCGGCGAGTTCCTGGAAGGCGAGGCGGACACCCGGTCCGCTCATGCGTGGCTCAACCAGTTTGGCCGGCCTCTGCCCGTGACGGCGCAGACGGCCACCATCATGGCTGCGACCCAGCGCCTGCGCCGCATGAAGGGCAGGCGGCTTGGCGAGAATGACGCCTGGCACGCCGCGACCGCGATTGAACAGGGAGCCAGTCTGGTGACACACGAGAAGCTGTTCGCTGGCACGCCACGCCTTTCCTTGACGTGGCACCCCCGCCGCTGAGTCCGTCGTTTTGCCGAGGGTCAGGACACCGGACGCCCCATCAAAACGCCTGTAATCGAATCCTAGCGCTTCGGTTTCCCGAAAATCCGCGCCAAGTGAGGGGAAACCTCCGGTGACTGACCTGGCAGCGGCGCGCGGATGCCGCGCACGTCGTCGCACGCGAGGATGGGCGAGGGCGGAATCAACCGGCGCGTGAGATACTGGCCGTGCCCCAGCGCCGCCAGCTCGCGCGCCGGGAATCCATTCTCCAGGAGGAAGCCCGCCGCGCGCTCGTCGGTGTGGTTGAACGCGCTGACGTGCGTGAGATGGAGGCGCACGCCGTTGTGGATGCGGTTGAAGGACTGGCAGGTGAAGGCGAGGTCCAGCCGGTGCCAGCGGCCTGTGTCCATCACCTGCCAGAAGCCGGCGGGCATGGTGTTGGTGTCCACGTGGAGTTGCAGCTCGTCAATGAGCAGCAGCTTCGTGCCCGGCAGTGACTTGGCGACCGCCCAGGCTCCCGCGCAGAACGCGTCAAAGGCGGCGGCGCGGTCCCTGCTGTCTCGCGCTGAGTAGCAGGCCGCGCCGCGCGCGAGGCTGTGACCGAGCTGGTCCAGGCGGTGCGTGCTGTCAAGGGACAAGAGCCGCGCGACCTGTCCCTCAGGGTCAAAGGCGAAGATGAAATCCGGCTGGCGTTCCGCGACGATGGACGCGAGCCGCGAGGTCTTGCCCATGCCGCCGGCCCCGGCGACGCCGTGGCGGTAGGCGACGTGCGAGGCGTCAGGCATCGAACTTTTGCAGAAACCGTGAAGGCTTCACGATTTCAATGCCAAACGGCTTGCCCAAAGCCAGCAAGTCGCCGTCGTAAGTCACGAGGCATTCCGCCCGCGCCGAGAGCGCGGCGGCGAGGTAGGGATCATCCTTCGGATCGCGGCACCGGCGCTTGCCCAGCGGCGCTGGTTCCACCTTTGTCACCCGGCTGAGATACCAAGCCAGCGCCCCGGCTACGTTGTGCGCGGCGCGTTTGTGGGCTTGCAATTCCAAGGCCGTCTCCCGCGTCTCCGCCAGCGTGTAATCCGTCCCGTAGGCCGTGGCCTGCCGCCGGGCCAGCTTCAACAGCACCGCCCACGGCGCTCCCCGGAACACCACGGCGCTGGCGGCCACGTTGGCATCAAGCACGACGCGCACGCAGCCCCTTTCTCACGCGCCGCTGGATTTTCAGGACGGCGGCAATGTCGTCGGCACCGGGGCCTTCCGGCGCGCCGTCCGTGGCGCTTTTCAGGAACGCCACTTCGGAATCGATTTGCCGCCGCTGCCGCTCGCGCACCATGTCGCGAAAAAACTCGCTGGTGTTGCCGTATTCGCGCGCAACTTCGCTTTCCACGTAGGCCGCCATCGGCTCGGGCAGGGAGATATTTCTTGAAACCATCTTCATGCGCCCAATTTGCAATAGATGTCATTCCTTGTCAATCTGTCTCCCCTCTCACCTTCCGGCAGTGGTCGCAACGCCGGAAGCAAAAAGCCGCCGCAATGTGGGCCGCGATGGAGCACACGAGGGCGAGGTGGAGCGTCACGCCGGCAAACACCCAAAAAGACGAGTAGATGAATTCCAGCGCGCTCACTTCACCGCCTCCTTCAGCGCCGTCAGCTCCTTCACCATCTCCTTTTGGCCGCGATAGCCGCGCAGCCCGCGATTGAGCATCGCCCAAACGCCGTAGGCGCTCTTGGGGATGTTCACCTCGCAGTCGCGCAGGAAATCCAGCAGCACGAAAAGCACGCCCTCGCGCTCGCGCTCCGTCAGCTTTTCCAGCTCGTGAAAGCGGGCGGCGAACTCATCGGCGCGGGACTCGGCTTTCGTGCCGGCCAGAATCGAGAGCGCCAGCGCCTCCAGGTGTTCCTTGCGCGCGCCCTCAGCGGAATCGAGGGCGTATTCGAGAAAAGCGCGATTGCCGCCTTCGTCGAAAACAAAAACAGGAGGCACCGGAGCCGGTGGCGCGCCGCCCGCAGTATCTTTTGCGTCAGCGGATGGCTCGGCGGGCCGCCCCCAGCCGGCGGCGGCGATGGCTTTCCGGGCGCTTTCGTCGAGCGGTGCGGCGGTCTTGCGGACGCCTTTCCATTCGCCTTTTGCCTCGTCAAAAGCCCAGGTGTTCCCCTTTCCCGGCCCGCGCCGGGGTTTCGCCGGTCTTGCCACCACGTCAGCAGCTCCACCGCCTTGCGCTGCGTCCAGAACTCCACCGCCAGCCGCGCCAGCGTCAGCTCCAGCCGCGCCAGCGGCAGCCGCTGGGCTTTCGGCTGGTGGCGCAGCGCCGCCAGCCGGCGGGCCAGCAAAAGGGTTTCCCGGAGCGCTGTCGGCGGGTTTGGTGTCATCGGGCATGGGTCAAAAGGGTTTGCGGGTGGCGAACACTGCGGCCAGCAGGCCGAATCGGCGCGTCGCCGGGCGGGGCGCGAGCTTTTCCGGCTTCGCTTTTGGCTTTCGCCTCGCTGGCCGGCTGGTTTTCACTCCGCCCTTTTACGCCTTTACGGCGGGCTGCCTAGACCCGCTGTTTGCGGGTGCCCAACCGGGCGATCAGCGCGGCCAGTCGGGCCTCCTGCCGGACCGCCATCTCCTCCATGCCGGCGCGCAAAAGCTTTCGCCCCCGCACCGTCGGCTTTTCGTCATCAAGAAAGCACAGGATTTCCCACACGGCTTTCTCGCGCGGGGACGCAAAGTTGATGTCCAGCTTGGCCGGCCGGTCCCGCAGCGGCGAGGGCGGCGCGAGCAGCGGGGTCAAAAGACTTTCAGGCACGCCGATGGCGCGCAGCGATTCAATGTCGAGGTCAATCACGGCTTTTGTCCTTTTCTTGCCTGCTGATTTCGGCAAAGATATCCTTCTGTGTGACCGCGCCGGCGGACGGTGACCTGGCCGCGTCACGGCGCGCGGCGCGGCTCACCCGCTGCCGACAGGCCGCGGTGGCGAGGATTTGCTTCCCGGTGACTTCACGACCGCACGTGCAGGCACAGAGCCTCAACGCTGTCCAGGGCCGCGCCGCCTTCACCGCCCGCGCCACCGCCCGGCCCATCTCAAGCGGCACGCCGTTGCCTACCGCCTCGTAAGCCGCCCGCCGCGTGAAGCTCGGCAAAAGGAATGCCTCAGGAAGGCCTTGCAGCGCGCAGAACGCCGGCCAGCCACGCTTGCCGGCCCGCCGGCCCTCCGTGGCCGTGCAAGTGGCCTCGCCTCGATGCGTCACCGCCTGGCGCGTCACCGTCAGCACCAGCCCATGCCGGCTGCCCCACTGGAAATGCCGCAACCGCCGCTGCGCGCTGCCGCATTCCCGCGCGTCCAAATCTATCCGCTGCTGCCGGTAGCCAAGGACCGCGATGCTCGGCACGCGCGCGACGTTCTCCATCAAAAACCAGTCGGGCTGTGACTCCTCGATGATTCGCGCGAACTCGCGCAGCATGGCGGCCCCGTAGCCATCGAAGATCGGAGCGCCGCGCCGGGCCGCTGAAAAGTCCTGGCACGGCGGCCCGCCGATCACGCCCGCGAAGCACCCGGCGGGCGGATGAAACTCCCGCACGTCCTGCCCGAAAATCTTGTCCCCCGCCGACACCACGCAAAAACCCTCCGCCGCAAACGCCATCCCCAGCAGGTCAATCCCGCTGAACACGGAGAGCACGGGGCCGTTATAGGCTTTTGGGGAAATACCCCTACTGACCCCTACTACTCCACCTGTCCAGTAGGGGTCAGTAGGGGTTAGTAGGGGTTGTTTTGAATTCATCGGATGAAAAGCCTTACTTGGGAGGGAAAATCTCCCATTTGGTGTGACCCATCGCCGAAAACTTCCGAAGCCGATCCGGGCAGTTCTCCGCGAAAGCCGCCAGGTCGCGCCCGGTCCAGAGCAGCCCGCGCAGACACCGGCTGGCCTGATCCTTCCTCCGCTCCATCAGCAGCGACTCCAGCGCCGCCGTCGTGCCCGTCCAGGACTCGTGAATAATCGCCTCCGGCTCCAAGCCGTCCGCCCATGGCCGCGCGTGGTCAATCAGCTCCACCAGCCGCCGCCACGGACTCAGGTCTTGCACCTGCTCGGAAATATCGGGGTGTTGCCAGCTCGCCACGCCGTAGCGTCTCGCGGTCTCTCCGTCCGTCACCAGCGGCGGCAGCGGCGTCGCCGCCAGCGCGTGCAGGAACGCCGGAATCTCCGCCTCAATCCCCGCCCAAAACTCCGCCACCGCCGCCGAGTTCAGCAGGTCCGGCAGCTCCGCGCGCGCCACCCTCAGGATGATGATCTTATCCGCCACGCCGCCGGACAGCTCCGGCAGCACCATCAAATCCTGCGGCTGATTGTTCAGGCTAACGGTCACTCGGCAGAAGCGTGTCACCGTGATGGCGTCCGCGCCCTTGCCATGCAGTGAGTGAGTCTGGTTCACCACGAGATTCTTGAGCGACTGCCCAAACTGCCGCCGGCTGTCAATGTCCCGCGCCGTGGCAGTGTCCTCAATCGCGTTGTGTTCCGCCGCGATGATGTCCTTCGTGAACTCGTTGCCGCCGAGGAACCGTGACGGGTCCGCCACGCGACCGCCCAGCAGCTTGGTGACGAACATTTGGAAGACGCTCTTGCCCACGCCGCCCTCGCCCGTGAGGAAGAGCGCCTGACCCGGCCCGAACTGCCCCGTGGCCATGCCGCTGGCGAGGCTACGCGCCGCCGCACTGAGCCAGCCGAACACCGTCCAAAACTGCCGCGCCCCGTGCGCCGGGTCCGAGCCGAACCACTGCTGCAACAGCCGCTCAATGCGCGGCCACTCGCCCGGCGTGGCCGGCCAGAGTTTCGGGCCGCTCGTCACCAGCATCCGCGTGCCGCAGATCGTCTTGAGCCCCGGCGCGTAGCCCGCGATCTTGCCCGCGTGGCTCACGTAGCGTTCGTCCATGATGCGTTCCTTGGCGTGCTCCGCCTCCGTAACGCCGTTCGCGTCCTTGAGATACACACGGAAGCCCGCGCGCCGGATACGCACCATCAAGCTGGCCTCGGGAATCGGCATCCAATCGCCGCTCGGCGTGGGCACGTAGAAGCGCCCGCGCGCCGGCTCATACACGGCGGGGGGCAGCTCCGGCGGCTTCTCCGCTGAAATCACCGGCCCCGCCTCCGCCGTCGCCGTGGCGAACGGCTTCGCCGCCTCCACGAGCTGCTTCAAGTCCGCCCTCCCGCCGCCCGCCGCGAAGAAATCCGCCGCGTCCTTCACCGTCTTGCCGCCCACGTCGGGGCACTCGATGACGCGCACGTCCTTGACCAGGTCCGTCACCGCCGCCGCCACCTTCACTGCGTGCTTGCGCCCCGGCTCATCCTTGTCCGCGATGATGACCACGCGCGCCGCGCCGGTGAACGCCTTGGCATACTCAGCGAGCCACTTGCCCGCGCCGCCGCAGTTGCACGTCGCGCAGAGGCCGACGCCCACGAGCGCCGCCACGTCCTTCTCCCCCTCGACGACATAGACCGTGCCGCCGCCCTTCGCTTCCTTGATGACCTCTGGGAGCCGGTAAATCACGCGCCGCACGTCGCCCAGCTTCCATGACCAGCCGCCCTTGCCATCGGGCCGGCGCTGCCGGAAATCCTTCGGGTCCAGCCGCACGACCTCGTAAAGCAGCTTGCCGCGCTCGTCGCGGTAGGGATAAGTCGCCAGAATATTAAACTGCTCGCGTGACGCGGCGCTCGCCGCTTTCGGCGGGGCCGGGCTTTTCTTCTCCCTCGCACCCGCCGGGGGAGGGGGCCGGGTTGAGGGGGCAGCCTTCGCTATGGTAGGGCCGCGCTGCCGCGCGGCCTTCTCCTCAAACAAATCCCGCAGCTTCACCCCGAGCGCCGCGCAAATGTCCTTCGCCGCGCAGCCCGCGTGGCACTTGAGCACGATCCCCTTCGCGCCCTTGCCGATGGACAGGCTCGCGCGCTTGTCCTCATGCGCCGGACAGCGCACCGCGTAGCCCCCGCCCGTCTTTTTAGGCGTGCCGCCCGTGCGTGCCGCCACCAGGTCAACCAAATCTTCAACAGTCATGGGTTCGGCTCCTTCGCCTTCCACAGTTCACAAGCGGGCGACTTGGCCCGGATGTCCGTGCCCGGCCCGTGAGTCCATCGGAACTCAATCACGGCACACTTCGGGAAAACGCTGCCGCCGCCTGGCACGCGCCGATAGTGCGCGCAGCTCTTGCACGTCTCGCCCGCCGGCCCGCTCCCCGGTGGCCGCGCGTAGCCGTTGGGCTGGCTCTTGTAGCGCTTGGTTCCGCCATACGTTTTCACGATGGTCGTGCGCCGCTCTGCGGGCAGCGCGAGGCCGGGGAAAAGGACGGCTTGCGTCTCCATGCTCAATTCTCCGGGGGCAGCGAGTGGGCGCACCAGTCCGACGGCT
>CAYZJP010000135.1:0-12636 GCA_964478755.1 uncultured Klebsiella sp.
TGCATGCCGTTCTATGACGCTCGGGCCTGAGGGGAGTTTCGCAGAGGTCTCAAACCATGTTGCCCAGCAGGTGCGTCCATCCTCCGTGGACAAACATCGAGGTGAGAAGCGTGTGCCAGCGCAGGTCGGCTGGCACCATCCAGAGCCACTCGCGCATCGCACGCGCCGCATCATCGCCTCCGTTCCACTCGTAAATGAACGAAGCCAGAAACGCGACCGTATTGATGCCGATGAGGGTGAAGGTCACCACCGGGTAGCGTTCGGCCCGGTAATCAACTCCGAGTGGGAGAAGGAAAAACATCGGTGGCTGTCGGAACGTGTTCCACCGGCGCCAGAATGACAAGCTCGGATCTCCCCACCGAGCCGTCGTTCAAATCTTGTGGCAGAACATCGCGTCGCGGAGCTTCGGCTCGAACCAGGTGCTCTTCGGCGGCATGATCCCGCCCGCATCGGCAATCACCATCAGGTCCACGATGCTCGTCGGGAACATGCTGAACGCGCACGCATACTCGCCGCTGTTCACCAGCTTCTCCAGCTCCGCCGTGCCGCGGATGCCGCCGACGAAGTTGATGCGCTTGCTCGTGCGCGGGTCGGTGATGCCGAAGATGGGATCGAGCACAAACTTCTGCAGCAGCGTCACGTCGAGTTTTTCAATCGGATCATTCGTCGCCGCGAACTGCGGACGGAAGTGTAGCGAGCGCCACTGCCCGCCGAGGTAAAGCGCCAGCTCGTGCTCGCGCGCGGGCTTGGGCGTGCCGTTCGGGCTGAGGATGAAAATGGTGTCGAGCTTCGCGAGCAACACCTCTGGTGTGAGGCCGTTGAAATCCTTCAACACTCGGTTGTAGGGCAAAATCTGCATCTGGTTGTGCGGGAAGGTGACGGTGAGGAAGCCGCCGCTATGGCCAGCGCCCTTGCGTGATTGAAACACGCGCGCTGCCGCCGCGCTGCGGTGATGACCGTCGGCGATGTAGAGGAACGGAATCTTCGCGAATTGTTCACTGATGAACTGGATTTCCTTCGCGGCGCGCACGCTCCACGAGCTATGGCGCACGCCGTCATTGCCGGTGAAGTCCACCTCGGGCGTCGTGGCGATTTTCTTTGCGACGAACTCATCCATCGCCGCAACGGCTTTGTAAGTCAGGAAGACCGGGCCGGTTTGCGAGTTGAGTGTCTCGATGTGGCGGACGCGGTCGTCCTCCTTGTCGGGCCGTGTGAGCTCGTGCTTCTTGATGATGCCGTCGAGATATTCTTGGCAGCTCGCGGCGGCGACGAGGCCGACTTGCGCGTGGCCGCCCATGACTTGGCGGTAGAGATAAAAGCACGGCTGGCTGTCCTGAAACAGCGAGCCGTCCGCGATGAGCTTTGCTAAGTTCTCCCTGCCCTTCGCATAGACTTGCGGCGAGTAACAGTCGGTGCCGGGCGGCAGATCAATCTCCGGCTTCGAGACGTGGAGGAAGGAGAGCGGATTGCCCGCCGCCATCGCGCGCGCCTCGTCACTCGACATCACGTCGTAGGGCAGCTCGCAGATGCGCGAGGCAAGTTCAGGTTTCGGTCGGAGCGCGGGAAACGGTTTCAGTGTCGCCATAAAGAGGCGCGAAGATAGAAACCGACCCCGGCGAAGGCACGCGAAAAAGAGGGGCGCGGCGTTCACGCCGCAGCAGGCCATGAGAACCAAGAAGGCAGCCTGCTTGCTGACGCATCAGGCCAAGACACGTTGCGCGGCCTGAAGCCACGCTTCTGCATACCGCTGCTACCTCCCCTTGACTCCATCCCCCAACGACTTCACAAATGCTTCCAGCTTCGGCACGAGGGCGGGCGATTTGCCGAGCTGCGCGATCTGGTTCACCACCGCGCTGCCGACGACCGCGCCGTCCGCCGCGAAGGCGACTTGCCGCGCTTGCTCCGGGTTCGAGATGCCAAAGCCGACGGCCACAGGCAGCGACGTGTGTTGCCGGATGAGCGCGACACGTTCGGCGAGATTCCCCGCGACCTTGGCCTGCATCCCCGTCACGCCCTCGCGTGAGATGTAATAGATGAAGCCGGTGCCGCGTTTGACGATTCGTTCGATGCGCTCATCCGGCGTCGTGGGCGCGACGAGCCAGATGGCGCACAGGCCTGCGTTGCGCATCAACTGTTCGTAGGTGTCGGCTTCCTCGGGCGGTAAATCCAGCACGAGCAAGCCATCCACGCCCGCGCGCGCGGTGTCGGCGATGAACTTCTCCACACCGCAGCGGTGCATGAGGTTGAAATAGACGTAGAAGACAATCGGGATTTGCGACTCGCGGCGGATCGCGGCGACCGTTGCGAAAAGTTTCGGCGGCGTGGTGCCGCTCTCCAAGCCGCGCTGCGCGGCGAGCTGGTTCACCAAACCATCGGCGAGCGGGTCGCTGAAGGGCACACCGAGTTCGAGCACGTCCACACCCGCACGGTCGAAGGCGAGCGCGAGCTGGCGCGTGGCTTCGAGATGCGGATCGCCCGCGCCGATATAGACGACGAGCGCCTTTTGCCCGTCCTGCTTCAGCTTCGCGAAGCGTGCTTCGATGCGATTCATGCGCGGCGGATTGTCCGGCTAGTCGGGCGCGTGGCAAGATTGTTCGCCAGCCAGACCAGCCGCAGACCTTCGAGCGTCAGGTTCGGCTCGACGGCGGTGATTTCCGGCAGCTTGGCGGCGATGAGTTCCGCGTAACCGCCGGTCGCGACCACGGGCAGGCGGAGGCATTTTAACTCGCGCTTCAGTTCCAAAATCAACTCCCGCACCAGCCCACGGTAGCCATGCACTGCGCCGATGAGCATCGCCTCGCGCGTGCTCTTGCCGATGACGGAACTCGTCTCGCGGATCGTGATGCGCGGCAGCAGCGCGGTCTTGTCGTGCAGGTAATCCGTCATCGCTGCGAGGCCGGGCGCGATGATGCCGCCGACATAGTCGCCATGTCCGTCCACCACGTCAAACGCGAGCGCGGTGCCGAACGCCACCGCCACCGACGGCGCGCCGAAGTGGTGGCGGAGCGCGACGGCGTTCGCCAGCCGGTCGGGACCGATGCGGCTGGGTTGGGGGTAATTAATGCCGACGCCCGCGATGGTGTGCGGGGTCAGCTCCAACGTCGCCAGGTGAAATTCATTTTGAGCCAAGACCACGGCCTGGCCCGTCACCGCCGGCACCACGCTGCACAACGCCACGCCTTCGATGCGCGCCTTGCCGACGAAGCGCCGCACTGGCACCGCAGCTTCGCCGGAACGCCAGAGCGCCGTTTTGATGTTCACCTGTTTGCGCACGCCGCGTTGATCGGCGAGGCCCAGGTGCGTGTGCGTGTTGCCGATGTCGAGAAGAAGAATCATTTTTCCACCGTCACATCGCCGCCGATGATGCGCTCCAAGCGCCCGTGCTGTGTGCGCAAGAGCAACGCGCCTTCAGAGTCGAGTGATTCAGCCACACCCGTCTGCGCCCGGTCGCCAATGCGAATCGTGACGGCGCGCCCGATGGTGGTGCATTGTTCCTCCCACTCGTCGGCGAGCGCCACGAACTGGCCGGCGCGGATGCGCGCGTAGTCCGCGTCCAGTTCGCGCAGAACAGCGGCGGCCAACTCGGGCCGCGACACGGGCTGGCCGCTCTCAATGCGAAGCGAGGTAGCGATCTTCCGCAAATCCGGCGGCAAGTCAGCGCTCATCAGATTCACGTCCACGCCGATGCCGATGATGACGTATTTGACGCGGTCAAGTTCCGCGCTCAACTCGGTGAGGATGCCGGCGACTTTTTTCCCGCGCAGGAGAATGTCGTTTGGCCATTTGATTTCCGGCGTGAGATTCGTCTGCCGACGGATGGCGCGGGCGAGCGCGGTGGCGGCGACAACGGTGAGTTGCGTCGCGGCCTGCGGGCGCAGGTCGGGCCGCAGCAGCACGGAGAACCACAACCCCTTGCGCGCAGGCGAAAGCCACTGCCGACCGAGCCGTCCCCTGCCCTTCTTCTGCGCTTCGGCAAAAACTACGACGCCTTCCTTCACACCGTCGCGCGCGAGCCTTTCCGCCACGTCGTTGGTGGAGTTGGTCTCCTCGAAGACGCGAATGTCACGGCCGACGATCTGGTTGTCCGGCAGGCGCGCGAGAAGATCGTCGGCGTGCAGCACGTCGGGCGTGCTCAGGAGCCGGTAGCCTTGATGCGGGTTGGCGGTGATCTCGTAGCCGAGCTTGCGCAACTCCTCGATGCGCGCCCAGACGGCGGCGCGGCTCATGCCAAGTTGCTGCGCGAGGTCAGCACCGGACACCGAGCCTGCGCCAGCGCGGCGCATCGCGGTGAGGATTTGGGCGTCAACGGTCACGGCGCGATGTGGCTATCAGCTTTCAAAATCCAGCGCGATGTCCACCGCGCGCGCGGAGTGCGTGAGGGCGCCGACGGAGATGAAGTCCACGCTGGTCTCGGCGATGGCGCGGACGGTCTGGAGATTCACGCCGCCGCTGGCTTCGGTCTGCGCGCGGCCGGCCACGAGGGCGACGGCGGCCCGCAGGTCGGCGAGGCTCATGTTGTCGAGCAGGATGATGTCCGCGCGCGCTTCAACGGCCTGCCGCACCTGTTCGAGCGTGTCGGCCTCGACCTCAATCTTGAGTTGCGGATGCGCGGCGCGCGCGCGCCGCACAGCGGCGGCGATGGCGTTAGGCCGTTCGTTCCGCAATGCGGCAAGGTGATTGTCCTTTATCAGCACCAAGTCGAAGAGACCGGCACGGTGGTTCTGCCCACCGCCGCACTTCACCGCGTATTTCTCAAAGCGCCGCCAGCCGGGCGTGGTCTTGCGTGTGTCGAGGATTTTGACGCGCGTGCTTTTCACTTGCCCGACAAATTGCGACGTGAGCGTGGCGACGCCGGAGAGACGCTGCACAAAGTTCAGCGCGACACGCTCGGCAGTGAGGATGGCGCGGGCGGAACCGCTGATGCGCAGTAGAATCTGTCCGTTGAGACACGAGGCGCCATCCGCCGCGTGCGGAGTGATGGCCGAATTGCGGTCCAATTCGCGGAAGGCCGTCTCGGTGAAAGCCAGGCCCGCGAGGACGAGCGGTTCGCGCGCGACCATCGAGGCACTGATCGTCGCGGCCTCGGGGACCGTGGCGAGCGTGGTCACGTCGCCCGGCCCGATGTCCTCGGCAAGCGCGGCGCGGACGGCGCACTGGATTTCGTCGGCGGTCAGTTCCACGCGCGGAAGATGGCGGAGCGGTGGGCGGGCTTGAAGGAAAAAGCGGGCGCTAATTCGCCGCCTCGTCGGAGATCCACCCGCGCCGGCGATAGACGTGCCAACCGATGACCTCGTGCAGATACGCATCCAGTTTCCCGAAACCGCCGCCGTGCGGGACGAAATCCACGGTGTCCACGGTCACGATGCTTGCGCGGGTGAGGAACGCGGCGGGCACAGGGATCACTTCGAGACTGGCGGTCGTGCGGAAGACCGCCGCCGCGCGCCGCATATGGTTCGCGGAAGTGACGAGGAGGATGCGCTTCCAACCGCGCTCTTGGGCGAGCTGGGAAATCTTCTCCGCCTCGTGGCGCGTGTGTTTGCAGCCGCCAAGGCTGAGGACTTCAGGCCCACCGCGTTTGCGCTCGTCCACAAACTGTTTGAAGAGATCCGCCTCGACGAACGCCTCGCCGTCGCGTGTAAAGGCGCTGCCACTGACGACGAGCACTTTAGCCTTTTCCAGACGCACGAGCTCGAGTGCCGTCACCGCGCGGTCAGCGTTGCCGTTGAAATGCACTTGCCCGACCTCCTCACGCGAGGGTGTGAGGAACCCGCCCAGCAGCACGATGGCATCGGCCTCCGGGAGATCGGCGCGTTTCACGCCGACCCACGGACGTTCAAGCGAACCAAGGAGCGTGCCCGGCAACGGTGTCGCGCCGATGAGCCAGATGAACGCGGCCAGAGCGCCAAGCGCGGCGGCGAGGCGCTTGCGTTTCTTCCGAATGAGCAAAACAGTCAAGACGACGAGGCAGCCCCAGACAAAGCCGATTGGCTCCAGCAGCGTCAGCACGCTGCGCATGGCGAGGTCCAACAGTAGCGCAGCCTAGCGAACCCATGCCACGGTCACGAGAAAAAGGCGCGCTTGGACGGGACGGTGCGAGTTGCTACGCTGTGCGCGTGAAGTGGTTCGTCATTGCCTTGTTTGTGGTCGCGCTGATCGCCCGACCGTCGGTTGCCGCGTCCAAAACCGGCGACAAACCCCCGACGTCGCCGGCTTTCTCCACGTCCACCGCCGACCCGGACGAGGCGGACTTTCAAAAAATCATGGCGCTCGACGACACGGCACATGAGGACATAGACAAATGGATCAAGGACAACGGGGCCTTTGCGAAAAGAGGCGCGGGATTGTCCGAGGCGCTCCTGAGCCTGAAGATCGAGCAACGACTCGAGCCCGTGAAGGCGGCCTACGTGGATTTTCTCCAGCGGCATCCGAAGCACGCGCGCGGCCAGCTCGCCTTCGGAAGTTTTCTCAACGACATCGGCGAGGAGGTCGAGGCCCGCAAACACTGGGAGAAGGCGCTGGAACTCGATCCGTCCAATCCGGCCGCCTACAACAACCTCGCCAACAGCTATGGCCAGACGGGGCCGGTGGCGAAGGCTTTCGAGCTTTACGCCAAGGCCATTGAGCTGAATCCCCGGCAGGCGATTTACTATCACAATCTCGGCTCGGTCATTGTGCTGCACCGCAAGGACGCCGCGGAGCACTACCACATTTCCGAACAGCAGGTGCTGCGGCACGCGCTGGAGTTGTATCGCCTCGCGCAGAAGTTCGACGCTGGCAACTTCCAGCTCGCCACCGACATCGCCCAGCTCTTTTACGGCCTGCAACCCCCGGACCACGAGGCGGCCATCGCCGCCTGGACGGCAGTGCTGCCCCTTGCGCGCGACGAACTGGAACGCGAGGCCACGCACTTGCATCTCGCCCGTGTGACAGCCGCCGCCGGCAAGCTTAACGAGGCTCGCCTCCATCTCAACTCCGTGACCAACGCCACCCTCGCCGGGATAAAGGACCGCCTCTCCCGCGAACTCGTGGACAAAGCCCTGCCGCCCCCTGCCAAGGACGATGATCGCCGCCTGAGCCTGCCAAAGCCCGTCCAGCCGTAGCCTGCCTCGCTGCCCGGCGAATTTGAAAAGTGGGCGACTACCGCAGACTCGAAGCATACCGGGCACCGCATCGCCTCCGATGCGGTGCCTCGATCAGCCCGTGCAAACATTGCTCACCAAATTCTTGTATCCGCCGCACCGGGTTCGCGTCTCATTGCCCGTATTTGAAAATGCGCCGCCGTATTACCGACTCGATTGCCTCCCATTTTGTGAGCCGCGCCTTGACTTTGGTCATCGCCGGATTGTGCTGGGCCGCACCGCAAAACAGTTTCGCCAAGGTCGCCCCGGCGACCAAGCAATCGGCGGACGCCGAGCTTAAGGCCTTGCAAGTGCGCGAGGAGAGCGCCCGCCAAGACATGAGCCGCTGGCTGCGCGAGACAGCCGCGCGGGACGAGCATCTGGCCGACAAGCCAACCCATGTCCTGAGCCTGCGCATGGAGCACCGGATACAGGCTGTTTCCGCCGCCTACGCCGAGTTTATTGCGCGCCATCCGGATCAAGGCAACGTCGCGGTGTTGGCTGACGCCTTCCGCGCCGACCTCAATGAGGATCTGGAGGCCGTCCGCCACTGGGAAGATGACCGGTTCGCCGAGCCTGAAAGCCCCGCACCTTGGAACGAGCTGGCTCACTTTCTCGCCCACAACGGCCGCACGGTTGACGCCTTCGTTTGCTTCGAGCGGAGCCTGTCACTCTCGCCCCGCGCGGCGGTTTATTTCTTCGACTATGCCACCGCGTTGCTTCTCTACCGCTCGGAAGCGATGAGCCACTGCAAGCTCGCCGAACCGGAACTCTACGAGCGCGTGCTCAGGCTCTACCGCCGAGGGATGAACCTGGAGCCGGAGAGTTACCCGCGCGCCGCTGAATACGCGCAGACCTTCTATCTCGTGCAACCGGCGCGTCCTGCCGAGGGCCAGGCAGCCTGGGAGCACGCCTTCAAACTGGCAGAGGACGACGATCAGCGTGACGAAGTCCGCACCCACCTCGCGCGCTACGCCATCAACGCCGGGCATCCGAGAATCGCGCGGTGTTATCTCGTTCAAGTGAGTGATCCCCGCCTCGATCCGGTGAAGGAGTCCCTGCTCCGCCGGACCAATGAAATCAGCCGGCCCGAAAAAGCCGTTCCAGCCGCGCAGTAGTCGGGCACTGTTTTCAATTTCCCCCGGCGCGGCGCGCTGATTATTCTGCGGCGCATCGTCGCCGTGAACTCAACCACGCCCGCTCCCGCCGCTCATCCGCGCCGCGACCACGGCTGGTGGTTCCGCCTTGGCGCGATCACGCTCGGGCTGCTCCCGTTGGTGCTGCTCGAAGGAGCGCTGCGTTTCTTCGATGTCGCACGGCCCGCCGCCGACCCGGTCGCCGGCATTGGCGGACAGCGGCCACTCTTCGAGCGTGTCGGCGACGTCTATCGCACCGCGCGCACGAAGGAGAACTTCTTCAACCCCCAAGAATTTCCCGCGCAGAAGCCGACGAATGCTTTCCGCGTCTTCGCCTTCGGTGGCTCGACAGTTTACGGCCATCCTTACCTGAAGGACACCGCGTTCCCAGAGTGGCTTAAACTCGAACTCGCCGCGCGCACGCCAACACGCCGGATCGAGGCCATCAACTGCGGCGGCATTTCCTACGCGAGCTACCGGCTCGCCTTCGTCCTGCGCGAGACGCTGCACTATCAGCCGGACCTCGTCATCCTCGCGATGGGCCACAACGACTTTCTCGAAGACCGCACCTGCGATTCCCTCAAGGCCCGTTCGCTGGCGGCGCTATGGCTGACAGAGCGCACTGCGTCACTGCGCACTCTCGCATGGCTTCGTCAAGGCCTCGTGCCGCATGACGCCCTGTCGCGCGACGAGGACACCGACGCGCTCGCAAACGAAGTGGACGCCCGCCTCGACCACTCGCGTGCCGGCTACGCCTCCTACCACCGCGACGCCGGCTGGCACGCGCGCGTCGTCCGGCAATTCGAGGAAAGCTTCCGCGCGATGATCGTTGAGTGCCGCGCCGCGAACGTCCCCGTCGTCATCGTCACGCTCGGCTCCAACCTGCGCGACTGCCCACCCTTCAAATCCGAGCACCGCGCCGGCCTCACACCCGAGCAGGAAGACCGCTGGCAAAGACACTTCGACGACGCCACCGTAGCTGATCGCCGCAACGATCTGCCCGCCGCCCTCGCCCTTTACCGCGAGGCCGAGGCCATTGATCCGCAGCATGCCCTGCTCTGCTATCGCATCGCGCGATGTCTTGACCGCCTCGGCCAGACGGCGACAGCGCGCGAATACTACCTGCGCGCCAAGGACGAGGACATCTGCCCGCTGCGAATGGTGGAACCAATTTACCGGATTCAACACGCACTCGCCACTGAGACACACACGCCGCTTGTGGACGCGCGCGCGATGCTCGAATCCAGCAGCTCCGACGCGCTGCCCGGGAACGATCTTTACCTCGACCACGTTCATCCCACGATCGGTGGCCACCAGCAAATCGCCCGCGCGCTGGCGGCAAAGGTCCACGAACTGCGTCTCCTTCCCACCGCGCCGGACTGGCCAGAAGAAGTGCGCCGAGAAGTTTATCAAGCGCACCTGCAAAGCCTGCCCCCTGCCTACTTCGCCAACGGCCGCCGCCGCGTGGACTGGCTGGAGAACTGGGCCAAACGCCACAAGCTTCACGACGAGACGCTCCCACGCGACGCGCAGGATTTTGTCCGCCACGGCCTCCGCCAATACGATCTCGGCCAGACCGAGCAAGCGTGGGCTTCTTTCGCCACCGCCTTGAAGTCCGACCCGCGCGCCAGCACGCTTCTGGCCGCGCACGTCCGCGACCTCGTGTCCCAGGGCCGCCTCGACCCTGCGCTGCTGGGCAGCCTTCCCGCGCTCACCAACGCCGTGCCTTCCGCCGCGCCTCAACGATGAAGCGTTGCTCTGTTGCAAGGAGCGCAAAGAGTTGTGCCGTGCCGTCAGGTGGGAACGTCAGTAACGCGCTGCTTTGCGTCCAAGTGAGGATGCGTTGGCGCAGGGATTCCGCTCCGTCTTCAACGGGGCGACGCCATCGTTGACGGAGTGGCTTCCTTCCGCTCCCGCTCCTTCGCCTTCTCAGTGTAGGTGATGAGGCCAGCGCCCAGCATGATGAGCAGCACGCCCAGCCAACGCGCCGGCGGGATTTCCTCGTGCAGAAAAAACTTCGCGGTCAGCGTCGTCAGCACGAAGCCCATTGCGGTCAGCGGCCAGATGAAACTCACGTCGCTCCGCGAGAGCAACACGAGCAGCGCGACAAAGAAGGCGGCCTCCAGCGCGACGCCGAGGAGGATGTTCGTGTTGGCCACGCCGGCTTTCACCACGCGCCAGATTTCCGCCGCGTTGACCTGTCTGACCTCGCCGACCAGCTTCAAGCCCTTGCTTAGAAAGACAACGCCGATCGCCTCGCAGACGAGGCCGGCGATGAGAATGGCGAGAATCTTCGTCATGCGCGACGGACTTACAAATCCTGGTAGCGAATCAGCCCGATGCCCAGCTCCCGCACCTGCGCCTTCACGCGCGGGCTGATGAGCGCCTCGAACTCGTGGCGAAATTCGTCGAGCGACGGATGTGAGTAAAGCTCGGAGTCGCCGCGCGGCAGTTCCGGCAGCAGCTTCGCGATGTAGCGTTCGTCCACCCGCCCGTTTTGCAGCAAGCCAAAGACGTGGTCGGTGAAACGAATCTCGGAGCGGGCCAGAACGCGCCGGGCGCGGCGGGAGAGGCGGCCAAAGATTAAGGCATGGCTCGCGCGGTAGAACCATTTGCCACCCGCCAGCCGGCGGTTCAGCGTGAACGGGTCGTCTGTGACTCGCATCCGGCGGATGCCCCACTCTTGACAGCGCGACGCGAGCATCTCGAACACGGTCGGGTGCAGGTGCAGGTTCAGGTGGCCGTTGACGTGGTCGAGCACGAGGCCGGTGGCCTTGAACTTCGCGAACTGCGCGGCGATTTCTCTCGCGAGCTGGAGACGCAGGCCGCGGTTGAAGAAGTAACGAGCGCCAGTGGCAACCGGCGAGTTGCTGAACTCACCGAGCGGGTTGACGAGGTCGGGGATTTCCATCCGCCCACAGGTGGCCTTGCCGCAGACGAGCGTGAGATGCAGGCCGACGCCGAGCGCCGGGTTTTGTTTCGCCAGTTCAACCGCTTCGTCGAATGCGTCGCCATTTACCATCAGGCTCGCGGTGGTGAGGATGCCCTCGCGATGGGCGCGGATGACGACCTGGTTGATCGAATGCGAGCGCCCGAAGTCGTCGGCGTTTACGATGAGGCGACGGTTGGAGACGGGCGCGTTCCGACGGTTCTTGAACGGCGGATTAACAATGCTTTCTCCCTCGCTCCGGCCCGCCCTCGCTGGGATAGGGTCAGGGTGAGGGAGGACGTTGCCTTCGCCATGAGCGCGGCGGCTTGGCTTGAAGCCGGACAAGTCGGCTGCGGGCGCGGCACGGCGAGCCTGCGGCGCTTCCCGCACGGGCAAATCCGCCACGCCGCGCGGGACGCGACGGGGCGGGCTTACGGGAACGGGAGCTTGCTCAGACGCCATAGTTCGGCGCCAGCGCGCCGGTGGCGGAGCGATACCATGTGCGCAGGATCAGGGCGAGCTTTTGCAGCTTGTTCAGTTTCGTCGGTATCGGCGAGAGCACGGGAAAGTCCTTCTTTTCCAGCTTGCACAGGAGCCGCCAATAGACCGCACCCATCAATTCCGCAGCAACCATCGCCTTGCGATCTTCCACAGGCAGCGTGGATCGAGCGTGGGCGTAATGATGGCGAGCGCGGCCGGCGGTGGCCTGCGCGAGTTTGCGGAAGCGCGGGGAGAACACACCGCTGAGTATCTCAGTCTCGGTGACCTCATGGCGTTTCAGTTCCGCGCGCGGCAAGTAGATGCGTCCACGCGCGGCGTCGTTGCCCACATCGCGGAGGATGTTGGTGAGCTGGAGCGCCTTGCCGAGATGGATGGCGTAGTCACGGCAGGCAGGGTTCGTGTAGCGGAAGATTTCTATGCTCAACAATCCCACGACCGACGCGACGCGGTAACAGTATTGCTCCAACTCCTCCCACGTCTCGTAACGCGTGACATCAAGATCCATCTCAACACCGCGAATCAGGTCGTCGAACAGCGCGAAGGGCAGCCGGTGGGCGGCGATGAAGGGCTGCAACTCGCGGTTGACGGAAATTTGCGGCTGCCCGCCATCACACGCGGTGCGGATGTCAGCCCGCCACTCGGTGAGGCGTGCGCGGCGCTGCTCCAATGGCACGCTCTCCTCGTCGGCCACATCATCCACCTCGCGGCAAAAGGCGTAGAGCGCGGACATGGCGGCGCGCTTTTCCTTCGGCAACAATGGATTGAAATGGCCGAGCCGTTCGATGAACCGACCGTCACGCGGGGAGCGCGAGTCGGCGACCACGATGCGATAGACGGGCCGTTTTTTGGTGCCGGCGCGGGCGAGACGGATCTTCAGTGACCTCGGGTTTCCTTTCGTTCCATGACAAGGCTCGTCGCTTGTTACCCCGTCCGAAACCCTCAACCACGCGCA